>JBMOMH010000033.1:0-16527 GCA_049323135.1 Actinomycetota bacterium
CGGTCCCTCCCCCCGCCGGCACCGGCGACGGGACCGGCCGAGGCGCTGGCGTGGCTGGCCCGCAGCGGCGGCCGCATCAGCCCAGGACGTTCCCGAGCAGGGCCGCCGCCGCCGGCGCGTCGCGGTAGCTGAGCCGCCAGACCTGCGCGGCGGCCAGCGCCCGCCCCAGCAGGCGCAGGGCGTCCGCCGGGCGGGTGTAGGCGTTGAACGCCCGTTCCAGCAGCACCGGCACCGCCCGGGCGGCGGGGGCCGGGACCAGCCGGGGCGGGTCGGCCGCTAGGTCCCGAGTGGCGAGCACCACCCAGCGCAGCGGCAGCGGGGCGATGGCCACGCGCAGGCCCAGCTCGCCGGGGGCGAACAGTCCGCTGGTCACCGGGTGGCCGTCTGGACCGGGTCGGCCCAGCGCCGGCGGGCCCAGCGCCGGCGGGCCCAGCGCCGGCGGGCCCAGCGCCGCCAGGCCGTCGGGGGCCAGCGCCAGCGGCCGGGGGTACGGCCACGCCAGGGCGTCGTCGTACCCGAGGCACAGCGCCTCGTCGGAGAGGTAGTCCCACCCGTGCCGGCCCAAGGCGGCGACCAGGGTGCTCTTCCCGGCGCCGGAGGCGCCGGGCACGGCCAGCGCGCCGCCGGCCCGGGCCACCACACCGGCGTGGACGGCCAGCTGGCTGCTGGCCCGCAGGGCGCGGGCGTTGAGGTCCACCCCGACCGCGGCCACCCGGGCGGCGGCCCCGTCCCCGGCGGGCAGCGGGTCACCGTCCACCCAGACCCCGTCGGGGTCCACGACGTAGCGGACCGGGTCGACCGCCTCGCCCTCGTGGCGCAGCGCCGCCCACAGCTCGGCCAACCGGGACCGGGCGACCAGGTCCGTCCCGGTCACCCGGCAGTGCCAGCCGAGGACGGCCAGGCGCAGGTCATCGGGACGGGGGGCGTCGGCGGCGGGCGGTGGCCCGGCGGGGGCGGGGGTCACGACGGAGCGTCCCCGGGCAGGAGGCCCTCGCGGCGCAGCCGGTCCACCACCGCCGTCACCTCGCCGGCCAGGGTCTCGGGGCTGGTCCGGTAGGCCGCGGCGAGCAGCCGAGTCATCTCCTCGAGGGTGTGCTCCCCGTCGGCCAGCCACCAGATGTCGGTGGCCGGTGCGTTGAGCAGCACGGCGGCCCCGGTCGCCGGGTTGAAGATGGACACCTCCCCGTCCACCTCGACGACGGTGAGGCCGTCCACCGGCGGGCCGACGCGCGACTCCTGCATGATCGGCAGGGTAGAGGAGCGGGGCCGGCTCGGGGGCGGACCAGCGTACTTTGCCGAACCCCTCGCGCGCCCCCACCGTGCTGTGTACCCTCGGTCACCAGTGGGCCGTGATGCGGCCGGGGGGTTGGGTACAGCGGGGGCGGGGAGCAGGCCATGGCACGGCAGCAGACGGCGCAGGCAGAGGCTGGGCTGACCCGTCGGCAGGCCCTGAAGAAGGGGCTGCTGGTGGGGGGCGCGACCGTGTGGGGCGCGGCGGTGGTGCAGACCATCGCGCTGACGCCGGCGGCCGCCGACACGCCCAGCGGCGTCGAGGTCGGGGGCATCAAGATGCGGCAGGCCCCGTCCGGCGGCGGGCCGGGCACCGCCGTCCTCGGGGAGAAGCTGGCGGCGACCGGCTCCGGGTTCCCGGTAGTGCCCGCGGTGGCGGCCGGGACGGGGCTGGTGGCCGGGGGCGCGGTCGTCGCCCACCTGGCCCGGTCCCGGGGGCAGGAGCCGGGCGACGCGGACGCGGTGGAGTCGGCGTCCGAGCCGGGTGAGCCGGCGGCGCCGGGCCGTCCTGACTGACGGCGGCCTGAGCCCAACTTCCTGGTCGGTGGTATCACTTCCTGGTCGGTGGTGTCGCTTGCCGGGGCGGTCGAGGGCTAGCCGGTGTTGCGCAGGCCGGCGGCGACGCCGTTGATGGTGAGCAGCAGCGCCCGGCGCAGCAACGGGTCGGCGTCCGGGGAACCGTCCGGGGCACCGGCGGGGGACGGCGTCGTCCGGATCCGGCGCAGCAGGGCCACCTGCAGGAAGCTGATCGGGTGCAGGTAGGCGTCACGCACCTGCAGCGTCTGCGCCAGCACCGGGTTGGCGCCGAGCAGCTCCTGCTCGCCGGTCACGCCGAGCACCTCGGCCACGGTGCGGTCGTACTCGGCCCGGATCCGGTCGAACAGCGGGTGCAGCCGGGGTTCGACGAGGGACGCCACGTAGTGGCCGGCGATGCCCAGGTCGGTCTTGGCCAGGGTCATCTCCACGTTGGCCAGGAAGTTGCGGAAGAAGTGCCACGCGGCGTACATCTCGTCGAGCACGTCGCCGTGGCCGGCCGCCCGCGCGGCGGTAAGGCCGCTGCCCACGCCGTACCAGCCGGGCACGATCTGCCGGGACTGGGTCCAGCCGAACACCCACGGGATCGCCCGCAGGCTGCCCAGCCCGGGCTCCCCGTCGGGGCGCCGGGACGGGCGGGACCCCATGTTCAGCGCGGACAGCTGCTCCACCGGGGTCGCCTGGGTGAAGTACGCCGGCAGGTCCGGGTGCTCCACCAGCTCCCGGTAGGCGACCAGGGCCGCCTCGCTCACCAGGTCCATGGTCGCGTCCCAGCGGGCCCGGGCCCGGGGGCTCTGCCGGGCCGCCCGGTTCAGCACCGTGGCTTCCAGGGTCGCGGCCAGGGTGAGCTCGAGGTTCTCTCGGGCCAGCGCGGGCAGCAGGTACTTGTCGGAGATGACCTCGCCCTGCTCGGTCACCTTGATCTCCCCGTCCAGGGTGCCCCACGGCTGGGCCAGGATCGCGTCGTGGGTCGGCCCGCCGCCGCGGCCCACGGTGCCGCCGCGGCCGTGGAAGAGCCGCAGCCGTACGCCGTGCCGGGCGGCCACGTCGCGCAGCCGCCGCTGGGCCCGGTGGATCTCCCACTGCGAGGTGGTGATGCCCGCCGCCTTGTTGGAGTCGCTGTAGCCGAGCATCACCTCCTGTACGTCGCCGCGCAGCGCCACCAGCCGGCGGTAGGACGGGTCGGCGAGCAGCGCCTCGAGCACCTCGCCGGCCTGGCGCAGCTCCTCGACGGTCTCCAGCAGCGGCACGAAGCCGATCCGGGCCACCCCCCCGAGGGGGTCGACCAGGCCGGTCTCCCGGGCGAGCAGCACCGCGGCCAGCACGTCGTCGGCGCCCCGGGTCATGGACACGATGTAGCTCTCCACGACATCGGGCCCGAAGTCGTCCAGGGCCCGGCGGATGGCGACGAACACCTCGTAGGTGCGCCGCCCCGCGTCGTCCAGCGGCGGCGGGGTGGGCGCCAGCGGCCGCCGGCTGCGCAGCTCGTCGCAGAGCAGCCGGTAGCGGTAGTCGCGCGGCATGTCGGCGTACCGGAAGGACTGCCCGCCCAGGCGGTCCACCAGCTGGCCCACGGCGTGGTGGTGGGCGTCGGCGTGCTCCCGCACGTCCATCGTGGCCAGGTGCAGCCCGAACGCCGCCACGGTGCGAATGGCCCGGTCCAACCGGCCTTCGGCGACCAGGCCGCCGCGGCCGGCCAGCAGGGACCGGCGCATCAGCAGCAGGTCGTCGAGCAGCGCCGCGGTGCCCAGGTAGTCCCGCCCCGGCTCGTGCCGGCCCTGCGCGGCCAGCCGGGCCCGGGTGTTGAGCAGCCGCTGCCGGATGCAGGTGATCTTCAGCCGGTACGGTTCCTCCGCGTTGAGCCGCCGCAGCCGGGGGTCGACCTCGGGGAGCACGGCCAGGTCGGCGGCGATGCTGTCGGCCAGCTCCGGGGTCGCGGGGGCCACCCGGGTCGAGGTGGACAGGTCGTCCAGCAGCCCGTCGAGCAGGCCCACCAGGTCGCGTACGGCGTGCTCGTGCTGTAGCCGCAGCACCGCCAGGGTGACCGCGGGGGAGACGTTCGGGTTGCCGTCCCGGTCGCCGCCGATCCAGGTGCCGAACCGCAGCGGGGCGGCCTGCGGGGGCAGCGTCACCCCGAGCGAGCCCAGCTGGCCGGCCAGCTCCTCGAGCAGGTCGGGGACCGTCTCGCGGAACAGGTCGTCGAGGTAGAAGGCGGCGTTGCGGGCCTCGTCCAGCGGCTCGGGCCGGCCCACCCGCAGCTCGTCGGTCTGCCACAGCAGGTCGACCAGCTCGGCCACCCGGCGGTCCCGGCGGGGAGAGTCGGGCTCCTCGAGCAGGTCGGCCAGCTGGCGCAGCTTGGTCAGGATGGAGCGGCGGGCCGCCTCGGTCGGGTGCGCGGTGAAGACCGGGCGGACCCCGAGGTGGCCGACCAGGCCGGCCAGCTCCTCGGGGGTCAGGTGCGCCGCGCGGACCTGCTCGACCGCCTGGGCCAGCCACCCGCCCTTCGCCGCCCGGACCCGGCCCAGCTCCCGGGCCCGGTGCACCTGCTCGGTGATGTTGGCCAGGTGGAAGTACGCCGAGAAGGCCCGGACCAGCCGGATCGCTGTTGGTACGTCGACGCTGCCCAGCAGCGCGGCGGCCGCCGCCCCGTCCTCCCGGGTCAGCGCCCGGACCCGCTCGACGAGGTCGAACAGGTCCTGGCCCTCCTGGCGGACGAGGGACTCGCCCAGCAGCGCGCCGAGCCGGCGGATGTCGGCCCGCAAGGCGGCGTGGCCGGTGGCGTCACCGGCCCACTGGGCGGCCCCCCGACCGGTGGCCGGGTGGGTGGGGGAGCCGTCGTCGGACATGGCGATCCTCCGGCGCGCGCGGCACCTGGTCGGGTGGGCAGCGACACCGCAGCATAGGCGGCGGACCCCGGCCGAGACCCTCCCGATACCCAACGTGACTGACTGCAGGCGCTTTGCAACGGGACTACCCCTACCGCCGGGAAAAATAGTCACATTGAGTATCTAGCGCGGCCGCTCCTCTCTCGTACGATCAGCAGCATCTCGCCCAGGGGTCGGGCGGGACGCGGTGGGGGCCGGGCGGGAGACGTCCGGGCAGATGCTGGGGGGAACGCATGACGGCCTACGACGAGGTAGGTGGCCGCGCCGTCGCGGGGCCGCGGGGGCGGGCCGCGGCGCTCCGGCGCCGCCGGGTGCACCTGCACGCGGTGCTTGCGGCGGACGTGCTGGCGGTCACGGTGGGCACCTGGGTGGGGTACGCGACGGCCGGCCCGCTGCGGGGCCCGGGGCTGGGCGTCGCCCTCGCCGTGCTGCCGGTCCTGTGGCTCAGCACCCAGCTGCTGGTAGACGGGTACGCCGAGCGGGCGCTGCGCTCCGCGGTGGTCGAGACCCGCCGGGTGCTCGTCGCCGCCCTGACCGTGCTGGCCATCCTGGCCGTCGTCGAGGTCGCCACCCGGGCCAGCCTGCTGCGCGGCCTGGTTCTCGTCGGGGTGCCCCTGCTGACCCTGTGCGCGCTCGGCGGCCGCTGGCTGGTCCGGTACGCGCTGACCGCCAGCCCCGCGCGAGCGCTCACCCGGCGGGCCCTGGTCGTGGGGGACGCCGGGTCCCTTTCGGAGCTGCTGCCCCGGCTCGGCCGGGCGGAGGACGAGGTGCGGGTGGTCGCCGCGTGCGTCGACGAGCTCGACCGGGCCAGCGAGGTGACCGCGCACGGCGTACCCGTGGCCGGCACGCTGACCGACGTCCCGCGGGTCGCCCGGGCCCTGGGCTGCGACGTCGTGGTGGTCGTGCCCGGCCGGCGCACCCGCGGCCGCTGGCTTGGCGACCTGTCCTGGGCGCTGCTGGACAGCGGCATCGAGATCCTCATGGTGCCCTCGCTGGTCGAGGTGGCGCCCACCCGGCTGGCGCTGCACGAGCTGGGCGGCATCTCGGCGATCCGGCTGGACGCACCCACGTTCCTCGGCCAGCACCGGCTGGTGAAGGCGGCCGTCGACCGGGTGGTCGCGGCCGCCGCCCTGGCCCTGCTCGCCCCGGTGCTCGCGGGGATCGCGCTGCTCATCCGGTGGGACAGCCCCGGGCCGGTGCTGTTCCGCCAGCAGCGGGTGGGCCGCGACGGCCGGCTGTTCACGATGCTGAAGTTCCGCACCATGGTGATCGACGCCGAGGCGCGGCGCGGCGAGCTGGCGCACCTCAACGAGCGGTCCGAAGGACTGCTGTTCAAGATCCGGCAGGACCCGCGCATCACCCGGGTCGGGCGCCTGCTGCGCCGGTTCTCCCTGGACGAGCTGCCCCAGCTGGTGAACGTCCTCGCCGGGGCCATGTCCCTAGTGGGGCCCCGCCCGCCGCTGCCCGAGGAGGCGGCCCGCTACGACGAGCAGGTGCGCCGGCGGCTGCGGGTCAAGCCGGGGCTGACCGGGGCCTGGCAGGTCAGCGGCCGGTCGGACCTGCCGTGGGACGAGGCGGTCCGGTTGGACGTGGGGTACGTCGAGAACTGGTCACTCGGCATGGATGCCGAAATCTTGCTGCGGACCGGATCCGCGGTGGTGAGGGGAACCGGTGCCTACTAGCCCGCCCATCGAGGTCCGCCGTCGCGGCCGCACCCGAACCCTGGGTGCGGTCCTCGCGCTGTCCCTGGCCACCCTCATCGCCCTGCCCACCCCGGCGGCCCGGGCGGCGTCGGACCCGTGCGCCGCGCCGGTATCCATCGCCTGCGAGAACAGCAAGCCGGGCTCGCCGCAGTCGGAGTGGGACATCACCGGGTACGGCGACGAGACCATCCAGGGGTTCGCCACCGACATCAGCGTCAACGTCGGCGACACCGTCCGGTTCAAGGTGAACACGAACGCGGCGGCATTCCGGCTCGACATCTACCGCCTGGGCTGGTACGGCGGGCTGGGCGCCCGCAAGGTCGCGACGGTCAACCCCTCGGTGCCCCTGCCGCAGAGCCAGCCGGCCTGTATGAGCGACAGCGTCACCCTGCTGCTCGACTGCGGCAACTGGGCGGACTCGGCCAGCTGGGCGGTGCCCACGACGGCGGTGTCCGGGGTCTACATCGCCCGGTTGGTGCGCGCCGACACCGGCGGCGCCAGCCACATCGTCTTCGTCGTCCGCAACGACGCCAGCACCTCGGACCTGCTGTTCCAGACCTCCGACGCCACCTGGCAGGCCTACAACACCTACGGCGGCGCCAGCCTCTACCCCGGGCCCGGCGGCCGGGGGGTGAAGGTGAGCTACAACCGGCCCTTCGACACCCGGGGTACCTCCCCCTGGGGGCGGGACTTCGTCTTCGCCAACGAGTACCCGATGATCCGGTTCCTGGAACGCAACGGGTACGACGTGTCCTACAGCACCGACGTCGACAGCGACCGGCGCGGCGGGCTGATCAAGAACCACAAGGCGTTCCTGTCCGTCGGGCACGACGAGTACTGGTCCGCCGGGCAGCGGGCCAACGTCGAAGCCGCCCGCGACGCCGGGGTGAACCTCGCCTTCTTCAGTGGCAACGAGGTGTTCTGGAAGAGCAGGTGGGAGAACAGCATCGCCGGTCCCTCGACCTCCTACCGCACCCTGGTCTCCTACAAGGAGACGCTGTCCAACGCACCGGTGGACCCGGCCGACCCGCCGACCTGGACGGGCACCTGGCGAGACCCGAGGTTCAGCCCGCCGGCCGACGGGGGACGTCCCGAGAACGCGCTCACCGGGACCGCCTACATGGTCAACAACGGCGACTTCCCCATCAAGGTGCCGGCTGCCGACGGCAAGATGCGCTTCTGGCGCAACACCAGCGTCGCCACGCAGAGCCCCGGGCAGACCGCCACCTTGGCCCCCAGCACGCTGGGCTACGAGTTCGACGCCGACCTGGACAACGGGTTCCGCCCGGCCGGGCTGTTCCACCTGTCCGGCCAGACCGAGCAGGTGACCCAGCTGCTGCTGGACTACGGCAGCACGGTCGCCCCCGGGGTGTCCACCTACAACATGACGATGTACCGCGCCCCCAGCGGGGCGCTGGTCCTGGGCACCGGCACCATCCAGTGGACCTGGGGCCTGGACGACGTGCACGACGCGCCGAGCACCCCAGCCGCCCCGGACGTGCGGATGCAGCAGGCCACCGTCAACGTGCTCGCGGACATGAAGGCGCAGCCGGCGACCCTGATGGCCGGCCTGGTGGCTGCCACCGCCTCCAGCGACACCACCGCGCCGACTTCCACCATCACCGCCCCGGCAGCTGGCACGTCCGTGCCCAACGGCAGCAGCGTCACCGTCACCGGGACGGCCGCCGACACTGGCGGCGGTGTGGTCGGCGGCGTGGAGGTCTCCACCGACGGCGGGACCACCTGGCACCCGGCGACCGGCCGGGAGACCTGGAGCTACACCTACCAGGCCACCGGGCTGGGCCCGGTCACCCTGCGGTCGCGCGCCGTCGACGACAGCGGGAACCTCGAGACCCCCTTGGCCGGGGTGACCATCGATGTCACCTGCCCGTGCACGCTGTTCGGCCAGGCCACCCCCAAGACCCCCTCGGTGAGCGAGACCACCCCGCTCGAGCTCGGCGTGCGGTTCGTGCCGGCCGCCGACGGCTGGGTCACCGGGGTGCGCTTCTACAAGGGCACCGGCAACACCGGCACCCACACCGGCAGCCTGTGGGGCACCGACGGGAAGCAGCTGGCGACGGCCACGTTCAGCGGCGAGTCGGCCACCGGCTGGCAGACGGTGACCTTCGCCCAGGCCGTCCCGGTCGCCGCGGGCGTGGCCTACCTCGCCTCCTACTACGCGCCCAACGGCGGGTACGCCGCCGACGGGGACTTCTTCCGGCTCAAGGACTGGTCGGCCCCGCCGCTGACCGCCCCGAGGGACACCTCGACGGCGCCCAACGGGGTGTACCTGGCCGGGTCCAGCGGGTTCCCCACCCAGACCTACGGGGCGGCGAACTACTGGGTGGACGTGGTGTACACGACCGTCGCCCCGCCCGACAGCACCCCGCCGACCGTCATCGGGCAGACCCCGCTGCCCGGGTCGTCGAGCAACGCCACGACGACCACGCCGAGGGCCAGCTTCAGCGAGCCGGTGCAACCGTCGACGATCGCCATGACGGTGACCGCCTCCGGCGGCACGGCTGTCGCCGGCAGCGTCGGCTACGACGCCACCTCGCGGACCGCCACGTTCACTCCGAGCGCTCCCCTCGCCGCCGGCACCCAGTTCACGGTCAGCGTGAGCGGGGCCAAGGACCTCGCCGGGAACGCGATGACGGCGCCGGTCAGCTGGACCTTCACCACCGCGGCGGCGGCGAACTCGCCAGGGGTCTGCCCCTGCAGCATCTGGACCGACGCCACGGTCCCGCAGACGGTCACCGTCAACGACCGTGGCGGCGTCGAGCTGGGCGTGAAGTTCCGCTCGGACGTGGACGGCTACATCACCGGCGTGCGGTTCTACAAGGGTCCCAGCAACACCGGCACCCACACCGGCTCGCTGTGGACGACGGCCGGCACCCGGCTGGCGACCGCGACCTTCGCCAACGAGAGCACCTCCGGCTGGCAGACGGTCACCTTCGCCCAGCCGGTCGCGGTGACCGCCGGCACCGTCTACGTGGCCTCCTACTACACGCCGACCGGCTACTACTCCGTCAACAGCAACGCGTTCACCTCCACCGGTGTGGACAGCCCGCCGCTGCGCGTCCCGGCGGCCGGCACGGTCGGCGGCAACGGCGTGTACGCCTACGGCACCGGCGGCTTCCCCAGCAACGCCGGCACCGCCAACTACTGGGTCGACGTCGTCTTTACCTCGCCGCCGGACACCACGCCGCCCACGGTCACCGGCACCACACCGGGGGCGGGCGCCACCAGCGTCCCGGTCGGCGTCGCGCCCACCGCGACCTTCAGCGAGTCGGTGCAGCCGGCCAGCATCGGGGTGACCCTGAAGACGTCTGCGGGCGCGACGGTGGCGGGCACCTCGGCGTACGACGCCACCGCCCGCCGGGTCACCTTCACCCCTGCCGCGCCGCTGGCGGAGGCCGCCCGGTACACGATGACCGTGTCCGGGGCCAAGGACGCGGCCGGCAACGTGCTGGCCGCCCCGGCGTCGTGGTCGTTCACCACCTCCGGCCTGGCCGCCTGCCCGTGCACCATCTGGGACAGCACCGCCACCCCAGGCACGCCGGACGCCAACGACGCGAGCGCCGTCGAGCTCGGGGTGCGGTTCCGGCCCACCGCCGACGGCTACATCTACGGGGTCCGCTTCTACAAGGGTCCGAGCAACACAGGGACGCACACCGCGTCCCTGTGGACCGAGGCAGGGGTGCAGCTGGCCACGGCCACCTTCACCGGCGAGACACCCTCGGGCTGGCAGACCGTGCAGTTCGCCACGCCGGTCAAGGTGACCAAGGGGACCAGTTACATCGCGTCCTACTTCGCCCCGGTGGGGCGGTACGCCGCGGACCCCGGGTACTTCACCAACGGAGGCTTCCTCAACGGGCCCTTGGAGGCGTTGGCGAACACCGCGAGCGCCCCCAACGGCGTGTACCGATTCGGCTCCGCCGGCTTCCCGGACCGCACCTTCGGCGCGGCGAACTACTGGGTCGACGTCGTCTTCAACGCCGCCCCACCGCCGGACACCACCCCGCCGACGGTGACCGGTACGGCGCCGGTGAACGGCGCGTCCTCCGTGCCCGTGGGTACGACGGTGTCGGCCACCTTCAGCGAACCGGTCCAGGCCAGCACGGTCGTGATGTCCCTGGCCGCGGGAACCTCCCCGGTGGCCGGGGCGACGGCGTACGACGCCACGACGCGCACCGCGACGTTCACCCCGGGGGCCGCCCTGGCCGCGGCCACCACCTACACCGCCACGGTCAGCGGTGCCAAGGACCTCACCGGCAACAGCATGGCCCCGGTGAGCTGGTCCTTCACCACCGCGGCCGCCCCACCGCCGCCCGGTGCCTGCCCCTGCAGCGTGTGGAACGACACGGTCGTCCCGGCCAACCCCGCCGTCAACGACCCGAACGCCATCACGGTGGGGCTGAAGTTCCGGGCCACCACCGCCGGCAGGGTCACCGGGGTGCGGTTCTACAAGGGCGTCGGCAACGACGGCCCGCACGTGGGCAGCCTGTGGAGCGCGACCGGGACCCTGCTGGCCCAGGCCACCTTCGCCGGGGAGACGGCCAGCGGCTGGCAGCAGGTGCTTTTCAGCGCGCCCGTGGCCATCACCGCGAACACGACCTACGTCGTCTCCTACAACACGACGAAGGGCTACTACGCGGCGACCGGCGGGTACTTCACCGCCGGCACGGTGACCAGCGGTCCCTTGCAGGCCTTGGGCAGCGGCGTCGACGGGGCCAACGGGGTGTACCGCTACGGGGCGAACGCGTTCCCCACCAGCTCCTACGGCGCGGCCAACTACTGGGTGGACCTCGTCTTCGAAACGGCCACGCCGTAGCCCGGGTCAGGGCAGACTGGGACGTCGCGGGGTGTCGTCGATCGAGGGGGGGCAGGTGACACCTGTCGGGGTGGCCGTCGTGGGGGCCGGCTACTGGGGTCCCAACCTGGTGCGGAACTTCAGTGCCAGCGACGGGGCCGACCTGCGCTGGGTGTGCGACCTGGACGAGCAGCGGGCGCGGCGGGCCGTCGGCCGCTACAGCACCATCGGGGTGACCACGTCCCTGGAGCGGGTTCTCGACGACCCGACGGTGCGTGCCGTCGCGCTCGCCACCCCCGCCGCGACGCACGCCGAGGTGGGCCTGGCCGCCTTGGAGGCGGGCAAGCACCTGCTGGTGGAGAAGCCCCTGGCCGCCACGTTCGAGGACGGCCGCAAGCTGGTCGAGGTGGCCGCGGCCCGTGACCTGGTCCTCATGTGCGACCACACCTACTGCTACACCCCCTCGGTGCGCCGCATCCGGGAGCTGGTCGGGGGCGGGGCGCTGGGGGAGGTGCAGTACGTCGACAGCGTGCGGATCAACCTCGGGCTGATCCAGCCGGACATCGACGTGGTCTGGGACCTCGCCCCGCACGACCTGTCCATCCTCGACGCCGTGCTGCCCGCCGACCGGCGCCCGCTGGCGGTGGCCGCCCACGGCGCGGACCCGGTGGGCGCGGGGCGGGCCTGCGTGGCCTACCTGACCTTGCCGCTGGCCGGCGGCGGGGTGGCGCACGTGCACGTGAACTGGCTGTCCCCCACGAAGATCCGGACCACGATCCTCGGCGGGTCCCGGCAGATGGTGGTCTGGGACGACCTCGAACCGGCCGCCCGGCTGCGGATCTTCGACCGCGGCGTGGACCTGGCCGCGAGCGCCGGCGCCGAGGCGCGGGCCCGCAACCTGGTCTCCTACCGGATCGGCGAGATGGTCGCGCCGGCGCTGGACGAGCGGGAGGCGCTGGGCGGGGTGGTGGCCGAGTTCCTCGCCGCCATCCGGGAGAGACGCCCGCCGCTGACCGACGGCCGGTCGGGGCTGCGGGTGCTGGAAGTGCTGGAGGCGGCCTCCGCGAGCATGGCCGCCGGCGGGGCCCTGGTGCCCCTGACCGGCGGGCGGGAGGGGTAGCCGCGGTGGGCGGAACGGAGCCGGCGGCCATCCCGGTCATGCGGCCCTGGCTGGGTCCGGAGGAGGCCGCCGCGGCGGCCGCCGTGGTGGCCTCGGGGTGGGTGGCGCAGGGGCCTCGGGTGGCCGAGTTCGAGGCCGCCTTCGCCGCGCGGGTGGGCGCGGCCGAGGGGGTCGCGGTGTCCTCGTGCACCACCGCGCTGCACCTGGCCCTGGTGCTGCTCGGCGTCGGCCCCGGCGACGAGGTGGTGGTCCCGTCGCTGTCGTTCATCGCCACCGCCAACGTGGTGCGCCACGCAGGGGCGCGGCCGGTGTTCGCCGACGTCGACCTGCCCACCGGGAACCTGACCGCGGATACCGTGCAGGCCGTGCTCACCCCGCGCACCCGCGCGGTGCTGCTGGTGCACCAGGGGGGCGTGCCCGCCGACGTCGCCGCGGTCCGCGCGGTGTGCGACCCGCACGGGGTGGCCGTGGTCGAGGACGCCGCGTGTGCGGCGGGGGCCACCTACCGGGGCCGCCCGGTCGGGGCGGGGGCCACCCTGGCCGCCTGGTCGTTCCACCCGCGCAAGGTGATCACCACCGGCGAGGGCGGCATGCTCACCACCGACGACCCCGCGTGGGCCGCCCGGGCCCGGCGGCTGCGCGAGCACGGCATGGACCTCAGCGCCGCCGCCCGGCATGCCAGCCGGACCCCGGTGCTGGAGTCCTACCTGGAGACCGGCTTCAACTACCGGATGACCGACGTGCAGGCGGCCATCGGGCTGGTGCAGCTGGGCCGGCTGGCGGCCATCGTCGAGCGCCGCCGCGAGCTGGCCGCCCGCTACACCGCGGCCCTGGCCGACGTGCCCGGGCTGACCCCCGTAGCCGACCCGCCGTACGGGCGGACCACCTACCAGTCCTACTGGGTCCTGCTCGCCGAGGACTTCCCGCTGGCCCGCAACGCGCTGCTGGCGCGGCTGGCCGAGCAGGGCATCTCGGCGCGGCGCGGCATCATGGCCGCGCACCGGGAGCCGGCGTACGCCGGGCACCCGCACGTGCCGCTGCCGGTGACCGAACGGATCACCGCCGCCTCGCTGATCCTGCCGCTCTACCACGAGATGACCGAGGCCGAGCAGGGACGGGTCGTGGCCGCCCTGCGCGTGGCCGCCGGGCTGCGGGCGGCATGACCTCGGGGCGGTGGCGCCGGCCGTTGCTCGTCGTCGGCGCCGGCGGGATGGCCCGCGAGGCCCTCGAAGCGGTGGCCGCGGCCGGGTGCTGGCGGGTGCTGGGGGTGCTGGACGACGACCCCGCCCGGCACGGTGCCCGGGTCGGCGGGGCGCCCGTGCTGGGCCCGGTGGCGGCCGCCCACGACCATCCCGAGGCCGCCGTCGTGGTCTGCACCGGGCGACCGGACGACTACGGCAGCCGGGCGCGGATCGTCGCCCGGCTGGGGCTGCCGCCGGACCGGTGGGCCACCGTGGTGCACCCGGCGGCCGCCCTCGCCGGCAGCTGTCGGCTGGGCCCGGGCAGCGTGGTGCTCGCCGGGGTGGTGGCCACCGCCGACGTGACCGTGGGCCGGCACGTCGTGGTCATGCCGCACGTCACGCTCACCCACGACGACGTGGTCGAGGACTTCGCCACCCTCGCCGCCGGGGTCCGGCTGGCCGGTGGGGTGCGGGTCGGCGCCGGCGCCTACCTGGGGGCGGGCGCGCTGGTCCGGGAGGGGCGCCAGATCGGCCCGGGTGCCCTGGTCGGGATGGGCGCGGTGGTGGTGCACGACGTACCGGCGGGGGAGGTCTGGGCCGGCGTCCCGGCCCGGCGGCTGCGGCCGGTGGGATGAGGCGCGCCGGATGAACGTCATCGTCTACCCGCACCTGCTGGCGGTGGGGGGCAGCCAGCTGGTCGCCGTGGACCTCGCCGCGGCCGTCCGGGACCGGGGCCACCGGGTGACCGTGTTCGGCCCCCCGGGCCCGCTGGTGGACCGGGTCGCCGCGCTGCGGCTGCCGTACGTGGCCGCCCCGCCGGCGGGCCGGCGGCCGTCCCGCCGGGTGATGGCCGCGCTGGTCGACCTGGCCCGCACCAGCCGGGCCGACCTGGTGCACGGCTACGAGTGGCCCCCGGCCCTGGAGGCCTACTACGGGCCGCAGCGCCGCCTCGGGGTGCCGGCCGTGGCGACCGTGATGTCGATGGGGGTGGCCCCGTTCCTGCCCCCCCACCTGCCGGTCGTGGTGGGCACGGCGGCCCTGCAGGCGGACGTCCGGGCCCGCCGGCCCGGCCCGGTGCACCTGGGCGAACCCCCGGTCGACGTGGCCGCGGAGGCCCCGGGGCGGGCCCCGGGGGGGTTCCGGGCCGGCCTGGGCCTGGCGCCGGGGGACCTGCTCGTCGTCGTGGTGTCCCGGCTCGCCGTCGAGCTGAAGCTGGAGGGCCTGCTCGCCGCGGTGGCCGCCGTGGCCGAGCTGGCCGCGGAGCTGCCGGTGCACCTGGCCGTGGTCGGCGACGGGCCGGCCCGGGCGGAGCTGGCCCGGGCCGCGGCGGCGGCCAACGCCCGGCGGGGCCGGCCCGTCGTACACCTGCTGGGGGAGCTGCTGGACCCGCGCCCGGCGTACGCCGAGGCCGACGTGGTGCTGGGCATGGGCAGCTCGGCGCTGCGGGCGATGGCCTACGCCCGGCCCCTGGTGGTGCAGGGCGAGGCCGGGTTCTGGGAGACCCTCACGCCGGAGTCCGCGCCCCGGTTCTGCTGGCAGGGCTGGTACGGCGTGGGCGACGGGTCGCCGGGCGCCCCCCGGCTCGCCGGCCTGCTCCGCGAGCTGCTCGGGGACCGGGCGCGGCGGGCCGACCTGGGGGGCTTCGCCCGGCAGCTGGTCGTCGACCGGTTCAGCCTGACCCGGGCCGCCGCCGCCCAGGAGGCGGTGTACGCCGCGGCGCTGGCCGCCCCCGCCGCCTTCCACCCGGTCGAGGCGGCCCGCGCCGCGAGCGGCCTGGTCGCCCACAAGGTGCGCCGGCGGGTCGCCCGCTGGCGGGGCGGCGCCCCGACCGACGACTTCAACGCCCGCGCCGTGCTGCCCGCCGGCCTGGCCGGCCGCCCCGAGCCGAAGGAGAGCCTGCGGTGAGCAGCGTCCCCCTGGTCGACCTGGCCGCCCAGCACGCGCAGGTGGCCGACGAGGTCGCCGCCGGTTTCGCCGCGGTGCTCGCGGCCACCGCGTTCGTCGGCGGCAAGGAGGTCGCCGCGTTCGAGCGGGAGTACGCCGACTTCGTCGGCGCGGGCCACTGCGTGGGCCTGGGCAACGGCACCGACGCCCTCGAGCTGGCGCTGCGGGCCTGCGGGGTGGGCCGCGGCGACGAGGTGGTGCTGCCGGCGAACACGTTCGTGGCGACCGCGGAGGCGGTCGTCCGGGCAGGGGCTCGGCCGGTGCTCGTCGACGTCGACCCGGACACCCTGCTGGTCGACCCGGCGGCGGCGGTGGCCGCGTTCGGCCCGCGCACCCGCGCCGTCGTCCCCGTGCACCTCTACGGCCAGGTGGCCCCCGTGGAGCAGCTCGCCGCGGCGGCCGACGCCGCCGGGGTGGTGGTGGTCGAGGACGCCGCCCAGGCCCAGGGCGCGGCCCGGCACGGCCGGCGGGCCGGCACCTGGGGTCGGCTGGCCGCGACCAGCTTCTACCCGGGGAAGAACCTGGGCGCGTACGGTGACGCGGGCGCGGTGACCACCGACGACGCCGAGCTGGCCCGGCGGGTGCGGCTGCTCGGCAACCACGGCAGCGAGGTCCGCTACGAGCACCTCGTGCTGGGTTTCAACTCCCGGCTGGACACCCTGCAGGCGGTGGTCCTGCGGGCCAAGCTGCGCCGGCTGGAGGGGTGGAACGCCGCCCGCCGGGCGGCGGCGGCGCGCTACGACGCGCTGCTGGCCGACCTGCCCGAGGTGCGCCGCCCGGTGACCGCCCCGGGCAACACCCCGGTCTGGCACCTCTACGTGGTTCGCGTCCCCGGGCGCGACGAGGTGCTGCGCCGGCTGAACGAGTCCGGCATCGGGGCGGCCGTGCACTACCCGGTCCCGGTGCACCGGCACCCGGCGTTCGCCGACCTGGGCTACCCGGCCGGGGCGTTCCCGGTGGCCGAGCAGGCGGCCGGCCAGCTGCTGTCCCTGCCGCTGTTCGCCGAGATCACCCCCGCCCAGCAGGACCGGGTGGTCAGCGAGCTGCGCGCAGCGCT
>JBMOMH010000034.1:0-16178 GCA_049323135.1 Actinomycetota bacterium
GCTGCTTGCCCTGGCCGCGGGGGCGCTGTCGTTCTTCTCCCCCTGCTGCCTGCCCCTGGTGCCCGGCTACCTGTCCTACGTCGCCGGCATGGGCGGGGCCACCTTGACCGCGGGGGGCACCCGCGCAGCCGACGACGGGACGCCGGGGACGGGGGCCGTGGCCACCCTCGCGCCGCCCGCGAGGACCGGCCGGGCGGGCGGCCGCACCCTGACGCTGTTCGGGACCGGGCTGTTCGTGCTCGGCTTCGCCGCGGTGTTCACCAGCTACGGCGCGGCGTTCGGCGGGGTCGGCCGGCTCTTGCTGTCCCACCAGGACGTGCTCGTCCGGGTCCTCGGCGTGGTGACCATCGTGCTGGGGCTGTCCTTCGCCGGCGCCCTGCAGCGGGTGCCCCTGCTGCAGCGGACGGCGAAGCCGGCGTGGCGACCAGCGGCCGGCGTCGCCGGGGCGCCCGTCCTGGGGGTGCTGTTCGGGCTGGGCTGGACGCCCTGCATCGGCCCGACGCTGGCCGCGGTGCTGACCCTGGCGGCCACCGGTGGCAGCGCCGGCCGGGGCGCCCTGCTCGCCTTCACCTACAGCCTGGGCCTGGGGCTGCCGTTCCTCGCCCTGGCGGCCGGCTTCGGCCGGGCGATGCGGACGGTGGCGTTCTTCCGCCGGCACGCCCGCACGGTCCTGCGCACCGGCGGGGCGATGCTGGTGCTGCTCGGCCTGCTGCAGGTCAGCGGCCTGTGGACCGGCCTGATGGCCCGGCTACAAGGCCTGATCCTGGGCTTTCGACTGCCCCTATGACACCCCGCCTGCTCGTGGTGGCCGCGACGGCCGCCGAGGCGGCGTACCTGCCCGCTGGCGTGCCGGTGGTGGTGACCGGGATCGGGAAGGTGGCGGCCGCGGCGGTGACCGCCGCCACCCTCGCCGAGGTCGACCGCGCCGGGCTGACCGTGTGCAACCTCGGCACCGCCGGGGCGCTGCGCCCCGGGGTCACCGGCCTGCGGCTGCCGTCCCAGGTGGTCAACCACGACATCAGCGCCGCGCTGCTCGCCAGCCTGGGCTACCCCGTCACCGACACCCTGACGGTCCCGGACGGGGACGGCAGCGTGCTGGCCACTGGGGACACCTTCCTCGCCGACCCGGTGGCCAGGGACCGGTTGGCCCAGCGGGCCGACCTGGTCGACATGGAGGGGTTCGCCGTCGCCTTCGCGGCCATCCGCGCCGGCGTACCCGTGCGCCTGGTCAAGCACGTCAGCGACGCGGCGGACGAGCGCGCCATGGACTGGCCGGCCCGGGTCGACGCGAGCGCCCGCGTGCTGGGCGCGTGGGTCGCCGGGTGGCTCGAGGCGTCGGGCTGACCGGGACCGGTCAGGGCCGCGCGGGCAGCGCCGCCAGGGCGGCGTCGAGCCGGCGACCGGCGTCCTCGGCGATCGGCGCGAGCGCCGGGTTGCCGGGCACGCTCACCATCACCTGGGGGTCCAGGGCCTGGACCAGGGTCCGCTCGCCGTCGCGGCGCACCACGACGTTGCACGGCAGGAGCAGGCCGATGTCCGGCTCCACCTGGAGGGCCCGGTGGGCCAGCTGCGGGTTGCAGGCGCCCAGGATGAGCTGTTCGGGCACCTCCTCGCCCAGCTTGGCCCGCAGCGTGGCCTGTACGTCGATCTCGGTGAGCACGCCGAACCCCTGCCCTGCCAGCGCCTCGCGGGTGCGGGCCACCGCCTCGTCGAACGGCAGGTCCACGGCGACCGTACGCCCGTATGCCATGTCTGGCCTCCTTGTCGTCTCGATGTGGGAACAATACCCCCGGGCGTATAGGTTCGACAGACCAGACCCGACACCGAGAGGAGCTGCCGTGCCGGCAACCGAAGTGGACCTTCCCGAGTTCGCCGCCCACCACGCGGCGGGTGCGGTCGTCGTCGACGTCCGCGAGACCGAGGAGTACGTGGCCGGGCACGTGCCCGGGGCGCGGCACATCCCGCTGTCCCTGGTGCCGCTGCGGCTGGGCGAGCTGCCCACCGACGCACCCGTGTTCGTGATCTGCCAGTCCGGCGGCCGCAGCTGGACCGCGGCCCAGCTACTCGCCCGGGCCGGCCTGGACGCGCGCTCCGTCGCGGGCGGGACGGCCGGCTGGGCCCGGTCCGGTCACCCCATCGAGACCGGCCGGCAGGCCGGCCAGCCGGGAGGCCAGCCCGCAGGCCAGCAGGGGGGGCGGCGCTAGTGGAGCTCGAGCAGGAGACCCTGCGCCTCGTGCTCAACCGGCTGCGCCGGGCCCAGGGCCAGCTCACCGGAGTGGTCCGCATGGTCGAGGAGGGCCGGGACTGCGCGGACGTGGTAACCCAGCTCGCCGCGGTGTCCCGGGCCCTGGACAAGGCCGGCTTCGCGATCATCGCCTCCGGGCTGCGCCAGTGCCTGCTGGAGGGCGCCGCCGGGGAGCCGGACCGCGAGCGCCTGGAACGGCTCTTCCTGTCCCTGGCCTGAGTCCCTGGTCCGGGCCGGCATCCGTTAGGGTCGCCGGGCACCCGCTGCCGAGGAGCCCCATGGCCGACCTGTACGAGACGATCCACCGCCGCCGGGACGTGCGCGGCCAGTTCACCGGCGCGCCGATCCCCGCGGCGACCCTCGACCGGGTGCTGCAGGCCGCGCACGCCGCGCCCAGCGTGGGGCTGAGCCAGCCCTGGGACTTCCTGCTGGTCCGCGACCGGCAGACCCGCGCGGCCTTCCACCGCCACGTCCACGACGAGCGCGCGGTGTTCCTCGCCACCCTCAGCGGCGAGCGGGCGGATCGGTTCGCCCGCATCAAGATCGACGGCGTGCTGGAGTCGACCCTGTCCCTGGTGGTCACCTACGACGCCCGCCGGGGCGGCCCCGCGGTGCTGGGCCGGCACGCCATTGCCGACGCCGGGCTGTACTCGGTCTGCCTGGCCATCCAGAACCTGTGGCTCGCCGCCACCGCCGAGGGTCTCGGGGTCGGCTGGGTCTCCTTCTACCGGGAGCCCTTCGTGCGTGACCTGCTCGGCATCCCCGAGGAGATCCGGCCGGTCGCCTGGCTGTGCCTCGGCCCAGTGACCCGGCTGGCCGGCGTACCGGACCTGGAGGTGGCCGGCTGGGCCCGGCGGCGGCCGCTGGACCAGGCGCTGCACCACGAGCGGTGGGGCGGGCAGGCCACGGCCGGCTGACCGGCCCGGCGTAGGGTCAGGCCCCGACGTACGGCGGAAGGGAGCCCCGCGATGCGCCCGGTGATCGGCATCACCACCTACCGGGAGCGCGCGCGGTGGGGCAGCTGGGAGGAGCCCGCCGTGCTGGTGCCCGCCGAGTACGCCGACGCGGTGGCCGGCGGCGGCGGCGAGCCGGTGCTGCTGCCCACCGGCGCCACCAGCCCTGCGGTGCTGGACGCCCTGGACGGCCTGGTGCTCGCCGGCGGCGCCGACGTGGACCCGGCCCGCTACGGGGCCCCCGCCGGCCCGGCGACCACCGAGGTCCGGCCCGACCGGGACGCGGCCGAGGTCGCCGCGCTGCAAGCCGCCCTGGACCGGGGGCTGCCGGTGCTGGCCATCTGCCGGGGCATGCAGCTGCTCAACGTGGTCCTCGGCGGGGACCTGGTCCAGCACCTGCCCGACCTGCCGGGCGCGGCGGCGCACCAGGAGGGGCCGGGCCGGTACGCCCGACGGCTCGTGCGCACCGCGGAGGACAGCCGGGCCCGCGCCGCGCTGGGGGTCGAGCTGGCCGTCCCCTGCCACCACCACCAGGCCTGCGGCCGGCTCGCGGCGCCACTGGTGGCCACCGCCTGGGCGGAGGACGGCACCGTCGAGGCGGTCGAAGGTGCCGGCCCGGGCTTCCTGGTCGGCGTGCAGTGGCATCCCGAGGCGGCCGGCGACCTGCGCCTGTTCACCGCCCTCGCGCAGGCGGCGGCCACCCGGCGGGCCGCCGCCAGCCTGCCCCGCTAACGCCTACCCCGCTGACCCCTTGGCCGACCCTGGCCAGGGGTCTTGTCAGGACCCCTCGCGTCGCCTATGGTCCGCAGGCAGACCTTTACGGCTGGCACCGGCCCGCCGGGCGAGAGGGAGGGCGCCATGAGCAGCACCGTCGAACCCGTGGACGGCGAGGGCCTGCCGGCCGCGTCGCACGCCCCGCTGGCCCGGTCCGTGCTGGACCGCGACGCGCGGCGCCTGCACGAGCTGGGGTACGCCCAGGAGCTGCGCCGTTACATGTCCGGCTTCTCCAACTTCGCCGTCTCCTTCACCATCATCTCGATCCTGTCCGGGGCGCTGACCCTGTACGGGTTCGGGATGAACACCGGTGGGCCGGCGCTCATCGTGTGGGGCTGGCCCGTGGTCGGGCTGATGACCCTGCTCGTCGGGCTGGCCATGGCCGAGGTGTGCTCCAGCTTCCCGACCGCCGGTGGCCTGTACTACTGGTCGGCCAAGCTGGCCCGCAACAACGCGCCGGCCTGGTCCTGGTTCACCGGTTGGTTCAACTTCCTCGGCCAGGTCGCGGTGACCGCCGGGATCGACTTCGGGGCGGCCTTCTTCATCAACGCCCTGCTGGACCTGCAGTTCGGCTTCGACACCCGGCCCTGGCACACCATCCTCATCTTCGGTGCCGTCCTCCTCGTCCACGGGCTGCTGAACACCTTCGGCGTCCGGCTGGTCGCCCTGCTCAACGACATCAGCGTGTGGTGGCACATCCTCGGTGTCCTGGTCATGGTCGGCGCCCTGACCTTCGTCCCCGCCAAGCACCAGTCGGCGTCGTACGTGTTCACCACGTTCGTCAACAACACCGGCTGGAGCTCCCCCATCTACGTCGCGCTGCTGGGCCTGCTGCTGGCGCAGTACACGTTCACCGGGTACGACGCCTCGGCACACATGACCGAGGAGACCCACGACGCCGACGTCTCCGGGCCCCGGGGCATCGTCATGTCGATCCTCGTGTCGCTCGTCGCCGGGTGGGTCCTGCTCATCGGGGTGACGTTCGCTATCCAGAGCTACGACGGCGCCCTGGGCAGCTCCACCGGGGTCCCGCCCGCGCAGATCTTCATCGACGCCGTCGGCATGACGGGAGGCAAGCTGCTGCTGCTCGTCGCGATCGGCGCGCAGCTGTTCGCCGGCATGTCCTCGGTCACCGCCAACTCCCGGATGATCTACGCCTTCTCCCGGGACGGCGCGCTGCCCCTCGCCGGCACCTGGCACGCCATCAACCCGCGGACCCGCACGCCGACCAATGCCATCTGGCTGGCGGCCGTCGGGGCCTTCGCGCTGGGTCTGCCCTACCTGTGGAACGCGACGGCCTACGCGGCGGTCACCTCGATCGCCGTGATCGGCCTCTACATCGCCTACGTCATCCCCACCTTCCTCCGACTGCGCCAGGGGGCGTCCTTCCGGGCCGGGCGCTGGAACCTGGGCCGGTGGAGCCGCCCCGTCGGGGTCGCGGCGGTGGCGTGGGTGGTCTTCATCACCGTGCTGTTCATGCTGCCGCAGGTCAGCCCGGTCACCGTGAAGACGTTCAACTACACCCCGGTGGCGGTGCTCGTCGTGCTGGGCTTCGCCGGGCTCTGGTGGGTCGCCTCGGCGCGTCACTGGTTCGCCGGGCCGAAGGTCCAGGGCAGCCCCGAGGAGCTGGCCGCCATCGAGGCCGAGCTCGAGAGTCTGGGACACTGACCAGCCACGCCATCCGGTCCGGTCGAGCCGAAGGGGTTTCCACGACGGTGAGTAGCTCCGAGGGACCGCTGACTGTCGAGGAGCTGCGGGCCGACGTGACCGCCGGTCGCATCGACACCGTGCTGGTGGCGGTCACCGACATGCAGGGCCGGCTGCAGGGCAAGCGGATGCACGCGGCGTACTTCCTGGACGAGGTGCTCGCCCACGGCACGGAGGGGTGCAGCTACCTGCTGGCCGTGGACGTGGACATGAACACCGTCGACGGCTACGCGATGTCCTCCTGGGACACCGGCTACGGCGACTTCGTGATGGACCTCGACCTGGCCACCCTGCGGCGCATCCCCTGGCACGAGGGCACGGCGCTGGTGCTCGCCGACCTGCGCTGGGAGGACGGCCCCGACGTCGTGGCCTCCCCTCGGCAGGTGCTGCGCCGACAGCTCGCGAGGCTGCACGAGCGGGGCCTGGAGGCCTTCGTCGGCACCGAGCTGGAGTTCATCGTCTTCCGCGACTCCTACGAGGCGGCGTGGCAGGGGGGCTACCGCGGGCTGACACCCGCCAACCTCTACAACGTCGACTACTCGATGCTCGGGACGGCTCGGGTAGAGCCCCTGCTACGGCGGATCCGCAACGGTATGGCCGGGGCGGGGCTGGTGGTCGAGTCGGCCAAGGGGGAGTGCAACCTCGGCCAGCACGAGATCGCCTTCCGCTACACCGACGCCCTGCGTACGGCGGACAACCACGTCGTCTACAAGACCGGGGCCAAGGAGATCGCCGCCCAGGAGGGCCTGTCGCTCACCTTCATGGCCAAGTACGACGAGCGCGAGGGCAACTCCTGCCACGTCCACCTGTCCTTCCGGGACACCGACGGCCATCCGGTACTGGCCGCCGGCCCGGCCAACGGCCCGGCTGCGGGCCCCGCCGCCCACGGGCTCAGCCCCATGGGAGCGCACTTCCTCGCCGGCCAGCTGGCCCACCTGCGGGAGCTGACGCTGCTGTTCGCGCCGAACGTCAACTCCTACAAGCGCTACGTCGCCGGTTCCTTCGCGCCGACCGCGGTCCGATGGGGCCGGGACAACCGCACCTGCGCCCTGCGGCTGGTCGGCCACGGCGCGTCCCTGCGGGTGGAGAACCGGGTGCCCGGGGGGGACGTCAACCCCTACCTGGCCATCGCGGGCATGGTCGCCGCCGGCCTGGACGGGATCGACCGGGCGCTGCCGCTGGAGGATGCCTACCAGGGCAACGCCTACCTCGCCGACGCCGCACGGGTGCCGGACAACCTCGACGAGGCCTGCCGGCTGTGGGAGCACAGCGCGTTCGCCCGGCAGGTCTTCGGCGACGAGGTCGTCGCCCACTACGCGAACATGGCCCGCGTGGAGCTGGCCGCCTTCGGCCGGGCGGTCACCGACTGGGAGCGCTACCGAGGGTTCGAGAGGCTGTAGGCAGACATGGCAGGCAGCGTCGACGTCATCAACCCCGCGACCGAGGAGCTCGTGGCGACCGTGCCGCTGGCCGGCGTGGCGGAGACCGACGCGGCGGTGGCGGTGGCCCAGCGCGCCTTCCCTGCCTGGCGGGACCTCCCCCCGGGTGACCGGGGCCGGCTGCTGCGCCGGTTCGCCGACACCGTCGACGCCCACGTCGAGGAGCTGGCCCAGCTGGAGGTCGCCAACTCCGGCCACCCCCTCACCGCCGCGCGGTGGGAGGCGGGGAACGTCCGGGACGTGCTGCACTACTACGCCGCCGCCCCGGAACGCCTGCTGGGCCACCAGATCCCGGTCCCCGGAGGTGTCGACGTGACCTTCCGGGAGCCGCTGGGCGTCGTCGGGGTCATCGTGCCGTGGAACTTCCCGATGCCCATCGCAGCGTGGGGGTTCGCCCCCGCCCTCGCGGCGGGGAACACCGTGCTGGTCAAACCCGCCGAGATCACCCCGCTGACCGCGATCCGGCTGGGCGAGCTGGCTCTGGAGGCGGGCCTGCCCGAAGGCGTTCTGCAGGTGGTGCCCGGTCACGGCAGCGTCGTCGGCCAGCGCTGGGTGGAGCATCCCGACGTACGCAAGCTGGTGTTCACCGGGTCCACCGAGGTGGGCCGCCAGGTGATGCGCGGCTGCGCCGAGCACGTCAAGCGGGTCACGCTCGAGCTGGGCGGCAAGAGCGCGAACATCGTGTTCGCCGACGCCGACCTGGAGCGCGCCGCGGCGACTGCGCCGTACGGCGTCTTCGACAACGCCGGGCAGGACTGCTGCGCCCGATCCCGGATCCTGGTGCAGCGCAGCGTCCACGACCGGTTCCTGGAGCTGCTCGAACCGGCCGTGCGTGGCGTCCGGGTCGGCGACCCGCTGCTCGAGGACACCGAGATGGGCCCGCTGGTCTCCGCCGCACAGCGAGCCCGCGTGGCGTCGTACGTGCCACCGGACGCGCCTGTTGCCATCCGGGGGGATGCCCCGGACGGGCCGGGCTTCTGGTTCCCACCGACGGTGCTCGCCCCGGTCGATCCGGGCGAGCCGGTCGCCCGGGACGAGGTCTTCGGCCCGGTCGTCGTCGTCATCCCCTTCGAGGACGAGGCCGACGCGATCCGCCTCGCCAACGACAGCGCGTACGGCCTGTCCGGCTCCATCTGGACGGAGAACCTGGGTCGGGCGCTGCGAGTCGCCCGGGCGGTCGAGTCGGGGAACCTCTCGGTGAACTCCCACTCCTCGGTCCGCTACTGGACCCCCTTCGGGGGGATGAAGCAGTCGGGGCTGGGACGCGAGCTCGGACCCGACGCGCTGGAGGCCTTCACCGACGTGAAGAACGTGTTCCTCGCCACGACATGACAGGAGACGCACTGGTGCCCACACGTCTGCAGGACCGCGTCGCGGTCGTCACCGGAGCCGCCAGCGGCATCGGCCTGGCCACGGTGCGCCGGCTCGCCGCGGAGGGAGCGCGGGTGGTCTGCGCCGACGTCGACGAACCCGGCGGCAAGGCAGTGGCCGAGGAGGTCGGCGGGCTGTTCGTCCCGGTGGACGTGACCAAGGAGGAGGAGGTCGCCGCCCTCTACGACACCACGGCGGACACCTTCGGCGGCGTCGACATCGCCTTCAACAACGCCGGGATCTCCCCGCCCGACGACGACTCGGTCCTCACCACCGACCTGGCCGTCTGGCGTCGGGTGCAGGAGGTGAACCTCACCAGCGTCTTCCTGTGCTGCAAGCACGTCATCCCGCACATGCAGCGACGGGGCCGGGGCTCGGTCATCAACACCGCCTCCTTCGTCGCCGTCATGGGTGCGGCCACCTCGCAGATCTCCTACACCGCGTCCAAGGGCGGCGTGCTCGCCCTCTCCCGGGAGCTGGGGGTCCAGTTCGCCCGGGAGGGCATCCGGGTCAACGCACTGTGCCCGGGCCCGGTGAACACGCCCCTGCTGCAGGAGCTGTTCGCCAAGGACCCCGAGCGCGCCGCGCGACGGCTCGTCCACATCCCGATGGGCCGGTTCGCCGAGGCCGAGGAGATCGCCGCGGCGGTGGCCTTCCTGGCCAGCGACGACGCCTCGTTCGTCACCGCGTCGACGTTCCTCGTCGACGGGGGGATCTCCGGGGCGTACGTGACGCCGCTGTAGCCGGGCGGGCGGCGTACCTCGGCCGGCGCCGTTCGCCTGGACAGGCGATACTGGGGGCGACACGGCCGAAGGCAGGAGGAGCGGTCATGGCCAGCAGTCCGCTCGCCGTCGGCGACGACCCGCGCTATCTCGTCTTCCGGCCGATCCGTAGCGGCAACACGTTCGAGGAGTGCGTCGAGCGGCTGCTCCAGTCGGTCCGGCTCGGCATCGTCCGGCCCGGCGAGCGGCTGCCGCCCGAGCGGGAGCTGGCCACCATGCTCGGGGTGAGCCGGGTGACCCTGCGGGAGGCGATCCGGTCCCTGCAGCAGAACGGGTACGTCGAGTCGCGCCGGGGCCGGCACGGGGGCACCTTCGTGCTGCCCCGCCCGGTCCGGGACGAGGACCGGCCCGACCCGCGCCGGATGGCCGCGGCGATGGGGCCGGCGCTGGAGGACGCGCTCGTGCTGCGCCGCGTCCTGGAGGTGGGGGCCGCCGAGGCGGCCGCGGGGGCCGCAGTCCCCGCCGCGGCGCGCCGGCAGCTCGCCGACCTGCTGGAGGAGGCTCGCACCGTCGACGTCTCCGCCTACCGCCAGGTCGACTCGCGGCTGCACCTGGCCATCGCCGAGCTGGCCGGGTCCCCATCCCTCACCGCGGCGATGGCCGAGGTGCGCATGCGGCTGAACGACCTGCTCGACGCCATCCCCCTGCTGCCGCGCAACATCGTCCACTCCAACGAGCAGCACGAGCAGGTGGTCCGGGCGATCCTCGCCGGTCGCGGCGAGCAGGCCCGGGCGGCCATGGCCGAGCACGTCGACGGCACCGCCGCCCTGCTCCGCGGCTTCCTGGGCTGACCCCCGCAGCCCCGAGGTGACCATGTAAACGTGGTCATTGCGGCGGCGGCGGAGCCAGCGGGAACGGGGCGGGCAGGGTCAGGACGACGTTGCGGTCCTGGGGGCCGCCGCAGCCGATGGCGTCCGCTGCGATCCGGTCGCGGCGCTGCCAGTCGTTGGCCGCCAGCGTGCGGGCCAGCCCGGCCAGCGCCACCGGTCCGTCGCCGGCGCCCGGCCAGTCCACCGGCCCGGCATGGTCGACCACGGTGAGCTCGATGCGCAGCGTGTGCCGCCCCACCGTGGCGAGGTCGACCAGACGGGCCTGCTGCGGCCAGTCCACGTGCGAGGCCGTCGTCACCTGCCAGAACCCGCCGGGCACCGCACTGCCTTCGGTCCGCCGGTACGCCGTGACCCGGTGCTCGTGGGTGTGCCCGTTGACCCACAGGACGACGTTCGGGTAGCGCAGCAGCACCTGCTGCAGCTCCGCTCCGAGCACCCGCGTCGATCCGTCGGGTGCGTAGCCGTTGACGAGCGTCTCCAGCGGGTGGTGGCTGGCCAGGACGAACAGGCGGTCGACGACGTCGTGCTCACGCCACCTGCCCTGCGCGTCGCACCACCGGCGGCTGCCGGCCTGCAGCTCCCGCTCGAGCCAGGCCAGCTGGGCCCGGTCCAGCGACCCCTGCCAGCCGCCGTGGGTGTTGACGGTGTCGAGGGCGAGCATCCGGACGACGCCCAGGTCGAGCGCCCAGTACGCCGTCCCTGACTCGCAGTTAACGTCCGTGAACCCATGGCCGACGGGCTCCCCCCGGGTCTGGAAGTGGGCAGCGACGAACTCCCTCCGGTCCACGAGGCGGCGCTGCGCGTCCGGGGTCACCGGGGCGGTCGGCGCCGCGCCGGGATCCGGGTAGTACGCCGGTCCCTCCTGCTCGATGGCGGTGAGGACGGCGGCGACGTCGGCTCCGACCGGCAGCCCGGTCAGCCGGACGTCCCCCTGGGCGAAGGCCTGCAGCACGGCGTCCGGAGGCACCGTGCCCTGCAGCATGGCGTCGTGGTTGCCGTGGACGGCGTACCAGGGCATGGCCAGCCCGGTGGCCGGAAAGGGCCGGCGCACCGCGTCGAGCAGGCCGGGCACCAGCGGGAACCCGTACCGCGCCCGGGGGCGGTCGTCGGCCACGCCGGGGGGCGGTCCGTGCGGGTGCCAGTAGTGCTCGTCCCACGTCTCCGCCTCACTGGCGGCGACGCCCTCGTACCGGGTGCGGTCCCCCGAGTCCGGGTCGAGGGGGCCGCCGTCGAGCAGGTCGATGTACGCCCGCAGCTCGTTGGCCTGGCAGTTGTCCGTGGCGTCCCCGGTGACGATGGCGAAGGCAGGCACCGGCGTCCGCTCCGCGGCGCAGGCGTTGACGGCCTGCACCATCGCCTCGACGACCTGGTGGGTGAGCATCTCGTGCGCCCGGTAGGTACCGACGTTGGGGAAGCGTTCCCGAAGCGGCGAGCCGGGGTCGGCGTACCGGTCGAGGTACTCCACCCGGGCCGGGGACTGCGCGTCCATGACGTGCAGGTCGGACAGGTGCACGAACGAGAGCAGCAGTGTGGCCGGACCCTCGTCGTCGTCGACCGGGGCCAGGGGCGGCAGCGGGAGGTGTGGCTCCGCCGCACCGGCCCGCACCTCGCGCCATCCCCGCTCGCCGGGAGGGCCGACGGTCAGGCGGGGGGCGGTCACGTCGCCGCGGCCAGGACGCGGTCGGTGAGCAGCGTCACCCGCACCTGCGTACCAGGTGGCAGCACGGCGGCGGCGGCGCTAGGCAGGTCCACCATGACGTCGACGCCTTCGGGGAGCCGGGCGAAGACCCGGGTGACCGGTCCGAGGAAGCTGCGGCTGACCACCACGGCGGAGCCGTCCCCGGCCGCCTCGACGGCCAGCGCCTCCGGTCGGACCAGGACGGCGACCTGTTCGCCGGCCGGCCGGGAGGGCCGGTCGGTGACCGCGACGTCCCGGCCGAGCAGCCGGGCGCCGGTGGCGGTCAGCTCGGCGGGCACCCGGTTCATCGCCCCGACGAACTCGGCCACGAACGCCGTCTGCGGCTGTGTGTAGACGACGTCGGGGCTGGCGATCTGCTCCAGCCGACCGTGGGACATCACGCCCACCCGGTCGGCGATGGACAGCGCCTCCTCCTGGTCGTGGGTCACGAACAGGGTGGTGATGCCGACCTCCAGCTGGAGCCGGCGGATCTCGTCCCGCAGCTGCCCCCGCACCTGCGCGTCGAGGGCGGACAGCGGCTCGTCGAGCAGCAACACCTGCGGCTCCACGGCCAGCGCCCGGGCCAGGGCCACCCGCTGCTGCTGGCCGCCGGACAGCTCGTGCGGGTAGCGGTCGGCGTGCCGGGACAGGCCGACGAGGTCGAGCAGCTCACCGGCCCGGTCCCGGCGCTGCCGGGCCGGCCGCCGCCGCACCCGCAGCCCGAAGGACACGTTGTCCCGGGCGCTGAGGTTCGGGAAGAGGCTGTAGGCCTGGAAGACCATGCCCATGTGGCGCCGGTTGGCCGGTACGTCGGTGACGTCCCGGCCGTCGACGCGGACCCGTCCCGCGTCGGCCCGGTCCAGCCCGGCGAGGATCCGCAGCGCCGTGGTCTTCCCGCAGCCGGACGGCCCCAGCAGGGCCACGAGCTCGCCGGGCTGCAGCGCGAGGTCGAGCCCGTCGAGGGCCACGACGTCGCCGAAGGTGCGCCGCAGGCCGAGCAGCTCGACGGTGCTCCCCCGCCGGGTCGCCAGGCCACCGTGCGCCGTGGCGATGTCGGTCATGCCGTGCTCCTCGAGGTCCGCCGGCGGGGACGGCCGCCGGCCAGCGACAGGGCGAACAGCAGCAGCCAGGCGAAGACCAGGCTGAAGATGGACAGCGCCACCGCACCGGCCGCCTGGGACTGCCCGATCACCACGATCCACACCGGGAACGTGGTGAACAGCATGAGGCTGGCCATGGTGAACTCACCGAGCACCAGCGCCAGGGTGAGGAACGAGGCGCCGAGGATGGCCGCCCGGATGTTCGGGGCCACCACCCGCAGCAGCACCGTGCCCCACCCGGCGCCCAGGCCGCGGGCGGCCTCGACGAGGGTGCGTACGTCGATCGAGGAGACGCCGACGTCGATGGCGCGGTAGGTGAACGGCAGGGCCAGCACCACGTACTCCAACGAAAGGATCACTGGAGTACCTTTGATGAGGTTGGGCGCGGCGGAGAACGCCGACAGCACGCCGGTGACCAGCACCACCGCCGGGATGACCAGGGGCAGGATGGACAGCCCCTCGACGAGCCGGCGCAGGTGCGGGACCCGCAGGTGCACCCAGGTCACGGTGGGCACCACGAGCAGCAGGGTGAGCACGATCGTGCCCGCGGCGATGCGCAGCGAGGTGCCCAGGGTGCCGACCAGGTCGGGTTCGGCGATGATGCGCCGGTACGCCGACAGATCGTGCACGTTGCCCTTGTCGCGCAGGCTGAACTCGAAGGCTGCGCCCACCGGCACGAAGTAGTACAGCGCCATGGTGAGCAGCACCGACCAGCGCAGCAGCACGCCGCCCCACGACTGCCGTCGCCGCGGCGGTGCCGGCGGGGGCAGCGCCGCCTCGACGGTGACGGGGGTTGACAGCCCGCTCACCGCAGCCACCGAGCCGTCCGGCGCTGGAGCAGCGCGTAGCCGGCCATGACCAGACCCACGACGAGGATCATGCCGAGCCCCAGGGCCTTGCCGAGGTTCTCCTGGTCGGCGATGACGTTGCCCGAGAGCAGGGAGCCGATCTGCAGGGGCACGAGCGGTACGACGCCCGTCGTCAGCGCCGCGGCGGTGGCGTAGGCCGCGAAGGAGTTGGCGAACAGCAGCAGCAGGGCCCCGAGGAACGGCGGCAGCAGCAGGGGACCGCCGACCAGCCGCCAGTACTGCCAGCGGGTGGCCCCGAGGTTGGCGGCGGCCTCGCTCCACTGGGTCCGCAGCCCGTCGAGGGCCGGCAGGATGACCAGCACCATCAACGGGATCTGGAAGTAGATGTAGACGATGGCGATACCCGTGAAGGAGAACAGCGAGAAGCCGGTGGCGTAGATGTCCCAGCCCAGCCAGGCCAGCAGCTTGGTGACGATGCCGATGTTGCCCAGGGTGGCGATGAACATGAAGGCGAGCGGCACCCCGCCGACGTTGGCGAAGACGCCGGACGCGGAGGTCACCACGTGCCGCAGGAGCACCGCCCGCGGGCTGGTGGACACCGCGTAGGCGAGCAGCAGCCCGAGCACCGCGCCGACGACGGCGGTGAGGGCGGACAGCTCGATGCTGCGCACGAACGAGGTGAGGTAGACCCCCTGCACCGAGGCCTGCACGTTGGCCAGGGTGACCCGTCCGCTGTTGTCCCGGAAGGCGCCGGTGACCACGGACAGGGAGGGGATGAGCAGGAACAGCGCGCAGTAGGCCAGGAAGGGGGCCAGCCCGGCGACGTCGACGGCCCGGCGCCGCCAGGCGTTATGCGCGGAACGAGCCTCGGGCCGGTGCCCGGGGGTTGCCCCCCGGGCCACCGCGCCCTTCGGTGGTGACCGGTGTCACCGGTCAGCCGACTTCCTTGGCCCAGTTCTGCGCGATGACCTTCTGCGCCGCGGTGATCTGGTCGAGGGTCGCGAAGTCCGTCGCGCCCTGCACCGGGGGCAGCGCGGCCGCCGCGGTCTTGTCGACCGTGCCGGCCTTGGTCATGGCGTCCAGCCGCACCGGCCGGGCCAGCCCCTTGAGGAACAGGTTCTGCCCCTCGTCGGAGTAGAGGAACTCCTCCCACAGCCGGGCCGCGGCCGGGTGCGGGGACCCCTTGACGATGCCCTGGTCGTAGTAGCTGCCGTAGAGCCCGTCAGAGGGGACGACGACCTTCCAGTCCACCTTGCCCTTCAGGTTCTTCGCGTAGCCGGCCTGCAGGTAGTCCCAGTCCAGGGTGATGGGCGTCTGCCCGCTCTGGATGGTCGCCGGCGAGGCCTGCACGGGAATGAAGATGCCCTTCTTCTTCAGGTCGGCGAAGTAGGACACCCCCGGCGCCGCGTTGTCGAAGGAGCCGCCGTTGGCGAGGGCGGCAGCGAAGACGCCGCCGAACGCGGCACCGGCCTTGGTCGGGTCGCCGTTGAGGGCGACCTGGCCCTTGTAGATCGGGTCGTTCAGGGACTTGAACGTCGTCGGCGGGGTCTTCACCTTCGCCGCGTCGTACCCGATGGAGATGAAGCCGCCGTAGTCGGCGTACCACAGCCCGCTGGACTCCTTCAGGCCGGTCGGGATGTCCGCCCAGGTCGCCACCTTGTACGGCGCGAGCAGGCCCTGCTGGGCGGCGCTCACCGCGAAGGAGGTGCCGAGGTCCATCACGTCGGGCTGCCGGGACTGACCCTTCAGGGTCTTCACCGCGTTGATCTCGTCCTGGCTGGAGCCGTCCGGGTTCTGGCTGTTGACCTTGATGCCGTACTTGGCCTCGAACGTCTTGATGATCTCGCCGTAGTTGGCCCAGTCCGGCGGCAGCGCGATGACGTTGAGCTGGCCTTCCTTCTTGGCCGCCGCGACGAGCGCGTCCATACCGCCGGCGTCGGCGAGCGAGGTCACCGTCTGCCAGTCGACGGCCTTCGCCGCGCCGGTGCCGGTGGCCGCCGGCTTGGTGCCGCTCCCGCCGGAGCCGCCCCCGCAGGCGGCGAGAGCGAGGATGAGGACGCCGGCGAGGCTGGCGGCCAGCGCCCGTCGGTGTGTTGCGATCTGCACGGTGCCTCCATGGGGTTGCAGGGGTCCCCCGAATGCAAAGCCCAATGGGCTAAGAGCAGGCCAACAGTAGTTGTCCGGGAGGTGCGCTGCACAGGTCTGGTGGATGACGTTACCGCCCCGCAACCATGCATCGGTGATCAACCGTGACGTTCTGCACGCGGCGCGCCGCGTGTCGCGTCAACAACGTCGCAGTCGATCATCCGGACGGGGTTGCGCCGGGCCCTCCTGCGGGTCGATCGTGGACCGGGGGTGGGGGCGGTGCGCGCAGACGGCGGGCTGGGGCCAACCGGGGACGGGCCGGGGCGAACCGGGGACGGGCCTTGGGCCACCGGCGCGATGGACGAACCGGGGCGGCCGCCGCTGGCGGCGGCGCCGGTGCTGGGC
>JBMOMH010000035.1:0-1442 GCA_049323135.1 Actinomycetota bacterium
CTCGCCGCCGCGCGGGCCCGCGCCGCCGCCCCCCACACCACGGTGCTCGTCGCCGTGGCCGACCGCACCGACCGGCTGCTGGGCGCGGCCACCCTGGCCGCGCCCGGGTCCCCCTACGCCGACCTGGCCGGGCCGGACGAGGTGGAGCTGCGGATGCTCGCGGTGGCGCGCGAGGCCCGCCAGCGCGGCGTGGGCGAGGCCCTGGTCAGCGACGCCGCCGCCCGGGCTCGCGCCGCCGGGGCGGCGGTGCTCGTGCTTTCCACCGTGGACGGGGTGATGGCCGACGCGCAGCGGCTGTACACCCGGCTGGGGTTCCACCGCCGACCCGACCGGGACTGGTCCCCGCGTCCCGGGGTGACCCTGGCGGCGTACGCCCTGCCCCTCGCGCCGCCCGGCGAGCCGGCGCTGGCCCCGTCGCCGTGGTCCGGGAAGCCGGCCGGTCCGCCCCGGGTGCGCCCGGCGCGGGCCGCGGAGCGGGCCGCGGCCGGTGAGCTCACCGCGGCGGCGTACGTCGCCGACGGCCTGCTCGGGCCCACCGACCCCTACCTGGCCGAGCTCACCGACGCCGCCGGGCGCGCCGAGGCGCCACACACCGAGCTGCTGGTCGCCGTAACCGGCCCGGAGGTTGGCCCTGCGGTGCTCGGCACAGTGACCTTCGTCCGGCCCGGGTCGCCGTACGCCGAGATCTCCCGGCCCGGGGAGGCCGAGTTCCGGATGCTCGCCGTGGACCCCGACGCGCGGGGGCGGGGTCTGGGCGAGCTGCTTGTGCGGGCCTGTGTGGAGCGGGCGACGCGCGCCGGGGACCGGTGGCTGGTGCTGTCCACCCACCCCCGGATGGCCGCCGCGCACCGGCTCTACCGGCGGCTCGGGTTCACCCGGCTGCCGGAGCGGGACTGGACCCCGGTGCCCGGCGTCGACCTGCTCGCCTACCGGCTGGCGCTCGGACCCGGGGCCTCCGGGGCCTGCGGGGCCTCCGGGGCGTCGGGGGCGTCGGGCGGCTGAGGGCCTCCGGCCCGCGCCCGGGCCTCGAACGCCGCCACGTCGACCACGGCCCGGAGGATGGTGCCCCGGGCGACCACGCGGCCGGCGGCATCGTGGGCGTGGACGGTGAACTGCAGCCGGGACCCCTGGACCGCGACCAGCTCGGCGGTGACCGTGACCTGGCCGCCCACCGGTACGGCGGCGAGGTGGTCGAGCTCGACCCGGGTCCCCACCGTGGTCTGCTCGGGCGGGAGCCGGCCGTCCAGGACGCGCAGGGTGGCCGCCTCGGCGAGGGCCAGCAGCCGGGGGGTCGCTAGCACCGCGACGGTGCCGCTCCCCCAGGCGGCGGCGCTGTCCGCCGCCGCGACGGTGTGGGTCAGGCTCACCGGACCGGTGGGGGCCAGCGTCATGCGGCGTACCGTAACGTGCCCGACGCCAGGCCATGGCCTGCGGCCGCGCGC
>JBMOMH010000036.1:0-1440 GCA_049323135.1 Actinomycetota bacterium
GGCGTTAGCGTCGCGGCGGGCCTCGCGCTGGCGTGGGTGCCGCTGGCGCTGGTCACCAGCGTGCTGCGGTTAGCGGTGTTCGCCGGGCTGCCCACCTCGTCGCCGGCCCTTGGGGCCCAGTACCTCGACTATCTCCTGCGCTTCCCGATGGGACGGTCCGAGCTGGCCGCCCTGGTCCTGACCGCCCTCGTCGCCACGGTGCTCCCGCTGGTACGGACACTGACCGGGGTCGGGGGCGCCGCCCTGCTGGCGGTGGCCGCCGTCGTGCCGCTCGCGGCGACGGGCCACGCCTCGGCCGGCGACTTCCCGGAGTCAGCGGTGGTCACCCTTGCCGTCCACCTCGTCGCCGCGGCCGTGTGGGTCGGCGGGTTGCTGGGCGTACTCCTGCTCCAGCCCCAGCTCGGCGACGTCCGGGCGGTAGTGGCCGCGCGGTTCTCGGGGCTCGCCCTGGTGTGCTGGACGGCCGTCGCCGCCACGGGACTGATCAACCTGGCCCTCGCCCTGCACGACGTCTCAGATCTTGCTTCGGTGTGGGGTGCCGCGCTCATCACCAAGGTGGTGCTGCTGCTAGTCCTCGGAGTCTTCGGCGGGTGGCACCGCCGCCGCACGCTCCCGCAGCTGGCGGTGCTACCTTCTGCCTTCCGCCGATGGGCCGGGGCCGAGGCGATCGTCATGGCCGCCACCCTCGGGGTGGCCGTAGGGGTGACCGTCTCCGCGCCGCCGCCTGAGGCCGCGGAGGACCGGCAGCTGCTGGACGTACCGTGGTGGCTGCTCGGCTTCCCGGCGCCGCCGCCGCTGACTGCCGCGTCCTGGTTCACCGCTGGACGACTGGACCTGCTGTGGGCTGGTGTCGCGGTCTCGCTGGCGTTGGCGTACCTGCTCGGGGTCCGCCGACTACGCCGGGCGGCCTACGCCTGGGCCGGACGGCGGACCCTGACGTGGCTGGCAGGGTGCGTGGTACTGCTCTACGCGACCAGTGGGGCGCCGGGCCTGTACGCCCGCGTGGACTACACGGCATCGGTGACCCAGGTTGTTCTGCTTGCACTGGTCGCTGCGCCTCTGCTGGTAGCAGGACGACCTTGGCAGCTCGTCGAGCTGACGGTGTCGCCGCGGACCGACGGCAGTCGCGGCCTGCGGGAATGGGCGGCTGTGGCGGCACGGCCGTCGAGCGTGCAGCGGCTCGCCAGCCTTCCCGCCGCACTGGCCCTGCTCGTCGTCCTCCTGGTCGGGATGTCGCTCTCCCCGGTGGCGGAGGCCACCGTACGAACCTGGCCTGCCCACACCGCCACGGTCGCCGTGGCTCTCGGGGCCGGGCTGCTGCTCTTTGCTGCCCTTCGTGCCTCATCCGGCGCCTCTGGCGACCAAGCCAGCGCGCGGCAGCGAGCCGGGGTAATGGCCGTCCTGGCGGGGGTGCTGGCCATGCTGGGCGCGTCCGCGGCG
>JBMOMH010000037.1:0-15758 GCA_049323135.1 Actinomycetota bacterium
GTCAACGAGCGCATCCCGAGCACCCCCGACAGACGCGCCGCGTGGTCCCACGACTGGCAGAACAGGTGGTCCCATGAGACTGGCGAAAAACCGCCTACCGCGGTCCCATGCTCATGGCAGGCGACAGTAGAGAAGGCCGGGCTTCGCGAGATCGATTCCGTGTTCGGCGCAGGTGTCGCATGACCGTGCTCCCGATCGGACGTTGTGCAGCCGCGGCGTGCCGTCCGTGCTGCACTGTAGGCACCGCGCGAGCCACGGTGCTTCCACGCTCCCGGGATACGGCACGAGTGGCTCCCACAAGGCGTCGCGCATCCGTTGAACTGCTTGCGCGGGGGAAAGCCGCAGAGCGTCACCGCGCCGTCTCTCCCAACACGTTGGGCAATAGCTGCGGCGGTGCATCGCCCGTGCGTACGTGACAGCTAGCACGGGCTGCATGCAGGTCAGGCATGTCGATGGCCATGGAGAACTCGACCCTGGGTACGGGACAGCGTCGTCGGGCCGAAGCCCGCGCTGCAGCATGTTCGCGCGTGCCGTCGTATCGCTGATGTCCAAGCCAGCGCACGATCGACAGCCGCCGACTCCGTCTTGTACGTGCGACAACTTCTTCTGGTAGATCGCTCTGCACTTGACGCACTCACACCGCCACTGTTGGCCAGCGCCGCGGTATGGCTCCTTCCGCCGCCACCCCCACCGTTGCATCGTTCTGACCGCCTCGCGCTCCGGCGTGCGCAACTTGCCACCGATGCGCTGGCCGCGGCAGGCGCAGTCACCCCGGCTCTTCCCACGATTGACGTCGTTGAAGATTGGAGTAACGACTACACGGCAGGTCATGCACTCGGCGCGCCATTGGTCGTTCGAGCGAGTGAACGGGTCGAGTGGACGCAACCCGGCAGCAAGCATCACCTGGACGGCGTACTCAGGATCAAGCCGACGCGGCACGGACTTCAGCTCTTCTCTCCGACGCTGCCTCCGCCACGGAGATCAAGCCGTTGACGGCCCGCAGCTGTTCCGGGTTACGCACTGCGGCGTCGAGCAGCGCCGGGCTGCTCACCACGATGGCCATGCAGCGTGCGCGAGAAATGGCGACGTTCAAGCGATGAAGGTCGTAGAGGAAGTTGACGCCGCGGGGGGCGTCCTCCGCTGATGAGGAAGCCGTGGAGTAAATGGCGACGGCGGCTTCTTGGCCTTGGAACTTGTCGACGGTGCCGACGCGGGCTCCTGACGGAAGGCCGGCGCGAAGTCGCCCGACGTGAGCGTTGTAAGGCGCGACGATGAGTACATCTTCAAGCGTGACTGGACGCTGGACGCAGTGACAGTCGGTCCAGGTGCACTCCAGCAGCTCCTTGAGGATGCCCGCGACTCGGTCGACTTCTTCGCTGGACGCTGCCCCGTTGCCGATGTGTTCGACCGGTACCCATCGCACACCACTACCGGACCACGGGTCGGGGCCGTCGAGGCGCTGGCGTTCCAGACCAGGGGCGGCGTCGAGGCGCCCGTCGTACATGAGTTGGGAGACGACAGCGGCCAGGGGCGGCGCGAGCCGCCATGTCTGGTCGAGAAAGACGCCACGGTCGGCCGGCATGGTGGCCGCACCGTCCAGCAGGTGTTCGAGCGCGGAAACGCCCGCACCGTCGGGATGCTGAGCCTGACTGGGCTGGGCGAGCTGTTGGGGATCGCCGAGCAGCACCAAGCCGCGTGTGGCCGCGGGCGCGACGGCGACCGTGTTGGCAAGTGAGAACTGCCCGGCTTCGTCGACCACGAGAACGTCGACGAGACCAGCGAGGTCCTGTCTCGCCCATAGCCATGCGGTGCCGCCGACGAGCCGGTGCCTTCCGGTTGCGAGTGCATCGACTACATGAGCGTTGTCGCTTGTGCGGTCGACTCCCGGAACGCCGCAGTGTTCGTCTCCTTCGCATTTCTGTAGTCCCGAGCGGTTGACTTCGCGGAGAAGGTTGCCGATGACGGCGTGGGATTGAGCGGTCACCCCCACGCGTAAGCCATCGTCGAGTAGGTGTCGGATGAGCTCGCCACCGAGCCGGGTCTTGCCAGATCCTGGCGGCCCTTGTACCGCGAGCACGGCATTGCGCAGCGTCCGTCCGACTCGCAGGACCACGTCGCGTGGGGTCTCTCCCCGCCGCGGCTCAAGGTCAGCAGGCACGACCCGTTCGAGTAGCAGCTGCCCAACTGGGCGGCCGCCGGAGAGGACTGCGGCCGCGGTGCGTTGGACTGAGTCCTGCAGCTGGCGTACATCCACCGGGGCGGGGGTGCCCAGCCCGCGGGGGGCGAGCGGATGCCGGTTGTTCTGCACAGTCACGTCGAGCCAGCCGGCTGCGGCGTCGATCCCAACGATGGGGTGCATGGGCCCATGCGTGTCGACGTCGGCGGCCCGTTCACGGATCTTGGTCTCCTGCGGCGGGAACCGGTAGCGCCAAACTGTGCTGCGCCTCGGCGGGGGCAGCGCGCCGAGGCTCTTCGGTGGGCCGAGGAGGCCGACGGCGGCGCTGTCGTCGACGAGCTCGTCGTCGGTGAGGTCGCGGAGCCTGTAGAAGTCCCACCACTGGGGTTTCGCTTCGCGGCGATGCCAGCCGACGAGACCGGCGAGCAGTGAGTGCCCGGCGCGTTCGAGCTGGTCAGCGAGGGCGGCCTCCGCTGCTTCCGCGGCGGAGAGCGCGGGTGATGGTTTCCCGTCTTGGTCTTGTGGACGGGGCTGGGGTCCGTGGCTTCCTTCCAGTTCAGTCCGCCGTTCCTCGAGCCATGCGTGCAGGTCGTGGGTGGAGCGGACGTCGTCCCGGTTGTACGCCTCGATCGCATCGAGGATCGATTGGTCGGGTTGGACCAACCACTGCTCGTAGGCAACCACGGAGGCCAATGCGTCGGCGACGTCGTCGGGCTGGTCGCCGGACCCGCGGACGCCACCCCAGTAGAAGGCTTCGAGCTTCTTGATCGAGTAGCTGCCCTTGCTTATCCGAAGTCCTTGTCGCACGACGCCGTAGAGGTCGACGAGGACTTCACCGCGCAGTAGTCGGTCGAACTCCGCCTCAGCGACGCCGTGCCGTTGGGTGAGCCGGGCGAGCGCAGATCGTTCGTACGGCGCGTAGTGGTAGACGTGCATGCTCGGGTCGGCATCGAGCCTGGCGACCAGGTCGGTCAGGAGCGCAGCTGTGAGGCCGCGCTCCTGCTGCTTGCTGTGTGCCCAGTAGGACACGTAGTTGCCGTCGCGGTCCCAGAGCCCGGCGAGGTATTCACGTCCCTCGCCGCCCTCGGAATATGGATCGCCCTCGAAGTCGAGGTAGACGTCGCCACCACTTGGTTCGGGCAGACGCAGCAGCCCGAGTCCCTGGGCCGGTGCGAGTAGCTCGTAGGCAGCTTTGCCGGTTCGTCGCTCCTGCACCTGCAGCGCAGCTTGCGCTTGAAGGCGCACCCGGCTGGGCTCTCCGATGGTCGTAGGCAACTTCGCAGGATCGGTCGCGGCAAGAGCCTCCACCGTGGCTACGCCGGACTCCTCCAGCGCGTGGCGGTGATCGCGACGCATGAAGGCCACAAGGGACAAGTGATCCTCTTCGCGCCACTGTTGTTGGCACCGCGGCGACCATCGGCACTGCGCGCAGTGCTCAACCGGCTCAGGGCGTGTCGGCGGCAGGTCGCGCACCGCCTGATGCAGTCGTCCCAAGGCTCGTCCTGCGTAGGCCGCGACGTCCGCGTACCGGTAGGGGCGCTCCTGACCGTCGCCGGTGACCACGGTCAGCCAGACCGGTGGCGCGCCTTGCAGTCTCATCAGGTGCCGGCCGTAGTCGGCCATCTGTACCAGCGCGGGCACTTTCATCCGCCGCGCGAGCTTGGTATCGGCGACGTCATAGCTCCAGGTGCCAAGCGTGCTGGGTCGGTCCATGCGCAACAGGAAGTCCGCGTGCCCGCGGTGGCCGTCGTCGAAGAACGTTGCCTGGTAGATCACGTCGGCCCCGGCACGCATCGCGTCGAGCGTCTTTGCCGCCCGGTCCCGCACTGACGTGACGCCGTCGTCGGGGATATCCACGACTGCGGCGTGCCCGGCCTTCAGCCGCTCGAGGTAGTCGTGCTCATGGTTCAGCCCGAGCCGGAAGACGAGCCCGAGCGCCTCATCTATCCCTTCCGGCGGATTGATCTCTCCCCCCGCCGCCGCGAGATCCAGCGTCGTGAGGTGAGCGCATGCCAGGTGCTTGGTGACGTCGGTCGGGCTGAAGACCAAGCCCCCGTCCTCGCTGTACACACCGGAATCGTGCCATGCAGGAGCGACGAAACGCCCCAGGACTGCCGAGGTAGTGGGATTAGCGGCATGGTCGCGAGGGCCCCGCGGCGTGGATTCGGTGCCGGCCGGTGCCGGTCAGCTCCACCTCTCGGTACCCACCCGCGCTCGGCGGCAGCGGTTTGTGGAACCAGTGTGGAAGGATCTTGAAAGCGTCAGGGCCATGATCGTTGATCATGGCCCTGACCTGCTGAAACATTCGTAGCGGGGGCGGGATTTGAACCCGCGACCTCTGGGTTATGAGCCCAGCGAGCTACCGAGCTGCTCCACCCCGCGTCGGCAGCCCCCACTGTACGCCACACCGCCCGGACCGGGCAAACGGCCCGGTCAGGGCGACCGCGTCGGCGTCGGGCTGGGCGTAGGCGCCGGGGTCCCCGAGGCGCCCTCGGCCCGGATGGCCCGGTCGATGGCGTCCTTCAGCCGCTGCTGGGCCGCCCCGTAGGCGGCGAAGTCGCCCGCCCGCAGCGCCGCCTGGGCGTCGGCCAGCGCCTGCTGGGCGTCGGCCAGCGCCTTGGCCAGGTCGGCGTTGCCCCCGACCGGCGGCGGCGTGGTGGGCGGCGGCTGGGTCGGCGTCCCGGACGGCGGCTGCACCGGCTGGCCGAACACCGAGGCCAGCGCCTGCTGCAAGGTGTCCTCGAAGGCCACCTTGTTGCCGAACGCCACGAGCACCTTCTGCAGCAGCGGGTAGGACTCCCCGCCCTCCCCGCTGACGTACACCGGCTCGACGTACAGCAGCCCCCCGCCGTAGGGCAGGGTGAGCAGGTTGCCGTACTCGACCTTGGACGCCCCGCCCCGGGTGAGCAGGCTGATCTGGGAGGCGATGGTTGTGTCGGACTTGAACTGGTTCTGCACCTGGCCCGGTCCCGGCACGCCGGTGTTGCGCGGCAGCTGCAACACTCGGATGGTGCCGTAGTCCGGCCCCGGCTGCGCGTCGACCGACATGAACGCGGCCAGGTTCGGCCGGTTGTTCGGCACGAACACCGTCGTCAACGAGAACCGCGGCTGCTGCTCCCCCGGCATACTGACCGTCAGGTAGTACGGCGGCTGCTCCTGTCGGGTGTCGCCCAAGCGGGGGTCGGTGGGGGTCCGCCAGTAGTCCCCACCGCCGTAGAAGGCCAGCGGGTCGGTGACGTGGTACCGGGTCAGCAGCTCCCGCTGCACCTTGAACAGGTCCTCCGGGTAGCGCAGGTGCGCCATCAGCTCCGGGGAGATGGCCGACCGCGGCTGCACCGTACCGGGGAAGGCACGCATCCAGCTCTGCAGCACCGGGTCCTTCTCGTCCCAGGCGTACAGCGTCACCGTGCCGTCGTACGCGTCGACGGTGGCCTTCACCGAGTTGCGGATGTAGTTCACCGGCGCCTGCGGCTGCGCGGCCACCGCGGTGGTCCGACCGGCCAGCGTGTCAGCGGTGGCCTCCCCCAGCTGGGTCCGCGTGGCGTAGGGGTAGGAGTTGCTCGTCGTGTACCCGTCGACGATCCACACGATCCGGCCGTTCACCACCGCCGGGTAGGGGTCCCCGTCGAGGGTGAGCCAGGGTGCGACCTTCTGCACCCGCTGGCGCGGCGTGCGGTCGTAGAGGATGCGCGAGTCGGCGTTGATGCGGTTGGACAGGAGGATGTTGGCCTCCTGGTACTTCGTGGCGAACAGCACCCGCCGGAACAGCGACCCCATGGGCACGCCGCCCTTGCCGGTGTAGGTGGTGTTCTGCTGTCCGTTGGGGCTGCGGTCGTCGGGGTAGTCCAGCTCCCGCGGCGGCGAACCCGGAGGGGCGCCCACGATGGAGTACCCCGGGGACTGCTCGCCGAAGTAGATGCGCGACTCGAAGGCACCCAGGTCGCCCTTCGGCGGGATGTCGTAGCTGACGAACGTCGGCCGCCCGTTGACGTCCCGAGTGTTGCCCAGCGCCGCGACGAAGCCGTACCCGTGGGTGTAGACGGTGCGGTCGTTGATCCAGTTGCGCTGGTCCGGGGGCAGCCCGGTCAGGTCCAGCTCGCGCACGGCCACCACGACGTCGCGCTCCTGCCCGCCGATGGTGTACCGGTCGACGTCGAGCACGTCGGGGAAGCCGTAGTACCCCCGGATCTGCTGCAGCTGCTTCACCGTCTTCTCCACCACCACCGGGTCGAGCAGCCGGACGTTCGGGATCGTGCTCAGGTCCGCCGGCGTACCCGGCTGCGCCCCCTCGGGGGTCTCGGCGGCGGCGTACTCCTGCACCTTCACCCCGGCCAGCCCGTACGCCGCCCGGGTGTCGTTGATGTTCCGCTGGATGTACGGCGCCTCCCGGTCCGCCTCGCTGGGCCGCACCTGGAAGTACTGCACCACCCACGGGTACACCCCGCCGATGAGCAGGGCCGACAGCACCAGCAGGCCGAACCCCAGCCCGGGCAGCCGCCACCCGGACAGGAACACGTTGACGAAGAACAGCGTGGCGCACAGCAGAGCAATCGCGGCGAGGATCGTCTTCGCCGGCAGCAGCGCGTTCACGTCGGTGTAGGTGAGGCCGGTGAACTTGCCGGTGAGCGTGCCGTCCTGCACCGCCAGGCCGTACCGGTCCAGCCAGTACGCGACGGCCTTGAGCAACACGAACAGGCCCAGCAGCACCGACAGCTGCACCCGCGCCGCCCCCGTGGTGCGCTGTCCCGGCGAGGCCTGCAGCCGCAGGCCGCCGTACAGGTAGTGGGTCGCTAGGTTCGCCAGCGTTGCCAGGATCACCAGGCCGAAGCCGAACGCCAGCAGGAACCGCCACCACGAGTAGGAGAACAGGAAGAAGGACAGGTCGATGCCGAACTGCGGGTCGCGGGTCCCGAACGGCTGCCCGTACCGCCACAGCAGGAAGGTCTGCCACTCCGCGGCGGCAGAGGTGCCCCCGAGCAGGCCGACCGCTGCGGGCACGCCGATGCCGATCCACCGGCGCAGCGGCTCGAGCCCCATCCGGTAGCGCTCGAGGTTCTGGTCCTCCGGGGACAGGGACCGGTAGACCGGCCGGGCCCGGTAGGCCAGCAGCATCGCCGCACCGACCCCGCCGCCCAGCAGTGCGGCGAAGACGACGAACAGCACCACCTTGGTGACCAGCTGCCGGCTGAACACCGAGCCGAAGCCGACCGACTGGAACCACAGCAGGTCGGTGTAGTAGCTGGTGAAGACGCCCACCACGACGAGCAGCGCACCGAGCACCGCCAGCGCCGGCAGCAGCAGCCGCCCGCGCCGGGACGGCACCGGCTGCGGCGCCGTGGCTTCCGGCTCTGGCCTGGAGAAGCTCACACGGCCACCTCGTCCTGCTCGGCCTGCGCCCCGCGGGCGGGGTGCCCGGCGGGGCCCTGCCACGGCAACCTACCGGCCGGACCGGGGCGCCGGGGTGTCATGGCGGCTCAGCTCGTGCAGGACGGTACGGCGCCCTGCCCCGTCCGCAGTGCCTGCAGCGCGTCCAGGGCCGCCTGCAGCGTGTCCACCTTCACCAGGCGCAGCCCCGCCGGGGCGTCCGCGGCGGCCGCCGCGCAGTTCCCGGCCGGGATGAGGAAGACCGTGGCCCCCGCCGACCGGGCGGCGTACAGCTTCTGCTGGATCCCCCCGATCGGACCGACCTTGCCGCTGCTGTCGATGGTGCCGGTCCCCGCGATCCGCCGGCCCCCGGTGATGTCCTCCGGGGTCAGCTTGTCCACGATGCCCAGCGCGAACATCAGCCCCGCGCTGGGCCCGCCCACGTTGTCCAGCTGGATGCGCACCGTGAACGGGTACTGCGCGTCCTCCCGCAGCACGATCCCCACCATCGCCACCTTCGGGTCGTCCGGTGCCGCCCGGGTGGTCAGGGTCAGCTCCTGGGTGGCCCCGCCGCGCCGCACGGTGAAGCGCACCGCCTCACCCGGGGCGTGCCGGCGGACCAGCTGGGCGACCTGGTCCAGCGCGGTGACCGCGGTGCCGTCGACGGCGACCACCACGTCGTCCTTCTCCAGCCGCCCCTGGGCCGGGGAGCCGGCGACCACCGAGTCAACGACCACCTGGGTGGTCACCGGGTAGCCGAGCTGGCGCAGCGCGGCGGTGGTGGCGCTCTGCTGGGAGCTGCGCATCTCCGCCGCCGTCTGCTGCTGCACCTGCTGGGCGGTCTCGCCCTTGGGGAACACCGACTGCTCGGGCACCACGGCGACGGTGGGGTCCAGCCAGCCCTCCACGGCCTGGGCCAGGGTCAGCGCGTCGCCCGGGCCCCCGACCACCGACACCGTCACCAGGTCGAGGCTGCCCTGGGTCGGGTACGTCGGCCGGCCGGAGATCTCGATCAGCGGTGTGCCGCCGTTGCTGCCCAGGGTGTCGCTGACCGGCCCGGGGCCGAGGGCGACGTACGGCACCGGGAGCAGGAAGGCGACGGCGACCAGGGCGACGAGCAGAAAGGCAGCCACCATCGCCGACGTGGCGCGACGGCTCATCCGCTGCTGCCCTCTCTCCTCCGGCCGCCCGTCGCGGCCGCCCGTCGCGGCCGCCCGTCGCGGCCGCCCGCCCCCGTCGCCGTACGAGCCTTCAGCCTACGGGACGCTCCGCCGCCCCCCAGGTTCCCGCCCCCACCCCACCCCCCACCCCCACCGGGCGGACGAGTGGGGGTCAGGGGGAGCCGACCCACTCGGCGGTGCCGTCGGCGAACCGCTGGTGCTTCCAGATCGGCACGCCCGCCTTGAGGTCGTCGATGAGCCGGCGGGCCGCGGCGAACGCCTCGCCCCGGTGCGGGGCGGCCGCGGCGACCACGACCGCCAGGTCCCCCACCGCCAGCTCGCCGACCCGGTGCACCGCGGCCAGCAGGCACCCCGGGTGGGCAGCGGCCACTCGCTCGGCGACGGCCCGCAGCTCGCCCTCGGCCGAGGGATGCGCGCTGTAGCCCAGGCCGCGCACCGGCCGCCCCCCGTCCTCCTCCCGGACCGCCCCGACGAACAGCACCACGCCGCCGGCCCCCGGATGGGCCACCGCGGCGTGCACCTCGTCCACCGACAGCGGGGCGTCCCGCAGGGCGACCAGCCGCACCCGCTCGTCTACCTGGCCGCTCACCGGGACCGCCGGCGGCGGCGGGTACGCCGGATCAGCGCGGCGGTGCCCAGCGCGGCCACCGCGGCGCCCGCGGCACCGACGGTCGCCGCGTCGCGCCGGCCGATCCGCCGGGCGCCCACCGCGTGGTGGCCGGCCACCTCATCGAGCAGCACCCGCAGGGCAGTGACGTTGTCGTACGCCGGACGCCACCCGCTGGCCCGCAGCCGGGTGGCCGGCAGCACCCAGGGGTGGACGACGTACTGCAGCTCGCTGGCGGCCGCCGGGATGATGCCCAGCCGGTGCAGCCGCTCGGCGGTGCCGAACGCCAACGCCGCGGGCAGCTCGATGCGGTGTCGGCCGGAGATGCGTTCCACGTCGGCCTGGTCCAGCCAGCCCTCGCAGGCGACGGTGAGCACCCCCTCCGCGCGGCCCAGGGCAGCGTACTCCAGCGCGCTGACCAGGTCGTCGACGTGGCAGAACTGCCACCGGGGCCGGGAGTCCCGCACCACCAGCAGCCGCGGGGACTCGAAGTGCCGGGTGAACACGGTGTCCACGCCGGGCCCGACGAGCACCGCCGGGCGCAGCACGGAGACCGCCAGCCCGGGGTGGACCCGGGGGGCGCGGGCGGCCAGCCGCTCCAGCTCGAGCAGCTCCCCGACGTGCTCGCCGTCAGGTACGGCGCGCAGCGGGCCGTCCTCGTCGAGGGGCACCGGGTTGTCCGGCAGCGCGCCGTACACCATGCCGCTGGACACCAGCACCACCCGGCGGACCCCGGCTGCCGCCCCGGCGGTGAGGACGGTCTGCGCGCTACGCACCACCGGCGAGCCACGCCCGGCGGGCCCGCGGCCCACCGTCCCCGGCAGCAGCGTGTGCACCACCACGTCGACGTCGGCCAGCCGCTCCCCCAGCACCGGGTCGCACACGTCCAGCACCCGCCACACCACGCCTTGCAGGTCACCGCGGCGGTCGTCGACCGCCACCACCTTGCGGACGCCCTCCTGGCCGGCCAGGCGGGCGGCCAGCGCGTGGCCGACCCCCGACGCGGCCCCGGTCACGGCGACCACGGGGGCGCTGCTGCGCCGTGAGCGAACCCGGCGGGCGGGGGCACTCACCACTGGGCCCCCCTCGTTACGGTGGGCGTGATGTCGTCGCGGGGACTGTCCTGCACGGCACCCATCCTGCCCGAGGAGGGTCGGTGAGCGATCTGCCGTTCGGATTCGGACCGCCCGGTGAGGACCCTGAGCGGTCTGAGGGCGGGCGGCGGGACCGCCCGCCCGGCGCAGGCGGCGGCGCGGGCGGCGGCGCGGGCGGCGGCGCGGGCGGCGGTACCGGGGGGGCCGGGGGGCCGTTCGGGGACCTCTTCGGCCGTGGCGCGGACCTGGGGGCACTGTTCACCCAGCTGGGTCGGCTGCTCACCCACTCCGGCGAGGGCCCGGTGAACTGGGACCTGGCCCACGACGTGGCCCGCCAGGTCGTGGCGGCGGGAACGGACCGGTCGGTGAGTGGCGCCGAGGCCGCGGCGGTGGCCGACGCGCTGCGGCTGGCCGAGGTGTGGCTGGACGCGGCGACCGCGCTGCCCGCGGCGGGGAGCCGGCCGGAGGCGTGGAGCCGAGCGGAGTGGGTGGAGGCCACCCTGCCCGCCTGGCGGGAGCTGTGCGAGCCGGTCGCCGCCCGGGTCGTGGAGGCGTCCACCGCGATGCTGCCCGCCGAGCTCGCCCAGCTCGCCGGGCCGCTGCACGAGATGGTGCGCCAGCTCGGCGGGGCGATGTTCGGCGGACAGGTGGGCCAGGGGGTCGGCGCGCTGGCCGGGGAGGTGCTCACCGCCTCCGACGTGGGCGTGCCCCTGGTGGCGCCGGGCCGGACGGCGCTGCTGCCGGCCAACGTGGCTGCCTTCGGCGAGGGGCTCGGGCTGGCCGCGGCGGAGGTCCGGCTCTTCCTGGCACTCCGCGAGGCAGCGCACCAGCGGCTCTTCGCCCACGCCCCCTGGCTGGCGGCGCACCTGCGGGCCGCGATAGCCGACTACGCCCGGGGCATCACCGTGGACACCGCCCGGCTGGAGGAGGCGTTGGGTGGGCTCGACCCGAGCCGCCCCGAGGCGCTGGCGGAGGCCCAGCAGGCCCTGGCCGGCGGGCTGCTGACCCCGGAGGACAGCCCGGCGCAGCAGGCCGCGCTGGCCCGTCTGGAGACCGCGCTGGCCCTGGTCGAGGGCTGGGTGGACACCGTGGTCGCCGCCGCGGCGGCCCCGCACCTGCCGGCGGTCGGGGCGCTGCGGGAGTCGCTGCGCCGCCGCCGGGCGGCCGGCGGCCCCGCCGAGCACACGTTTGCCACCCTGGTCGGCCTGCAGCTGCGGCCGCGCCGGCTGCGCGAGGCGGCCCGGCTGTGGGAGGCCTTGGCCGCCGAGCGGGGGTTGGCCGGTCGGGACGCGGTGTGGGACCACCCGGACCTGCTGCCCGACGGGGCGGACCTGGCCGAGCCGCAAGCCTACCTGCGCCGCGACGAACGCTGGGACCTCTCCAGCCTCCCCGACGCCGACCCTGGCCAGCAGGAGGCCGGACCCGAACCGGACCCGGGCCCGGACCGGTGAAGCCACCGCCCGGCCACCGGCCGCCGGCCGCCGACCTGCCTGCCGACGCGGTGGCCCGGCTCACCGCCTACCCCCCGGGCGACGCCGCGCAGGCGGCGGCGCGCACCGAGTTCCTCGGCTTCCTCGCCGCCCACCCGGACGGGGTCTGGCGCTCCTGCCGCCCCGGCCACCTCACCGCCAGCGCGCTGGTCCTCGACCCCGGCGGGGAACGGGTGCTGCTCACCCTGCACGCCAAGGTCCGCCGCTGGATGCAGACGGGGGGGCACTGCGAGCCGACGGACACGTCCCTGGCTGGTGCCGCCCTGCGGGAGGCCACCGAGGAGACCGGGGTGGCCGGGCTGGTCCTCGACCCGGTCCCGGTCGCCCTGGACCGACACCCGGCACCCTGCCGCCCCGGCGCGGACCACCTGGACGTGCAGTTCCTGGCCGTCGCCCCGGCGGGTGCGGCGCCACGGGTGTCGGCGGAGTCGGTCGACGTGCGCTGGTGGCCGGTCGCGGCCCTGCCCGAGGACACCGACGCGGGCTTGCGCCGGCTGGTGCGCCGGGCGGTCGTCGTACGGGCCGGTCAGTCCGCGTCCTCGCCGAGCGCCAGCCCGGAGGCGCTGGCCACCCCCTCCAGGTAGCCGCGGGCCCGCTCGGTCCGCGGGTAGCCGGCCAGCAGGGCCCAGAACGGCGGGCCGTGGCCGGCGACCAGCAGGTGGGCCAGTTCGTGCAGCAGCACGTAGTCGACCACCCAGCCGGGCATGCCGCGCAGCCGGGAGGACAACCGGATCGCCCCGGTGCTCGGGGTGCACGACCCCCAGCGGGTCCCCTGGTTGTCCACCCAGCGCACCCCGGTCGGCCGGGCCCGGCCGGCCAGGTACAGGTCGGACAGCTGCCCGGCCCGGGCCGCCAGCGCCTGGTCACTGGGCCGGCGGCGCCGCTCCTGGCGGTCGAGGCGCTCCAGCATCAGGGCGACCCAGCGGCGCTCCTCGGCCACCGACAGCCGGGCCGGCACCAGCACCACGACCCGCTCCCCCTCGCGGTGGGCGCTGACGGTACGCCGGCGCCGCGCGCTACGGCGGACCTCAACCTGGGGCGGGGCGGCAGATGCGTCGGTCACCTGCGCACCGTACCGGCGCCCGGCGACGGCCCGACCCGGTCGTCCACCGCCCGTCCCGCCATCCACCGCTTCGCCACAGTTCTCCACAGGTTGTCCACCGGGTGTGCACAACCGGGTTGGGGACGGCCGCCGGCGCCCCCCGCCGCAGGGCCCGGCTGGCCCTCGCCGTACGCGTTGACCGGGGCCGGCGGGCGGCCTACCGTCGGGGGGACGGAGCCTCCGGTTCGAGCCGGGCACCGCCCGCACGGGGAAGGCGGGCGGCCCGGCACCCAGCCGGGGGCTTCGCTCAGGTCCCGGAGAACCGCGGTGGCCGGCGCTCCCGGGCCGCCGCCAGGCCCTCCTGCAGGTCGGCCGTCGCCAGCGTCACCGGCTGGGCCAGCGCCTCCCACTGCAGCGCGTCACGGTATGTGGCGAAGCCGTCGACGAGGGCCGCCTTGGTCAGCCGGGTGGCGACCGGCGCCGCCGCGGCCACCGCCCGGGCCACGGCGAGGGCCTCCTCGGGCAGCCGATCGGGGGGGAAGGCGCGGTTGACCATCCCCAGCTCCGCCGCCTCCGCCCCGGACAGCGAGCGGCCGGTGAGCAGCAGCTCGCGGGCCAGGCCCAGCCCGGCGACCTGCGGCAGCAGCCACGTCGAGGCCATCCCGGGATGCATGCCCAGGCTGGTGAAGGGGGCGGCCAGCCGCGCGTCAGCGGCGGCGTACCGCAGGTCGCAGGCCAACGCGAGGGCCAGGCCGGCTCCGATGGCGGCCCCGTTGACCGCGGCGATGGTGGGCACCTCGAGGTCCCGAATGGACAGCCAGGTCCGGTAGAAGGGCAGCATCCGCTGGCGCAACCGGGCCACCGAGGCGTCCGGCTCCCCGCCGATCCAGCCCAGGTCGCCGCCCGAGCAGAAGGCGCCACCGGCACCGGTGACGACCACGACTCGGACATCCGCGTCGTGGCGCAGCTCGCCCATCAGGGTCTCCCACGACCCGGTCATGGCCGCCGACATGGCGTTGCGCCGGGCCGGGGCGTCCAGGGTGACCACGACCACCCCGGTGTCGTCCCGGTCCACCAGAAGGTCGGGCAGCTGGGTCCGCATGCCGGGCAGGGTACCGGCGTACCCGCGGGCGGGGCCGGCTGCCGTAGGGTGACGCGAGGTCGGCCCCACCCCGGGGCCTGGCCGCACCCGCGGTGCGGCCATCGACGAGCACCGCAGGACGACAGGGAGGGCCGGGATGGCCGAGACGTACCAGGGCGACGCCTACTGCGTGAAGTGCAAGGAGAAGCGCGAGTTCTCCGGCGAGGTCGTCGTCAGCGACAGCGGCCGCCGGATGGCCAAGGGCAAGTGCCCGGTGTGCGGGACCACGCTCAACCGGATCCTCGGCAAGGCCTAACCGCGCCACCCCCGGGCGGACGATGATCAGGAAGTGGGAGGCCGACGGCGCAGGATCTGGAGGCGCCGAGCCAGGACGTGGCCGGTTGCGGGCACCGTCACCGGACCCGTCCTAGCGGCGGGCCGGACCGGGCTGGGGACACCGACCGGCCGGGTCTGGGCGCTGTGGACGGTGGACCCGGGCCGTCGGCGAGGCGTGGCACGCTCGGGAAGCCGTCCCCCGGAGGTGCCCGATGCGTCCACGCCTCAAGCCCACCCTGCGCCCGGCCTGGCGGGGCCCGGACCAGCTGCAGCTCGGGCTGGAGCCGACGGTCGCGGTCGCCCTGGCCGGAGTCACCCCCAGGACGACCCGGCTGCTCGCGGCCCTGGACGGCACCCGGGACGCGTCGGGGCTGCTGCGCGCCGCGGCGGAGCTGGGCTTCGACGAGCCGACCGCTCAGCGGCTGCTCGACGCCCTGACCGAGGCGGGGGCGGTGGAGGACGCCGCGCTCGATCGGCTGGCGCTGGACGGGCTCGGCCCCGCCGAACGGGCCCGGCTCGGTCCGGAGCTGGCCGCGCTCGGCCTGCGCCACCGAGCCGCCGGGGTGGCCCAGCGGCTGCTGGCCGGGCGGCGCCGACGAGCGGTGACCGTGGTCGGCGCCAGCCGGGTGGGCAGCGTGCTCGCCGCGCTGCTCGCCGCCTCCGGCGTGGGCACGGTGGCGCTGCGCGACCCCGACCCGGCTGATGCCGCCGACGCGCTGCCCGGCGGGCTGACCGCCGGGGACGCCGGCCGGGCCCGGGAGGTCGCCGGCGTGGACCTGCTACGCCGGGTCGCCCCGGAGGTGACGGTGACCCCGAGCCGCCGGCCCGACCTGCTCCTGCTGGCGCCCCCGGAAGGCCTGGTGACCGGGCACGAGGGGCTGCTCCGCTCGGGCGTACCGCACCTGCTGGCCACGGTGCGCGACGGCATAGGCACCGTCGGCCCGCTGGTGATTCCCGGTCGCACGCCCTGCCTGCGCTGTGTGGACCTGCACCGCACCGACCGGGACCGCGCCTGGCCGCTGCTGCTGGCCCAGCTGGCGCCCGCCGGCGCGCCGTCCAGGGCCGGCCCAACGGATGCGTCCGACCCGCCGGAGCCCGGGGCGGCGACCGCGACCGCGTGCGACAGCGTGCTCGCCACGGCGGTGGCCGCGCACGCTGCCTGGCAGGCGCTGGCCTTCCTCGACGGGGCGATGGCCGAGGGCGACCTGCTGGCCACCGTGGCCGGCAGCCTGCGGATCGAGTGGCCCGGTGGCGTCGTACGCCGCCGCTCCTGGCGGCCCCACCCGGCCTGCGGCTGCCAGTGGGCCGCCCTGGCCGCAGCAGCCCCCGACGACCAGGCGCCCGACGACCAGGCGCCCGACGACCAGGCGCCCGACGACCAGGCGCC
>JBMOMH010000038.1:0-15695 GCA_049323135.1 Actinomycetota bacterium
GGGGTGGCACGGCCGACCGCGACCGGCAGCGTGGCCCCGCCGGTCCCGGTGGCGGCCACCCCCTCGCCGCCGACGGCGCCGACCGGGCCGGCCACGGTGGCGGCCACCCGGCCCCCCACCCCGGCCGCCCTGCCCGCCTGCGCCGACGACGCGTTGCGGCTCGCCGTGGCCACCGACGCCCGCTCCTACCCGGCCGGGGCCCAGCCTCGGCTCAGCCTCACGGCCACCAACACCGGGCCCGCCCCCTGCCTGCGCGACCTCGGGTCGCGCGCCGTCGAGTGGGTCATCTACTCCGGGGTCGACCGGATCTGGTCGTCGGCGGACTGCGCGCCCACGGCGAGCTCGGAGATCCGCACGCTCGCCCCCGGCGCGGCGACCAGCGTCGCGCTCACCTGGCCGCGGGTCCGTTCCGACCCGCAGTGCAAGGGCGGACCGGTGGCCGCCCGGCCGGGCACCTACGTGCTGCTGGGCCGGGCCGGCAACGTCAAGGCGCCCGGCGCCGTCTTCGTCCTGGAATAGGCCTGGACTGGCCCCGGAGACCGGCGGCGCGGAAACCTGATCGTCGCGAAGTCCGCGGCCCTGTCCGTGACCTCGGCGAAGACGTTCCAGTTCACCGTCGGACAAGCCCAAGTGTCCCAGACGTTCACCTGCACCAACGGGGCCACCACCCCAGGCCAATCGGTCTACGCCGTAGGAAGCGCGCCGCAACTGGGTGCCTGGTCCCCGGCCAGCGACGTCAAGCTCGACCCCACCGCGTACCCGACCTGGATCGGCACGATCAGCGGGCTGCCGCCCTCGACCTCTATCGAGTGGAAGTGCATCAAACGGCAGGAGGCCAACCACCCGGCTACCGCCGATCAGTGGCAGCCCGGTGCCAACTCCTCCTTCACTACCCCGTCGACCGGTCCGGCCCGCGGCACCAGCGGCGGCTTCTGAGCAGGGGCCCCGAGGTTCAGTTGCTGAGCGAGCCGCAGACGAGACCGCACGAAGTGCTTGACGCCTCCCCGGGTCCGGAGTAGTTTCACGACCAAATTTAGGTCTAAAGTAAGCGAGGGATGACAGTGCTCGGGCACGGCGGCACGGCGCGCGGCGATCTCGTCCGTGCCGCGGTGCTGGGCCTGCTCGGGACGCGCGGACCGACGTCTCGCACGGACCTCGCACGGGTCCTGGGGGTGAGCCCGGCGACCGTCACCCAGACGACCAAGGAGCTCCTGGCCCGGGAGCTGATCGTCGAGCTGGACTCCCTGCCCAGTTCGGGCGGGCGCCCGGCTCGCCTGCTGGGCCTGGTCCGGTCGGCGGGCGGAGCGGTCGGCGCCAAGGTTACCGCCGACCACGTGGCCATCGTGACGGTCGAGCTGGACGGCACTGTGCGGACGTCCAGGTCGGTGCCCTTCGACGCTGCTCAGCCCACGGCGCTGGACCAGCTGTGCACGATCCTCGACCGGGCGGTCTCCGGTTGCCGGGGCACCTTGCTGGGCGTCGGTGTCGGCCTGCCGGGCGCGGTCGACGCGCAGGAGTCGGGCATCGTGGACGCGCCCACCCTGGGTTGGGAGCGGGCACCGGTCGGGCCGCGGCTGCGCTCGGCGCTGGGCGTGCCGGTCCTGGTGGACAACGACGTCAACACGCTGGCTGCTGCGGAGAGCGTCTACGGGATCGGCCGCGACCACTCCTCCTACCTGGTGGTCACGATCGGGCGCGGCGTCGGCTGCGGCATCGTCACTCACGGCACGGTGAGCCGCGGCGTCCACGGGGCGGCCGGTGAGATCGGGCACATCCCGGTCACTGACGACGGCCCGCTGTGCGGCTGTGGCAACCGTGGCTGTCTCGAAGCGCACGTGGGTGAGGCCGGCCTGGTGAGCGAGGCCATCCGGCGGGGGGTCCTCGGCCGACGTCGCGGCACCATACGGGGCCTGTCGCGGGCCGCGCGATCCGGCAACTCCGAGGCCGTGGCGGTCTACGAGGCCGCGGGCCGGCTGCTTGGTCGTGCGCTGGCAGGTGTGGTGCACGTCGTCGACCCCGAGACCGTCGTCCTCATGGGCGAGGGCGTCGAGGACTGGCAGTTCTGGGAGCCCGGCTTTGAGGAGTCGTTCCGTCGGCACCTGATGCCCGCCCGGCGCGGGATCGGCTGGGCTGTCGAGCCTTGGTCGGAGGACCAGTGGGCCGTCGGTGCTGCCAGCCTGGTCCTGGCCTCACCGTTCGACGCCGCGGCCGCGGGAGCCCAGGGAGAGCTTGTCCGGGCGCGGCTGCAGACGGCTGCGCGTGCGGAGACCTCATGAGAGGCAGCCGGTGGCGCAACCGCGTGTGGGTGGTCGCTTTTCTGGCGCCCAGCGCAGTTCCGCTGCTGCTCTTCACTGTCGTGCCGATGGTGGCCTCGGTCTGGGTGAGCCTGCAGGAGTGGAACCTGATCTCACCCACGCGCTGGGTCGGGCTGGACAACTATCGGAGCCTGCTCGCCGACCCGGTGACGTACCGGGTCTTCTGGCATACCGCGATCTACAGCCTCGGCTACCTGCCTTTGGTCTACGCGGGGGGACTCGGGCTCGCCCTCGTGCTCAACCAGCGCCTGCCGGGGAGATCCTTCTTCCGGGCGGCCTACTTCCTACCTGTCGTCAGCAGCTGGGTGGTCGTGGCTCTCGTCTGGAAGTGGCTACTGAATCCCAACAACGGGCTGGTGAACACCGTGCTCGGCGCCGTCGGGCTGCCACAGCCCGGGTGGTGGACCGATCCACGGTGGGCGCTGCCCGCGGTCATCCTCGCCTCGGCGTGGAAGGACCTCGGCTTCGTCATGGTCATCATGCTCGCCGGGCTGCAGGCCATCCCTCGCGACCTGCTGGAGGCGGCCTGGGTCGACGGCGCCAACGCCTGGCAGCGCTTCTGGCGAGTGGTCCTGCCGCTGCTGTCGCCATCCACCTTCTTCGTCGTGGTCATCTCGCTGATCAATGGCCTCCAGGTCTTCGACCAGGTCTACGTGATGACCGGCGGGGGACCGGCCGGCTCCAGCCAGGTCGCGGTCGGCCAGATCTATGACCTGACGTTCCGCTACGGCCGCGCGGGCGAGGCGAGCGCGCTGTCATGGCTGCTCTTCGCGGTCATCCTTGCGATCACCGTGGTCCAGGTTCGCGGCCAACGGCGGTGGGTGCACTATGCCTGAAACCCTGGTTCATGCGGCAACGGCCGCCCGCCCGCCCGCCGCCGCTGCGCCCACGAGGTCGTCGAGGCGCGCCGGCCTGCACCTGATGCGGTACCTGGCTGTCCTTGCCGGGGCGGCGATCATGCTCTTCCCGTTCGTCTGGACGGTGGTGACCTCGATCACCCCCGAAGGCAGCCTGGCCGCCGGGCCGACACTGATCGTGCGCAACCCCACGCTCGAGGCCTACCGGACGCTGCTCGACACCCTGCCGATGTGGCGGATCCTGGGCAACTCACTGTGGATTGCGCTGACCTCTACCGTGCTGCAGCTGGCCACCGGCTCGATGGCCGCCTACTGCTTCGCCCGCATGCAATTCAGGGGCAAAGGTGCGGTCTTCTCGCTCTACCTGGCCACGTTGATGGTCCCAATGCAGGTGTTGGTCGTGCCGCTGTTCATTGAGATGCGCAGCATAGGCCTTCAGGATACCTACCTCGGGCTGCTCGCACCGTCGATGGCGTCAGCCTTCGGTGTATTCCTGCTCAAGCAGGCGGTGGAGACGGTGCCGCGCGAACTCGACGAGGCGGCCACTATCGACGGCGCGGGCCATCTGCGCATCTTCACCATCATCGTCATCCCGCTGATCCGGCCCGCTCTGGCCACCGTTGCGGTGTTCGCGTTCATGGCGAGCTGGAACAGCTTCCTCTGGCCGCTGGTCGTCATCCGCTCACCGGAACTCATGACGCTGCCGCTGGGACTAGCAACCCTGCAGGGCCAGTTCACCACTGAATGGGACATTGTTATGGCGGGGTCGGTGTTCTCCATCGTCCCGATCGCCGTCATCTACCTGCTCGCGCAGCGGCACGTCATCGCGAGTATCGCGCACACGGGAATCAAGTGACCGTTCATGGAGGCAACCCCTGCCTTCGGCGGCATGAAAGGAAGGACGACATGAGGAACAACGCGAGGCGTTGGGTGGCGCCGATCATCGCCATCCTTGCAGTGGCGCTCAGCGCCTGCGGGCAGGGCTCGGCGACCAAGCCGAACCAGGGACCCAGCGGTACCACCACGATCCGCTACATGAACTTCTCTGCCAACGGCGGGAACGAGCAGAACCTTGACAAGATCAAGGCCGCCTTCGAGCAGGCTAACCCCAACATCAAAGTCCAGATCGAGACCATCCCGTACAGTGACTACTTCACCAAGTTGCAGACCGCGGTTGCCGGCGGTACCGCCGGTGACGCGTTCGAACTGAACTACGAGAACTTCGTGACGTACCAGAAGAGTGGGTCCCTTTCCGAGCTGACCAATGTCAGTCGGGGCGCCTACAAGATGTCACTGCTCGCAGCGTTCGCCCGTAACGGCAAGCAGTACGGGCTGCCCGAGTCGTTCTCCAACGTCGTGCTCTTCTACAACAAGGACCTTTTCAAGCAGGCTGGCGTGGCGGAGCCGACGGCCGACTGGACCTGGGCTGACGAGCGGGCCGCGGCGGTGAAGCTCACTAACAAGGCTCAGGGGACCTGGGGTGACTACCAGCCGGTCACCTTCTTCGAGTTCTACAAGGCCCTGGCCCAGTCTGGTGGCGAGTTCTTCAACGCCGACGGGTCCGCCGCCACGTTCAACTCACCCGAGGGTCGCGCGGCGGCCGAGTTTCTGGTCGCCAAGCCCGGGACCACCATGCCAACGGAGGCACAGGGCGCCGGAACGCCGGACTTCGACACCAACCTGTTCAAGAGCGGCAAGCTCGCCATGTGGCACACCGGCATCTGGATGTTCTCTGCTCTGGCTAAGGCGCCTTTCGAATGGGACATCGTCGTCGAGCCGGGCAACAGCAAGAAGGCATCCGCGATGTTCACGAACGGTGCCGTGGTGTCGGCCGCCAGCAAGAACAAGAAGGCGGCCGAGAAGTGGGTCAGCTTCCTGACCTCCTCCGACACGATGGTTGAGACCCGCCTGGCCACCAGCTGGGAGCTCCCGCCGGTGGCTGACGAGTCGAAGTTGGCCAGCTACCTCGGCCAGGCCAAGCCGGCGAACCGTCAGGCCGTCTTCGACTCGCTCAAGGCGACCGTGCTACCGCCGGTGATCAAGAGGCAGCAAGAGATGCAGGACATCGTCACCCGGGAGCTCGGCAACGCCGCGGCGGGCCGCAAGTCGGTTGCCCAGGCGCTCGCCGACGCGGAGCAAGCGGTCAACGCCCTGCTGAAGTGACAGGTGCCGCCGGGCCGGGGGCTGGAGGCCCCCGGCCCGGCGGCGTTCCCTCGACGTGCGCACCGAACTGAGAGCCCATGACCTTCCTGTACGACATCCACTCGCTCGCGGACCTGCGCCGGCTCGCTGAGACGAGTCACCGCGTCATCTGCACGCACCAGCATCCCGCGGGCGCGCTGCCCGCGGCGCCGACATTCTCGGCCTACCGGGGCTACGCGTGGCTGCGCGACGGCGGGTTCACGGCGGAGGGGATCTCCCGGTACGGTGACCGCGCGGCGGCCGGACGATTCCACTCGTGGGTCGCGGGCGTCCTCACCCGACGCCGCGATCAGGTCGACTCCCTGGTGAAGCGGAGGCGCCGTGGCGAGACGGTTCCGGTGGAGGACATGCTCCCGACCCGCTTCACCTTCGACGGTGCCAACGGTATCGATCCCTGGTGGGACTTCCAGACCGACGGCTACGGTACGTGGCTGTGGTCGGTGGTGACACACGCTGACCGGCATGGGGAGGACCTGGCGCGGTGGCGCGCCGGCCTGGAGGTCGCGGTCGACTACCTGACCGGCTTCTGGGACCTACCCTGCTACGACTGGTGGGAGGAGCATGTCGAGCGGCGGCATGTCTCCACGCTGGCCGCCATCTCCGGCGGGCTGCGCGAGGTTGCAACCAGCGGGGTGCTCGACTCTTCCCGCCGGGAGGCGGCGCTCACCGCCTCCGAGGCGGCCCGCGAGGTGATCCTGCGCGAGGGAAGCTACGGCGGCCACTTGGTGAAGTGGTTGGGGTCTCGTGCCGTCGACGGCTCGTTGCCGTCCTGCATCGTTCCCTTCGGTATCGTCCCCGTAGGGTCGGACGTCGCGACGGCCACGCTGGCTGCGGTCGCGGCGGACCTTGAGGTTGACGGCGGTGTGCACCGCTTCAGCGGTGATGACTTCTACGGCGGGGGGCTGTGGCCCCTGCTGTCGGCGCTACTCGGCTGGAACCTGGCGCGCGTGGGTCATACCGAGCGGGCGTGGCGCCACCTGGAGTGGATCGCCCGGCAGGCGACACCTGAAGGCCACTTGCCGGAACAGGTCGACGACCACTTGCTGCACCCAGAGCACCAGGCTGACTGGGTCGTCCGCTGGGGCCCGGTCGCGACGCCGCTGCTGTGGTCCCACGGGATGTTCCTCATCCTGGCCGACGAGCTGGGGGTCCTCATGGGGTCTGGGTCGTGACCCCACCGAGCCTGATCGTGCACCGCCCGCACGGGCTGGAGCATCCCTACGCGACGTCCCTCGACCAGCGGGTGCCCGTGCTGCCCGAGGTGGGAGAGCCGGTCACGATCGGCGTGCAGGCCACCGAGGGCGTGGACTCGGTGGTGCTGGAGTGGTGCTCGGTGCGGTCTGGGTCAGCGCAGTGGCTGCCGCTGCAGCCGGGGGCCGTGGACTCGGCTGAGGCCGCCGCGCTTGCGGGGGGAGAAGGGCACCTGGCGGAGGCGCAGGCGGCCTCGCTCGGAGGCTCGGGTGGTTGGTCGGTACAGACCCCGCCGCTGGAGGAGTGGGAGGGCTACCGCTACCGCCTCCACGCCACGACGAACTCGGGCGTGCACGAAACGAGTGAGTGGTTCGACGTCAGCCCGGCCCGGTGGGTCGGGTCACCCCCCGAGGGCGTCGAGCTGCGTCACGTCGGCGCCGGCCAGCGGCTGGTCCATCATTCGCTGCGGTGGCTGGTGAGCCGCACGGGTGTGCACCGCGCGCGGTTCGCCCTCGCGCTGCGGCCTGGCGACCACGTGGTGGGCTTCGGGGAGCGGTTCGACCGTCTCGACCAGGTTGGACACCTGCTGGACGCGGTCGTGTTCGAGCAGTACAAGGCCCAGGGCGCGCACGGCCGGACGTACCTGCCCATGCCCTTCGCGCACGTCGTCGGTGCCGACGGAAGCGCCTGGGGGTTCCACGTCCGCACGACCCGGCGCACCTGGTACGACGTGGGCGCCACCGACCCGGGTGAGCTGGCCATCGAGGTCGCTCTCGGCGGCTCCCCGCAGGAGGCGGTGGACCTCGCGCTCTACGAGGGGACGCCGACCGAGGTGCTGAGGGCCTTCCTCGACGACGTCGGCCGCGCGGAAGAGCTGCCGTCCTGGGTGTTTCGCCTGTGGGCCTCGGGCAACGAGTGGAACTCTCAGCAGCTCGTGCTCGAGCGGATGGACAGCCACCGAGACCTGGACATCCCCGTCGGTGTCGTGGTCATCGAGGCATGGAGCGACGAGGAAGGCATCATGATCTTCCGGGACGCGCAGTACCAGCCGCGCCCGGACGGTGCTCCCTTCGGGCTCGCCGACTTCTCGTTCCCGGCCGACGGCGCGTGGCCCGACCCCAAGGCGATGGTCGACGAGCTGCATGCTCGGGGCATCAAGGTCCTGCTCTGGCAGATCCCGCTGCTCAAGACCGACCAGTCCGGGGACGGTTTGCACGAGCAGGTGCGCGCAGAGGCCGAGGCCATGGTGCGGGACGGTCATGCGGTACGCGAGGCCGACGGCCGCCCCTACCTCAACCGCGGCTGGTGGTTCCCCAAGTCACTGATGCCCGACCTGTCGGTGCAGCGAACCCGGGACTGGTGGACCGCCAAGCGCGACTACCTCGTGGCGGAGCTGGGGGTCGACGGCTTCAAGACCGACGGCGGAGAGCACGCGTGGGGTCATGACCTGGCCTACGCGGACGGCCGGCGCGGCGACCAGGGCAACAACCTCTACCCGGTGCACTACGCCCGCGCCTTTGGCGACCTGTTGCGCAAGCACGGCAAGGCCCCGGTGACCTTCTCCCGCAGCGGCTTCACCGGCTCCCAGGCGCACGGCATCTACTGGGCCGGCGACGAGGACTCGACATGGCAGGCCTTCCGCAACTCGGTGACGGCTGGGCTCACCGCCGCCGCCTGCGGCATCGTCTACTGGGGTTGGGACCTCGCCGGCTTCTCGGGGCCCATGCCGAACGCCGAACTCTACCTGCGGGCCGCCGGGGCCTCCACCTTCATGCCGATCATGCAGTACCACTCGGAGTTCAACCATCACCAACATCCGTTGCGTGATCGCACGCCGTGGCACGTCGCCGAGATGTCAGGTGATGACCGCGTAGTCCCGGTCTTCCGCCGCTTCGCCTATCTCCGCGAGCGCCTGGTCGACTACCTCGCCGAGCAGGCCGCCGAGACGGTGCGCACCGACCGGCCGCTCATGCGGCCCCTCTTCTTCGATTACTCGGCAGAGGCCCGGGTGTGGGACTTCCCGCTGCAGTACCTGCTGGGCTCCGACCTGCTGGTCAGCCCCGTCACGAGGCCCGACGTCGACCGGTGGAAGGTCTTCCTTCCCGAGGAGGAATGGGCCGACGTCTGGACCGGCACTCTCGTTGCGGGTGGTCGGGTGGTCGAGGTCCCGGCACCCCTCGACCGGGTGCCGGTCTTCTGCCGGGCATCCGCTTGGCACGCGTGTCTGTCAGCGCTCTTCGACACTGTGCCGCAGTCGCGGCAGTGACTCCCGGGCGACCGCGACCGGTCCGGTCGCCGGCTAGAGGCGAAACGTGGTCCGGCCGGGGGAGCCGCGCTCGGGCGGGATCGGGTGCACCGCGAAACCACGTCGAAAGTGCGACTCGTACGCCTGCTTGTCCCCGGGCGTGCAGCTCAGCGATGCGGTAGAAGGTGCGCCCTTTGGGTACCGTGGCTGCACCCCCGAATGCGTCCCGGACCAGCTGCAGATGCCGCTGATCTGCCAGACTCTGCACGTGTCCGTGGCCATGGGCTACTGCGAGTACGGCTGTGGTACCAGGCCCGGGACCAGACCTCAGACGTAGCGTTCGAGGATGGAGGACTCGGCCAGCCGGGACAGGCCCTCCCGCACCGTGCGGGCCCGGGACTCGCCGACCCCGTCGACGGCCTGCAGGTCGTCGATGCTCGCGGCCAGCAGCTTCTGCAGCCCGCCGAAGTGCTCCACAAGCCGGTCCACCACCGCGTTGGGCAGCCGGGGCACCCGGGCCAGCAGCCGGTACCCGCGGGGGCTCACCGCCGCGTCGAGCGCGTCGGCGCCGCCAGCGAAGCCCAGGGCCCGGGCCACCGTGCCCAGGTCGAGCAGGTCCGTCGCCGACAGGGTGTCCAGTTCGGCCAGCACCTGGGCCACCGTGCGGGCGCGCCGCCCGCTCTGCGGCGGCAGGTAGTCCCGGACCACCAGCTCCCGGTCCGCCTCGACCCCGGCCACCAGCTCGTCGAGCTGCAGGGCGAGCAGCCGGCCGTCGCTGCCCAGCTCCACGACGTACCCGTCGATCTCGCCGGCGATCCGGCGGACCATCTCCAGCCGCTGCGCCACGCTGGCCACGTCCCGGACCGTCACCAGGTCCTCGATCTCCAGCGCGGACAGCGTGCCGGCCACCTCGTCGAGGCGCATCTTGTAGCGCTCCAAGGTGGCCAGCGCCTGGTTCGCCCGGGACAGGATCTGCCCGGAGTCCTCCAGCACGTAGCGCCGGCCGTCGATGTACAGCGCGATGATCCGCATCGACTGGCTCACCGAGATCACCGGGTAGCGGGTCTGCCGGGCCATCCGCTCGGCGGTGCGGTGCCGGGTGCCCGTCTCCGCGGTGGGGATCGCCGGGTCCGGCATGAGGTGTACGCCGGCGCGGACGATCTTCGTGGCGTCGCGGTCGAGGATCACCGCGCCGTCCATCTTGGCCAGCTCCCGGAGCCGGGTGGCGGAGAACTCCACGTCCAGCACGAACCCGCCGGTGCACAGGGAGTCCACGGTGCGGTCGAAGCCGAGCACGATGAGGCCGCCGGTGTTGCCGCGTAGGATGCGCTCCAGCCCATCTCGCAACCCGGTGCCCGGCGCGACGCGGGCGAGCGTGGCCCGCAGCAGGTCCTTCTCGGCGCGGTCGTTCGGTGCCACCAGGCTCCTCGGCGTGGATCTGTGCGCGCAGTCTAGCGGCGGGTGGGGGTGAGCGCGGCCAGCGCCGTGGGCAGGTCGGCCACGGTGACCGTGCGCAGGCCCGCTGGGGGTGGCTCGCCGCCGCCCGGGGGGACCAGGGCGACCCGGAAGCCGAGCCGGGCGGCCTCGGCCAGCCGGCGGGGGACCCCGGACACCGGTCGCACCTCCCCGGCCAGGCCGACCTCGCCGACCGCGACCACGTCACCGGGCAGCGTCGCGTCCCCGGCGGCCCCGGCGACGGCCAGCGCGACGGCCAGGTCGGTGGCCGGCTCCGCGAGCCGTACGCCGCCGACGGTCGCCGCGTAGACGTCACTGGTGCCGACCCGGACGTTGCCGCGGCGTTCCAGCACGGCCAGCACCATGGCCACCCGGGAGGCGTCCAGCCCGGAGGTGGCTCGCCGGGGGGACCCTGGGGTCCCGGTCGCGACGAGCGCCTGCACCTCGGCCACCAGGGGCCGGCGGCCCTCCAGGGTCACCGTCACGCAGGTGCCCGGTACCGGCTCGCCGTGCCGGGACAGGAACAGCCCGCTCGGGTCGGCCAGCCCGACCAGCCCGCCGTCGCCGAGGTCGAAGCAGCCCACCTCGTCGGTGGCGCCGTACCGGTTCTTCACCGCCCGCACCAGGCGCAGCCGGGCGTGCCGGTCGCCCTCGAAGTGCAGCACCACGTCGACCAGGTGCTCCAGGGTCCGTGGCCCGGCGACCGCGCCGTCCTTGGTCACGTGCCCGACGAGCACCGTGCTGATGCCCCGCTCCTTGGCCACTCGCGTGAGCGCCGCCGCAACCTCCCGTACCTGCGCCACCCCGCCGGCGGCCCCGTCGGCCCCGGCCGTCGTCACGGTCTGCACCGAGTCGACGACCAGCACGGCGGGGCGGACGTCCTCGACGTGGCCGAGCACCGCGGCCAGGTCGGTCTCCGCGGCCAGGTAGAGGTGCGGGGCCAGCGCGCCGACCCGCTCGGCGCGCAGCCGGACCTGCTCGGCGGACTCCTCCGCGGTGACATAAAGGGTGGGGGCGTCCGGCCGGGCCACCCGGGCGGCCACCTCCAGCAGCAGCGTGGACTTGCCGACCCCCGGCTCGCCGGCGAGCAGCAGCACCGCGCCGGGTACCAGGCCACCGCCCAGCACGCGGTCCAGCTCGGCCAGCCCGGTCGGCCGGGCCCGGGCCGCCGCCACGTCCACCTCGCCGATGGGGCGGGCCGGCCCGGTCACCGGGCCCGCGGCCACCGCCCGGAGGCGGGGGGCCCCTACCTCGCTCACCGTGCCCCACGCCTGGCACTCGCCGCAGCGGCCGGCCCACCGGGCCGCCTGCCATCCGCAGGCGGTGCACCGGTACGCCGCCCGCGCCGTGGGGGAGCCCTTTGCCACGGGCCGCACGCTAGCCGGCGGCGCCGACAACGGCCCGGCGGCACGCCCGGGGGGAGTGTTACCCGGCGGTGTCCTCGGCGGGCTTCGCTGGGGGCTTCTCGGCGTGGATCTGGATCAGGTTGCCGCAGGTGTCGTCGAAGACGGCGGTGGTCACCGGCCCCATGTCCGTCGGCGGCTGCGTGAACCGCACCCCCTGGGCGCGCAGACGCGCGTACTCGGCCGCGACGTCACCGACCGCGAACGAGGTGAACGGGATGCCGTCCGCGACCAGCGCCCGCTTGAACGGCCGGGCCGCCGGATGCTGGTCGGGCTCGAGGGAGAGCTCGACGCCGTCGGGGTCCTCGGGCGAGACGACGGTGAGCCACGAGTGCTGGCCGAGGGGGATGTCGTTCTTCTTCGTGAAGCCCAGCACGTCGGTGTAGAAGCGTAGGGCCTTGCGCTGGTCGTCGACCAGGACGCTGGTCAGCTTGATCCTCATCGTGCCTCCTGCTCCGTTTCGGGTTCCGGGTCGGGGATCGGCCACCGCTGCGTGATCTCGCGCAGGGGGGTCAGGTCCAGGTGGTGGAACGTGTAGCGGCCCTCCCGCCGGGTGCGGACCAGGCCGGCCGACTCGAGGACGGCCACGTGCTGGGCGACCGCCTGACGGGTCGAGCCCAAGCCGCTGGCTCAGGCCGGGTCCGCCGGGTGGGGGGCCAGCTCGCCGGCCCGGGTGGCTCGCCGTTCCCTGGCCCGGCACAGCCGGGCCAGCTCGGCGTACGCCGGGGCGCCGAGCAGCGCGGTGAGCTCGGCGGCGTACGCCCGGTACACCGGGACCCGCCCGACGTGGGCCTCGGTGGCGCCGCTGCAGTACCAGTCCAGGTCGTGCCCCCCCGGACCCCAGCCGCGCCGGTCGTACTCGCCGATGCTGACCTCCAGGTAGCCGGTGCCGTCCGGGCGGGTCACCTCGCGGTAGGTCCGGCGGATCGGCAGCTGCCAGCACACGTCGGGCTTGGTCTCCAGCGGGTGTCGCCCGGTGCGCAGTGCGAAGGCGTGCAGCGCGCAGCCGGCCCCACCGGGGAACCCCGGACGGTTGAGGAAGATGCACGCCCCGTCGACCCGGCGGGTCCGCCGGGCCCCGTCCTCTGTCTCCACCAGCCGGTGCGCCCCGTGGTTCTGCCAGTCGGTGCTGGTGAGCTGCGCGGCGAACCCTCGGACCCGCCGCTCGTCGGCCCGGTCGCTGAAGTGCGCCCCTAGCGTGCAGCAGCCGTCGTCGGGACGGTCGGCGTAGATGCCCCGGCAGCCGCGACCGAAGATGCACGTCCACCGGGAGCACAGCCAGGTGAGGTCGGCGCGCACCACCTGACCGGGGTCGGCGGGGTCGACGAACTCCACCCAGGTGCGGGGGAAGTCCAGGGACACCTCGGCCACCGAGCCAGCCTAGGGGTTGGCTGGGGGCCAGCCTGAGGGTCCGAGCCGGCTGCCACCGGGTAGCGTCCGAGCATGCGCCTGGGAGTGCTGGACGTCGGGTCCAACACCGTGCACCTGCTCGTCGTGGACGCCCACCCTGGGGCCCACCCGCTGCCGGCGTACTCGTACAAGAGCGAGCTGCGGCTCGCCGAGCTGCTCGACGACCGGGGGGCGGTCGCCGCCCGCGGGGCGGACCGGCTGGTCGACGTCGTGGCCGAGGCCCGCCAGGTGGCCGAGGACAAGGGCGTCGAGGACCTGCTGGCCTTCGCCACCTCGGCGCTGCGGGAGGCCACCAACGGGGACGACGTGCTGCGCCGGGTGCGGGACCGCACCGGGGTGGCCCTGCACGTCCTGGACGGCGCGGACGAGGCCCGGCTCACCTTCCTCGCGGTGCGGCGCTGGTTCGGCTGGTCGGCGGGCCGGCTGCTGGTGCTGGACATCGGCGGCGGCTCCCTCGAGGTGGCCGCCGGGCTGGACGAGGAGCCCGATGCGGTCACCTCGCTGCCCCTCGGGGCGGGCCGGCTCACCCGGCAGTGGTTCACCGCCGACCCCCCGCCCGAGGGCGAGCTGCGGGCGCTGCGCAAGCACGTCCGGGCCACCATCGCCCGCGAGCTGCGCCCGCTGCTCGCCCTGGCCGCGCCGGACCACGCGGTGGCCACCTCGAAGACGTTCAAGCAGCTGGCCCGGCTGACCGGCGCGGCCCCCTCCAGCGAGGGGCCCTACGTACGGCGCACCCTGGACCACGCAGCGCTGGTGGCCTGGCTGCCCCGGCTCGCCGCGATGTCCAGCAAGGAGCGGGCCACCCTGCCGGGGGTCTCCGCGGGCCGCGCCCCACAGCTGCTAGCCGGTGCCGTGGTGGCCGACGCGGCCATGGACCTGCTCGGCCTGGCCGGGCTGGAGATCTGCCCGTGGGCGCTGCGGGAGGGCGTCATCCTGCGTCGACTGGACCGCATCGCCGCCGCGGCCCTGGAATGAGCCGCCGGCCACCGGTAGCCCGCCCCGCCTAGCCTTGCCCTGATGAGCGCGCGCTTCGAGGTGGACCGGCACGGCGCCGCCGTCCGGGTGCCCGACGCGCGGGTCGCGCTGTCCACCGCCTCGGTCTACCCCGAGTCCACGGCGAGCGCGTTCGAGATCGCCGCCCGGCTGGGGTACGACGGGCTGGAGGTCATGGTGTGGACCGACCCGGTGAGCCAGGACGTGGTGGCGCTGCGCCGGCTGTCGGACTACCACGGGCTGCCCGTCCTCGCCGTCCACGCCCCCTGCCTGCTGGTCACCCAGCGGGTCTGGGGCACCGACCCCTGGGCGAAGCTCGAACGATCCCGGGAGGCCGCGCTCGACCTGGGCGCGGACACGGTGGTGGTGCACCCCCCCTTCCGCTGGCAGCGGGACTACTCCCGCCGCTTCGTCGCCGGGCTGGCCGAGCTGCAGGAGCCCGGCGGGGTGCGCTTCGCGGTGGAGAACATGTACCCGTGGCGGGCGCGCGGCCGCGAGCTGGCGGCGTACGCCCCGGGCTGGGACCCGTTGGGCGAGGACTACCCGCACGTGACGCTGGACCTGTCGCACGCCGCGGTGGCCGGTGGGGACGGCCTGGCCATGGCCCGGGCGCTGGGCCGCCGGCTGGCCCACCTGCACCTGGCCGACGGCACCGGGTCGAACCGGGACGAGCACCTGGTGCCCGGGCGGGGGGCCCAGCCGTGCGCCGCGGTGCTGGAGCACCTGGCCCAGTCCCGGTACGCCGGCACGGTGGTGCTCGAGGTGAACACCCGCCGCGCGCTCACCCGCGAGGAGCGGGAGGGCGACCTGGCCCAGGGCCTCGCCTTCGCCCGGCTGCACCTAGCCGCCGCGGCGGGCTCGTGACCGGCCGCGGCCCGGGCCGGCGGCCGGGCGGACCGGACACCCGCGGGGACATCCTCGCCGCGGCCCGGCAGACCTTCGGGGAGCGGGGCTACGACGGGGCGACGGTGCGGGAGATCGCCCGGCGGGCCGCCGTCGACCCGGCCCTGGTGCACCACTACTTCGGCACCAAGGAGGGGCTGTTCGTCGCCGCCATGGACCTGCCGCTGCACCCGGGCGAGATGCTGCCCGGCGTCGTCGGCGGGCCCCCCGCGGGCATGGGGGAGCGGGCGGTGCGGCTCTTCCTCGGCATCTGGTCCGAGCCGGCGACCCGGGCCCCGTTCCTGGCGCTGCTGCGCTCGGCGACGACCAACGAGGCCTCCGCTGCGCTGCTGCGCCAGTTCGTGCGCCGCGCCATCATCGCCCGGGTGACCGTCGGCATGAGCGGACCGGACGCCCCGCTGCGGGCCACCCTCGCCGCCTCCCACCTGGTGGGGCTGGCGCTGCTGCGCTACGTGCTCCGGGTGGAGCCGCTGGCCTCCGCCGACGAGGAGGAGGTGGTGGCGCTGGTCACGCCGACGATCCAGCGCTACCTCGCCGGGGGCTGACCCTTGCGAGGTGTGCGGGCACCCGGTATTTTCACCGTGTGATGAATAATCAGGGCCCCGGCAAAGTCCGGGTGGGTGGGCGCTGACCAGGGGTTTTGTGGGTCGACACGCCGTGTGACATGAGTGACGGGTGTGCCCTGTGTGACTTGGATGGGAGTTGTTAGCTCTCCCCAGCG
>JBMOMH010000039.1:0-15631 GCA_049323135.1 Actinomycetota bacterium
CGACCAGCAGCAGCGGGGCCACGAGCGCGCGCAGCAGGAGGGCGAGGACGACGCCAACGACAAGGAGGACGGCGGGGACGATCACCCGCAGGTCGCGGGCCCCGGTGTTGCGGGCGTCCAGCGTGCTCGCCGTCGCTCCGCCGACCAGGGCTCGCGGGTCGGCGCGGTGCACGGCGGCCCGTAGCTGGGCGACCGTGTCGAGGGCCGCGTCGCTGTCGGGAGCCTGGCCGAGGACGGCCTCGAGCCGGACCAGTCCGTTCACCACCTTCGGCTCACCGCCGGGCTGAGCGGGCGCGCTGGTGGGGGCGCCGGTGTCGGGGGCTACCCGAACGACGCCGGGGACGGCGGCCGCCGCGCCCGCGACCGTTGTCCAGTCGCGGGCGGGCGTGATCACGACTGCGGGAGTGGCGGCGCCCACGTCGAAGTGGCGGGCCAGCGCGACCTGCCCGGTGGCGGCGGGGGAGCCCCCGCGCACGGCGTCGGTCAGCGAGGTGCCCCGGGCGTCGAAGGTCGGTGCGAGGGCGGCGAGTACCAGCAGGCCGGCCACGCTCCAGCCCAGAACGCGGCCGGGTCGGCGGTCGACGACGAGCGCGGCGCGCTGCCACCCACTGGCGCGCGCCGAGCTGTCGCCGACCCGGGGCTGGAACGGCCAGAACGCCGCCCGCCCGAGCAGGACCAGGGTCGCCGGCAGGAAGGTCAGCGCCGCGAGCAGCGCCAGCAGCACGCTGACCGCCGAGATCGGACCGAGCCCGCGGTTGCTGGCCAGGTCCGAGAGCAGCAGGCCCAGCACGCCGAGGATGACGGTGGCCCCGGAGGCGAGGATCGGCCCGCGGGAGCGGCGCAGCGCGGTCCGCATGGCCGCGAGTCGCGAGCGCTCCCGGGACAGCTCCTCGCGGAAGCGGGCGACCAGCAGCAGCCCGTAGTCAGTGGCCGCGCCGACGACGAGGATCGCGGCGATGCCCTGGCTCTGCCCGTCCACCGCGATCCACCCCGGCTTCGCCAGCGCGTAAGCCACGGCGGTGGAGGCGGTCAGGGCCAGCCCGGCGGTTCCGATGACCAGCAGCGGCAGCAAAGGGCTGCGGTAGATGACGAGCAGGATGAGCAGCACCACACCGAAGGCGGCCAGCAGCAGCAGTCCGTCGATTCCCGAGAAGCCGTTGGCGAAGTCCGCGAACAGTGCGGCCGGCCCGGTCACGTAGGCGGTGGCGCCAGCCACCGGCGGCAGGGCGCGCAGGTCGGCGACGAGGCCGGGCAGCTGGTCGCGCAGGTCGGTGCGCAGCGGCAGGACGGCCTGGACGGCTCGGCCGTCGGCGGAGGGGATCGCGGGGGAGGCCGGCCCGGCCAGGACGTTGCGAGCCTCCAAACCGGTGACGGCGGCGGTGACCCGCCGGCCGATCTCGGCGCGGGCGACGTCGCCGAGCGCCCCGTTGCCTTCCCATAGCAGGATGACCGGGAGGGCGTCGGTGGTCAGGAACCGTCGGTCGAGTGCGGTGACGCGGGTGGACTCGGCGCTGTCGGGAAGGAAGGCGGCTGAGTCGTTCTGCTGCACCGCGGTGAGCTTGCCGCCGAAGGATGCCAAGGGGCCGGCGGCGCCCAGCCAGGCCAGGACGACGATGGCGGGCAGCAGCCACCGGAACGCGGAACGAACACGCACAGCCAATCCTCTCGACTGTCAAGCATCTCGACTATCGAGATGGTAAGGGAGTGAGATGATCGGTGCAACTACCCGGGAGGAGTACGGCCGCGGCCGACGATCGGACCGAACTGGGGCTGCTGCTCCGCCGGCTCACCGTGGAGCTGGATGCGGTCGGGCAGCAGTTCGCGACAGAGCACGGGCTGGGTCGCAGCGACGTACGCGCGTTGGTGGCGATCATGGATGCCGCTCGCGCGGGGCGAGCGCTCACCGTCGGCGGGCTCGGGTCGGCCGTCGACCTAACCTCCGCGTCGGTCACGGCCCTGGTCGACCGGCTCGAGCGGGTCGGCCATGTCCGCCGGACGCGCGACCCCGAGGACCGGCGCCGCGTCGTGCTCGAGGTCTCCGAGACGGCGATGGCCGTCGGCGGCGCGCACTTCGGGCGGCTGCAGCAGGACCTTGCCGCGGCGATGGCCGGCTACACCGACGCGGAGCTCGCCGTCGTCCGCCGCTTCCTCACCGACATGATCGATGCCATCGTCGCCCATCGACACGTCCAGAAGCCGACCCCGTGACCGCGGCGCCGGCTCCGGGCGTGAAGGCCGCCGAGCCCGGCGCCCTGACCAGCGGTCTTGGCTGGAGCGGGTGACGGGAATCGAACCCGCATGGCCAGCTTGGAAGGCTGGGGCTCTGCCATTGAGCTACACCCGCGCGTCCGACCCATGCTGCCACGTCTGCGGGGTTCCCCTAGACTGCCCAGGGCGGCTGCGGGGCGTAGCGTAGTGGCTAGCGCGCCTGCTTTGGGTGCAGGAGATCGGGAGTTCGAGTCTCCCCGCCCCGACCACCGTCCGTCGTCTGTCCGTCGTCTGTCCGTCGTCTGTCCGTCGCCGTCGAGGCCGCGAAGCAACAAGCAAAAGGAGAGCCGGGAGCCGTGAAGAGCGCTGTCGAGACCGTCAACCCGACGCGGGTCCGGCTGACCGTCGAGGTGCCCTTCGACGAGCTGCGGCCGAGCGTGGACGCCGCCTACCGGCGGATCGCCCAGCAGGTGTCCCTGCCCGGCTTCCGCAAGGGCCACGTCCCGCCGCGGCTGATCGACCAGCGGGTGGGCCGTGGGATGGTGCTGGAGGAGGCGGTCAACGAGGCGCTGCCCCGGTTCTACTCGCAGGCCGTGCGGGAGAACGCGGTCTGGGTCCTGGGCCAGCCCGCGGTCGACGTCACCGAGTTCGCCGACGGCGCCGACCTGCGGTTCACCGCCGAGGTGGACGTGCGCCCCCAGCTCGACCTGCCCGACTACGACGGGCTGGCGGTCACCGTCGACGACGCCGTGGTGACGGAGGAGGACGTCGAGGAGCAGCTGCAGGCCCTCCGGGAGCGCTTCGCCGTACTCACCGGGGTGGACCGTCCGGTGCAGGAGGGGGACTTCGTCTCCCTCGACCTGATCGCCCGGCAGGGCGAGGCGGAGGTCGAAGACGGTACGGCGCGCAACGTCTCCTACGAGGTCGGCAGCAACCAGATGCTGGACGGCCTGGACGACGTCCTGCCCGGGCTGACCGTCGGCGAGTCAAGGACCTTCCCCAGCACGCTCCCCGGCGGCCGCCACGCGGGGGAGGAGGTCACCGTCGAGGTGACCGTGCGCGCCGTGCGGGTCCGCGAGCTCCCCGAGCTCGACGACGAGTTCGCCCAGACGGCCAGCGAGTTCGACACGCTCGACGAGCTGCGCGACGACGTTCGCGCCCGGCTGGAGCGGGTGCGCCGGATGGAGCAGGGCGCCCAGGCCCGGGACCGGGTGCTCGAGGCCATGCTGGCCGCCGTCGACATACCCGTGCCCGAGGGGCTCGTCGAGGCGGAGGTGCGCGAGCACCTGGAGGCCGAGGAGCGCTCCGAGGACGAGGAGCACCGGGCCGAGGTGGCCGCGGAGACCAGCCATGCGCTGCGGGCCCAGTTCCTCCTCGACGCCCTGGCCGTGAAGGAGCAGGTGCGGGTGGGCGAGGCCGAGCTGACCGAGCACCTGCTGCGCCGGGCCGCGGTCCTGGGCGTGCCGCCGGACCAGTTCGCCCAGCAAGTCGTCCAGGCCGGGCGGGTGCCGATGCTCGTGGGCGAGGTGGCCCGGGCCAAGGCGCTGGCCGCGGTGCTGCGCCGGGCCAGCGTCACCGACGCCTCCGGCCGCCCCGTCGACCTGGCCGCCCTCGACGAGCCCGCAGCGGAAGCCGACGAGCCGGCGGCGGACGAGGAAGCCACCGAGCCGGCGGAAGCGGTCGACCAGCGCTGAGCCGGGCCGGCCGCGGCGGCACCTGCGCCGTCAGCGAACACCTCCGCGCCGGGAGCCGGTCCGTCGCCGCGCCAGGCTAGGGTCACTGATGCGTCGACCCTGCGACGCGACCGTCCAACCGCACCGACTTCGGAGCAGGTGACCGCCGTGAGCACCCCGCACCCCGCACTATCCGGTCTCGCCCTCCCCGCCGGGCGCACCTCCCAGCCGGCCGCGATGGGGCTGGACGACCAGGTCTACAACCGGCTGCTCCGGGAGCGGATCATCTTCCTCGGCAGCGCGGTCGAGGACACCATCGCCAACGCCATCTGCGCGCAGCTGCTGCTGCTGTCCGCGGAGGACCCCGAGCGGGAGATCTACCTCTACATCAACTCACCCGGCGGCTCGGTGTCGGCGGGCATGGCCATCTACGACACCATGCAGTACGTGCCCAACGACGTGGCCACCGTGGCCATGGGGCTAGCCGCATCGATGGGCCAGTTCCTGCTCTGCGCCGGCGCGGCGGGCAAGCGGTACGCGCTGCCCCATGCCCGGATCATGATGCACCAGCCGTCCGGGGGGCTGGGCGGCACCGCCAGCGACATCAAGATCCAGGCCGAGCAGATGCTGTACACGAAGCGGAAGATGGCCGAGCTGATCGCCTTCCACACCGGGCAGGACGTGGCCACCGTGGAGCGGGACTCTGACCGGGACCGGTGGTTCACCGCCGAGGATGCCCGCGCCTACGGCTTCGTCGACCACGTCGTGCGCAGCGCCAACCAGGTGCCCAGCGAGGGCTCGGTGTCCTGACCCCCGGCCCAGCCGGTGCCAGCAGCCTGTGAGCCCGTGAGCCCAGCCGGAGGAGACGGCCCGTCATGACTGACCTGCACCTACCCCCCAGCAGCCGGTACATCGTGCCCGAGTTCGAGGAGCGGACGAGCCAGGGCTACCGGCGGCACAACCCGTACACGAAGCTGTTCGAGGAGCGGATCATCTTCCTCGGCGTGCAGATCGACGACGCCTCCGCCAACGACGTGATGGCCCAGCTGCTGACGCTGGAGGCGATGGACCCCGACCGGGACATCATCATCTACATCAACTCCCCGGGCGGCTCGTTCACCGCGCTGACCGCCATCTACGACACGATGCGCTTCGTCAAGCCCGACGTGCAGACCGTCTGCCTCGGCCAGGCCGCGTCGGCCGCCGCGGTGATCCTCGGCGCCGGGGCGAAGGGCAAGCGCTACGCCCTCGCCAACAGCCGGGTGATCATCCACCAGCCGGCCACCGAGGGGGGCTACGGGCAGGCCAGCGACGTGGAGATCCAGGCCAACGAGATCCTGCGGATGCGCGCCCAGCTCGAGCGGATGCTCGCCGAGGCCACCGGGCGGACCGCGGAGCAGATCCGCGAGGAGATCGAACGCGACAAGATCCTCACCGCCGAGGAGGCGGTGGCCTACGGGCTGGTCGACCAGGTGCTCACCACCCGGAAGATCGTCGCGGGGTAGCGACCGCGACCCGACGGCGCGCCGTAACCGCCCGGTAAAGGGGTCCCTTCCGGGTGGATCCGGGGTACCGTCGCTACCGGAGCCCCCCGACCGCGGCGACGTGGACGGGCCCGCCGAAGAGAAGGAGACTCCCGCGTGGCACGGATCGGTGACGGCGGCGACCTGCTCAAGTGCTCCTTCTGTGGGAAGAGCCAGAAGCAGGTCAAGAAGCTCATCGCGGGGCCGGGCGTCTACATCTGCGACGAGTGCATCGACCTGTGCAACGAGATCATCGAGGAGGAGCTCAGCGAGTCCGCCGACCTCGGGTGGGACGAGCTGCCCAAGCCGCGGGAGATCTACGAGTTCCTCGACCAGTACGTGATCGGGCAGGACACGGCCAAGAAGGCCCTCTCCGTCGCCGTCTACAACCACTACAAGCGGGTGCAGGCCGGCCAGGCGCCGGCCGCCCCGCGCAGCGCCGGCAGCGACTCCGTCGAGCTGGCCAAGTCGAACATCCTGCTGCTGGGCCCCACCGGCTGCGGCAAGACGCTGCTCGCCCAGACGCTGGCCCGGATGCTCAACGTGCCCTTCGCCATCGCCGACGCCACCGCCCTCACCGAGGCCGGGTACGTCGGGGAGGACGTGGAGAACATCCTCCTCAAGCTGATCCAGGCCGCCGACTACGACGTGAAGAAGGCCGAGACCGGCATCATCTACATCGACGAGGTCGACAAGATCGCCCGCAAGAGCGAGAACCCGTCGATCACCCGGGACGTCTCCGGGGAGGGCGTGCAGCAGGCCCTGCTGAAGATCCTGGAGGGCACCACCGCCAGCGTGCCCCCGCAGGGCGGCCGCAAGCACCCCCACCAGGAGTTCATCCAGATCGACACGACCAACGTGCTGTTCATCGTCGGCGGGGCCTTCGCCGGCCTCGAGAAGATCATCGAGCAGCGCATCGGGAAGAAGGGCATCGGCTTCGGGGCCACGTTGCACTCGAAGACCGACGTCGACACCACCGACGCCTTCACCGACGTGATGCCCGAGGACCTGCTCAAGTACGGCATGATCCCGGAGTTCGTGGGCCGGCTGCCGGTCATCACCAGCGTGCACAACCTGGACCGCGAGGCCCTGATCCGCATCCTCACCGAGCCCCGCAACGCCCTGGTCAAGCAGTACCACCGGCTGATGGACCTCGACGGGGTGGAGCTGGAGTTCAGTGACGACGCCCTGGAGGCCATCGCCGACCAGGCCATCCTGCGCGGCACCGGGGCGCGCGGCCTGCGCGCCATCATGGAGGAGGTCCTGCTCTCCGTGATGTACGAGGTGCCCAGCCGCAAGGACGTCGCCCGGGTCGTGATCAACCGCGACGTCGTGCTGGAGCACGTCAACCCCACCCTGGTGCCGCGGGAGAGCCCCAAGCGGGAGCGCCGGGAGAAGTCCGCCTGACGCCGGCCCGGGCCCGATATCCGGTGGGGCCGGTCGGCGGCCCTCCGTACACTCGGGCGGGTGACCGCCGCAGCCACCGCCCCACCGGACCCGGACGACCTGCCCACGCAGTACCAGCCCGCGCAGATCGAGGGGCCGCTGTACGAGCGCTGGGTGGAGCGCGGCTACTTCACCGCCGACCCCACCAGCGGGCGCCCGCCGTACTGCATCGTCATCCCCCCGCCGAACGTCACCGGCTCGCTGCACCTCGGGCACGCCTTCGAGCACACCCTCATCGACGCCCTCGTCCGCCGTCGCCGGATGCAGGGGTACGAGACCCTGTGGCAGCCGGGCATGGACCACGCCGGCATCGCCACCCAGAACGTGGTCGAGCGCGAGCTGGCCCGGGAGGGACGCAGCCGCCACGACCTCGGGCGGGAGGCGTTCGTGGCCCGGGTGTGGGAGTGGAAGGCACGCTCCGGCGGGGTCATCGCCGGGCAGATGCGCCGCCTCGGCGACAGCGTCGACTGGTCCCGGGACCGCTTCACCATGGACGAGGGCCTGTCCCGTGCGGTGCTCACCATCTTCCGGCGGCTGTACGACGACGGGCTGGTCTACCGCGCCGAGCGCATCATCAACTGGTGCCCCCGCTGCCAGACCGCGCTGTCCGACATCGAGGTCGAGCACGTCGAGGTCGAGGGCGAGCTGGTGTCGATCCGGTACGGCGAGGGCGAGCGCTCGGTGGTGGTCGCCACGACCCGGGTCGAGACGATGCTCGGTGACACCGCGGTGGCGGTGCACCCCGACGACGAGCGCTATGCGCACCTGGTCGGCCAGACCGTCGAGCTGCCGCTGACCGGCCGGCACATCCCCGTCGTCGCCGACGCCCACGTCGACCCGGCGTTCGGCACCGGCGCGGTGAAGGTGACCCCGGCGCACGACCCCAACGACTTCGAGATCGGACGGCGACACGGCCTGCCGGCGCGCAACATCATGGACGAGCGGGGCGTCATCACCGCCCACGGCCCCTTCGAGGGGCTGGACCGGTTCGAGGCCCGACCGGCGGTCACCGCGGCGCTGCGCGAGCAGGGCCGCGTCGTCGCCGAGCGCCGCCCCTACCTGCACGCCGTCGGGCACTGCTCCCGCTGCCAGACCATCGTGGAGCCCCGGCTGTCCCTGCAGTGGTTCGTCGCGGTCTCCTCGCTGGCCAAGGCCGCCGGCGACGCGGTGCGCGACGGGCGGGTGCGCATCGAGCCCGCCGAGCTGGCGGCCCGCTACTTCGCCTGGGTCGACAACATGCACGACTGGTGCATCAGCCGGCAGCTGTGGTGGGGGCACCGCATCCCGGTGTGGTACGGGCCGGGCGGCCAGATGGTCTGCGTCGGTCCCGACGAGGAGCCGCCGGCCGGGGAGGGGTGGACCCAGGACCCCGACGTGCTGGACACCTGGTTCTCCTCGGCGCTGTGGCCCTTCTCCACCCTCGGCTGGCCGGAGGACACCCCGGCGCTGCGCCGCTTCTACCCCAACAGCGTGCTGGTCACCGGTTACGACATCCTCTTCTTCTGGGTCGCCCGGATGATGATGTTCGGGCTGTACGCCATGGACGGCGTGGAGCCGTTTCGGGTCATCGCCCTGCACGGCATGGTGCGCGACCAGTTCGGCAAGAAGATGAGCAAGTCCTTCGGCAACGCCGTCGACCCGCTGGACTGGATGGACGCCTACGGGTCGGACGCCCTGCGGTTCACCCTCGCCCGGGGCGCCAACCCGGGGCAGGACGTCCCCGTCGGCGAGGAGTGGGTGCAGGGGTCGCGCAACTTCTGCAACAAGCTGTGGAACGCCACCCGCTTCGCGCTGCTCAACGGTGCGACCGCCGGGCCGCTGCCGGACCGGGCCGCGCTGTCCCCGGTGGACCGGTGGATCCTCTCCCGGCTCGCCGACACCGTCGCCGCCGTCGACGACTGCTACGAGCGGTTCGAGTTCGCCAAGGCCTGCGAGCGGCTCTACCACTTCACCTGGGACGAGCTGTGCGACTGGTACGTCGAGCTGGCCAAGACGCCGCTGGCGGCGGGCGGGGAGCGGGCCGCGGCCACCCAACGGGTGCTCGGCCACGTGCTCGACGTCACGCTGCGGCTGCTGCACCCGGTGGTGCCCTACGTCACCGAGGCCCTGTGGACCCGGCTCACCGGCGACCCGTCGGTGGTCGTCGCGCCGTGGCCGCAGGCCGAGCCGGCGTACGCCGACCCGGCCGCGGAGGCGACCGTCGGCGAGCTGGTCCGCCTGGTCACCGAGGTGCGCCGGTTCCGCGCCGAGCAGGGGCTGCGGCCCACCCAGCCGGTGCCGGCACGGCTGGCCGGCCTCGGGGAGGCCAGCCTGGAGGAGGAGGTGCGCGCCCTGGCCCGGCTGCAACGGCCCGCCGGTGCGTTCAGCCCGACCGCGACCCTGCCGGTGGGCGGGGTGACCGTGGAGCTGGACCTGTCCGGCGCCATCGACGTGGCGGCGGAGCGGCGCCGGCTGCAGCGCGACCTGGCCGCCGCGGAGCGGGAGGTCCAGACCACGGCGGCGAAGCTCGCCGACGAGGCCTTCCTCGCCCGGGCCCCGGACGCGGTGGTGGCCAAGGTTCGGGCCCGGCACGCCGCGGCGGAGGCGGAGACCCGGCGGCTGCGCCAGCAGCTGGCCGGGCTGCCCGCCCCGGCCCCGTGACCGGCGTCCCCGCGGCGGACCGGCTCGCCGACGTCGAGGCGGCGCTGCTTGCCCGCTGGCCCGAGTCACGGATCGCCCCCTCGCTGGACCGGATCCGGCGGTTGGTCGACCTGCTGGGCCAGCCGCAGGCGGCGTACCCGGTGGTGCACCTGACCGGCACCAACGGCAAGACGAGCACCGCCCGGATGGTGGACGCGCTGCTGCGCGGGTTCGGGCTGCGCACCGGCCGCTACACCAGCCCGCACCTGCAGACGGTGCGGGAGCGGATCGCCCTGGACGGGGCCCCGGTGTCCCCGGAGCGGTTCGTGGCCACCTACGACGACGTGGCGCACCTGGTCGGGCTGGCCGAGGCCGGCGGGGACCTGCCGCTGTCGTTCTTCGAGGTGGTCACCGGCATGGCCTTCGCGGCCTTCGCCGACGCCCCGGTCGACGTCGCCGTCGTGGAGGTCGGCATGGGCGGGCGCTGGGACGCCACCAACGTCGCCGACGGCCGGGTCGCCGTGGTGAGCACCGTCGCCCTCGACCACGCCGCCTACCTGGGGGACACCGTCGCCCAGGTGGCCGCGGAGAAGGCCGGCATCGTCAAGCCCGGCGCCCTGCTGGTGCTGGCCGAGCAGCCGCCCGAGGCCGCCGCGGTGCTCACCGCGCGGGCCGCCGAGGTGGGGGCCACCGTGGTGCGGGCCGGGGTCGACTTCGGGGTGCTGGAGCGCCGCACGGCGGTCGGCGGGCAGCTGCTCACCCTGCGCGGGTCGGGCGGGGCCTACCCGGAGGTGTTCCTGCCGCTGTACGGCGCCCACCAGGCCGCCAACGCCGCCTGCGCGTTGGCCGCCGTGGAGGGCTTCTTCGGTGCCGCCGGCCGGTCGCTGGACCCGGAGGTGGTTCGCCGCGCCTTCGCCGGCGTGCGCTCGCCGGGGCGGCTGGAGGTGGTCCGGCACCAGCCGCTCGTGCTGCTCGACGCCGCCCACAACCCGGCCGGCGCGCAGGCGCTGGCCGGGGCGCTGGCCGAGGCGTTCACGCTGACCCCGCTGGTGGGCGTGGTGGCCGCGCTGGCCGACAAGGACGTGGCCGGCCTGCTGGCCGCCCTGGAGCCCGTGCTGGCCGAGGTGGTGGTGACCGAGAGCTCCTCCCCGCGGCGGGTCACCGCGGACGCGCTGGCCGAGGTCGCCACCGGCGTCTTCGGCCCCGACCGGGTCAGCGTCGCCCCCCGCCTCGCCGACGCCCTCGACCTGGCGTTGCGGCGCGCCGAGGAGCAGGCGGGGACCGGTGCCGGCGTGCTGGTCACCGGGTCGGTGGTGACCGTCGGGGAGGCCCGCACGCTGCTCGGCGGGGAGCCGTCCTCGTGACCGGCCCACCCGCCCCGCCCCGGCTGCTGCGGACCCTGGCGGGCAGCGTCCTGGGCGCGGAGAGCCTGGTGGTGTTCTTCGCCGTGCTGGTGGCCAAGGACCTGTCCGGGCGCAGCCTGGGCCTCGTCGTCGGCGGCGGGATCGGGCTGTCCCTGGCCTGCCTGCTGGTCGCCGGGCTGCTGCGCCGGCGCTGGGCGTACGTCGTGGGCAGCCTGCTGCAGCTGGCGCTGCTGGCCAGCGGGGTCGTCGTACCGGCGATGTTCCTCCTCGGCGCCGTGTTCGCCGCGCTGTGGGTGGCCGCGCTGCGGCTGGGTACCCGCCCGCCGACCGCGTCGCGCCCCGCCCCGTGACCGGGTCGGGGCCGGCGTCTGTCCCACCGCGGGGGGAGGCCGTCGTCGTGGCCCGGGGCCTGACCAAGCGGTTCGGCGCCTTCACCGCGGTGGACGGGATCGACGTCGACGTGCACCGGGGGGAGGCGTTCGGCTTCCTCGGGCCCAACGGCGCCGGGAAGTCCTCCACCATGCGCATGGTCGCCTGCGTGTCCCCGCCCACCGCCGGCCGGCTGGCCATCTTCGGCCTGGACCCGGGGCGTGACGGGGCGCAGATCCGGGGCCGGCTGGGCGTGGTGCCCCAGGAGGACACCCTGGACCTGGAGCTGTCGGTGCGGGAGAACCTGCACGTCTACGGGCGGTACTTCGGGCTGCCCCGGGCCGTGGTCCGGGAGCGCGCCGCCCGGCTGCTCGACTTCGTCCAGCTCGCCGAGCGGGCCGAGGACCGGGTGGAGCCGCTGTCCGGCGGGCTCAAGCGCCGGCTCACCATCGCGCGGGGCCTAGTGAACGACCCGGAGCTGCTCCTGCTCGACGAGCCGACCACCGGGCTGGACCCGCAGGCCCGGCACGTCGTGTGGGAGCGGCTGTTCCGGCTCAAGCAGCAGGGCGTCACCCTCGTGCTCACCACCCACTACATGGACGAGGCCGAGCAGCTGTGTGACCGGCTGGTCATCATGGACCACGGCCGCATCGCCGCCGAGGGCTCCCCGCGTGAGCTCATCGACCGCTACGTCACCCGCGAGGTCGTCGAGCTGCGCTTCGACCTGGACGGCCTGGCGGTGGTGGCCGGGCAGCTGCACGACTTCGGGGGACGCGTCGAGGTGCTGCCCGACCGGCTGCTGCTGTACGTCGACGACGGCGACGCGGCACTGCACGGCGTGCACGCCCGGGGCCTGGTGCCGCAGAGCGTGCTGGTGCGCCGCAGCAGCCTGGAGGACGTCTTCCTGCGGCTCACCGGCCGGACCCTGGTGGACTAGAGCCGTGCCGACCCTGCGGATGAGCGGGCGTGCCTACGCGTACTGGGTCTTCCAGTACCGGCGGACCTGGCGGGGGAGCCTGGTGCGCAGCCTCGTCGAACCGGTGCTGTTCCTCGCCGCCATGGGGCTGGGCCTGGGGTCCCTCGTCAACGCCACCGCCGGCGGGGTCGGCGGGGTCGGCTACCTCCAGTTCGTCGCCCCCGGCCTGCTGGCCGCGGTAGCCATGCAGACCGCGGTGGGGGAGGCGACGTACCCGGTGATGGGCGCCATCCGTTGGAACCGGCAGTACCACGCGATGCTCGCCACCCCGCTGCGCGTCGTCGACGTGCTGCTGGGCCACCTGCTGTGGATCGCCACCCGGGTGGTGGGCGTCAGTGCCGCCTTCCTGCTGGTCACCGCCGCCTTCGGCGTGCTGCACAGCCCCTGGGCGCTGCTCGCGCTGCCCACCGCGCTGCTGGTCGGCCTGGCGTTCGCCACGCCGGTCATCGCGTTCGCGGCACTGCAGCGCAACGACTCCGGGTTCGCCCTGTTGTACCGCTTCGGCGTGATGCCGCTCTTCCTCTTCTCGGGCACCTTCTTCCCTGTGGACCAGCTGCCGGCGTCGGTGCGCCCGCTGGCGTACGCGACCCCGCTGTGGCACGGCGTCGAGCTGACCCGGGCGCTGTTCCTCGGCTCCCCGCGACTCGGTGCGTCGCTGGGGCACGTGGGGTTCCTCGTCGGCCTGGCCGCCCTCGGCCTGGCGCTGGCTTACCGGGCCTTCCACCGGCGGCTGTGGCAGTGAGGGTGTCGGGGATGAGCGTCCTGCTGACCCGGGCGGTCCCGTGGACCATCGGGCTGGGCCGGGGGCGGCTGCTGGTGGAGCGCAACCTGGTGCTCTACCGGCGGTCCTGGCCGATCCTGGTCTCCGGCTTCCTCGAGCCGGTGCTCTACCTGTTCTCCATCGGGATCGGCATCGGCTCCCTGGTGCGGACGGTGTCGGTCGGTGGGACCCAGGTGTCCTACCTGGCCTTCGTGGCCCCGGCCATGCTGGCCGCGTCGGCGATGAACGGGGCCATCTTCGACGCCACGTTCAACGTCTTCTTCAAGCTCAAGTACGCCAAGCTGTACGACGCCGTGCTGGCCACCCCGCTCGGCCCGCGCGACGTCGCCGTCGGGGAGATCACCTGGGCGCTGCTGCGCGGCACCTTGTACGCGGCCGGCTTCCTCACCGTCATGGGCGTGCTGGGCCTGCTGCGGTCCTGGTGGGCGCTGGCGGCGCTGCCCGCCGCGCTACTGGTCGGTTTCGCCTTCGCCGCGGCCGGCATGGCGGCCACCACGTACCTGCGCAGCTGGCAGGACTTCGAGTGGGTGCTGCTGGCGACCATGCCGATGTTCCTGTTCTCCGGCACGTTCTACCCGCTGCAGACCTACCCGGCCGGGCTGGCGCACCTCGTCGCGGTCACCCCGCTCTACCAGGGGGTGGCGCTGCTGCGCGGCCTGCTGCTCGGCCCGGTCGGCCCCGGCCTGCTCGGCCACGCCGCCTACCTGACCGTCCTCGGCCTGTGCGGCGTGGCTCTCACCGCACGCCGGCTGCGCCGCCTCCTGCTCCCCTGACCCACTCCCTGTCTTCCGGTAGCGATCATGCGCATCTGAACCGGGCGGCCGCCACGTCGGGACGTGGCGGCGGTGCTCCGCTACCGGAGCCGCTCGGCCCGGGTCACCCGCCGGTCGTCCACCTGGTCGGACCGGTCCGCGTCCCCGCCGGCCGGCAGGTCGACCTCCACCACGTCCAGGCCGCGCACCGTGTCCACGACGTACGCGAGGTTGGTCGGCTCCCCGATGACCCGGCCCCGCCGGTCCCGCTGCGGCACCCAGTCAGCGTCCCAGACCTCCGACGCCCCGGTGGTGAAGTAGCCGTACTGCCGCAGGTGTGCCGGGTCCCGTACGTCGACCAGGCGCAGCCCACCCTGGTAGTAGCCCTGCGCGACGATGCCGCTGGGGTGGTAGTCGAACCAGTGCGCCGAGCAGAACGCCTCCCGCGGCAGGGACAGCCCCGCGCCCAGCGCGACCGGGTTGATCCGGTCCAGCGGCCGGATGCTGCCCCGCCCCGGCACCAGGGTGGGGTTGGCGGTCCGGTACGCCGCGCCGGCCAGGTCGGGCACGTACCAGGTCTGCAGGCTGCCCGCGGTCGCGCAGTCGGTGTTCTCGTAGTCCTCCTCGGTGACCAGGACGACGTTGCCGTTGGCCAGGGACGGGGCAGCGCCGGGCCGGAAGCGGTCGGCCTGCGGCCGGTGGGAGTTGTGGTGGATGAAGTCGTTCCAGGGTCCGGTCAGCCCCGCGGCGTTGGTGGCCTGCACCGGGACCGGGTTGCCCGGGTCCCGCACGTCGAAGACCGCCGTGCCGGCCGAGCCGGTGTGCCAGGCGTAGCCGGCCCCGTCGAGGTTCCACTTGTGCCCAGCGCCGCGGGTGAAGACCGCGTTGGGCCCGGACGCCGGGGAGGCCACCACCCGCACCTCCCGGGGGCGGTCCAGGTCGGCGAGGTCGATGACCGAGAACTTCCCGCCCGTGCCAGCGGTGTAGGCGTACCGGCAGTCCCCTTGCGGCACACAGGTGACCGTGTGCGGGCGGATTCAACCGGTCGTTGCAACGCGTGGCTCATGCTGCTGTGGATGACAGTAGTGCGGCGAGGGCTTCGGCGGGGTTGCGCCAGGCCAGGGTCTTGCGTGGTCTGCCGTTGAGTTCGGCGGCCACCCGGTCGAGGTCGGCGGCGGTGTGCACGGACAGGTGATCGCCGAGGCGTTGTGGGCCCCGGTGATCAGGTCGCCTTCCCAGTGCCCGGGCACCGCCCGGTCGGCGACCTCGGCCGGCCGCTCGCAGATCATCACCATGTCCTTGATCCGGGGCCGGCGGGCCTGCGCCTGCCGGCGCGGCTTGCGCAGCGCCCGCCCGGTGCGCAGACAGGCGGCCAGTTCCCGGCGCAACCCGCCCCGGCCCTGCACGTAGAGGGACTGGTAGATCGTCTCGTGGGACACGCGCATCTCGGGATCGTCCCCTTCTCGTAGCGATCATGCAGGCCTGAAGGGGGTGCCGGTCGACGCCCCGCCGTCAAGTCCTGCATGATCGCTACATGAGAGGGGTGGGGGCCGCCACGGCCGACGCCGGGGGGCTCGCCACCGGCCGTGGGGGACGGGGTCTGGCGCTGCTCCTCGCCGGATGGGTGGCCAGCCGGGCGGCGGTGCTGGCCTTCAGCTTCCTGGTCGTCGCCCGCGGCCCGGTCGACCCCACCCGGGACCTGGACCTCTTCGCCTCCTGGGTGGCCCGGATCCGGGACGCCGGGCAGTGGCCCTACCGGGACTGGGCCTGGGAGTACCCGCCCGGGGCGCTGCCGGTGTTCCTGCTCACCGGGATCGCCGGCACCGCCCGCCCCGGCTACGCGGTGGCGTTCCTCGCCGTCGTGCTGGCCGCCGACCTGGGCGTCCTGGCGGTGCTGGTCGCCGCCGACCGGCGCGGTCC
>JBMOMH010000040.1:0-1409 GCA_049323135.1 Actinomycetota bacterium
GCCGGCGCGGGGGGGACGGCGGGCAGCTCGACGGTCTGGGCGCGCAGCTCGCTCAGGGCGGCCTGCAGCAGGCGGGCCAGGCCGGTCGGGGTGCGGGGCACGGACCGGTCCTCGGGCGAGGGGAGCAGGGCGCGCAGGGTGAGCTGGTCCAGCCCGGCCGGCACGTTCGCGCGGACCTGCCGCGGGCTGCACAGCCGGCCGTGCTCCTGCGGGGCGGGGGGCAGCCCGTCGCGGGGCCCTCCCGGCCACCGGGCGGTCAGCCCGGCGTACAGCAGGGCCGCGGCGTCCCGGGTGTCCACCTCCACGGGGTCCACCTCGGCCGGCAGGTCACGCGGCTCGAGGACGGCCGCCACGCCGAGGCCGAGGATCTTCACCTGCCCGGAGTCGGTACGCCGGACCAGCCCCGGCCCCAGCCGCTGGTGGAACACCCCCGCGGCGTGCGCCGCGGCGAGCGCCTCGGCCACCTCCGCGGTGAGCCGGGCGGCCTCGACGGGGGGGAGGGGTCCGTCGTCGCGGAGCAGGGTGGCCAGGTCGACCGCCTCCACCCACTCGCCGACCACGTAGGCGACCCCGTCGGCCTCGTGCGCGTCCAGCACCCGGGCGAACCGGTGGTCGGCCACCGCGGCGGCCCGGCGGGCCGCCGCCACGGCGGCCCCGGCCTGCTCCCCGGGCAGGTGCAAGGTGCGGACCGCCACCGGCCGGGCCAGGATCTCGTCGACCGCCCGCCACAGGTCGGTCCCGTCGGCGTGCTCCGCCCGCTCGACGAGCCGGTACCGCCCGGCCAGTCGGGTGCCGGGGGTGACCGCGTCCGTGTGCACGCTCCTCCTGGCCGTACGACCGTCCCCGGGGGGGTGGTGCCCCGGTGGGCCGCCGGGCATGCGCCCGTCCCCTGTCCACGGCCCCGTGCGGGGCTCGGGTCTCATGCTAGGTGGCGCCGCACCGGTTCCCGGTCAGGGCACGAGGGCGCGGGCGCTGGCGGTGGCCCGCACGTCGGCGTACCGGCGCAGCGGGGGGATCCGGGCCAGCAGCAGGGTGGCGGCGGTGCGCGCCACGGTCACCTGGGCGGTGCCGTCCTGGGCGAGCCGGAAGCCCGCCGGGTCCAGGCGCTCGCCGTGGCTGCCGGCGTACGCCGACGCGGCCGCCCATGCCGCGGTGGCGGCCGCCGCGCTCACCGGCCCGCTGGCTGGTGCCGCCGCGTTGGACCCGGCCGCCCGCTGGTAGGCCTCGCTGGCCGCCGTGGCCGCCGCCACCGCGTCGTCGGCCGCGCCCAGGTGGGTAACCCCGAGGGAGATCCCGTCGAAGCCGACCAGGCCGAGCAGGGTGAGACCCACGGCCAGCCGGGTGAGCCAGCCCAGGACGATGCCGCCGCCGTCAGGGGCCGGGGACGCCTCCACCCCTGGGGTGTCGGC
>JBMOMH010000041.1:0-15348 GCA_049323135.1 Actinomycetota bacterium
CAGCCGGAGCAGCCGCAGCGCGACGCCCACCAGCAGCAGCCCGCCGGTCGCAGTCAGCGCGGCGATCCCGGCGGTGCCGAGCAGCCCCCCGAGCAGGGCCCCGAGCAGGGTGAGGGAGCCCTGCACCACGGCGATGGTGGCCGCCGAGGCGGCCACGCCCCAACCGAACGACGCGGCGAAGGCGACCGCGGCGAACCCGTCGAGGGTCGCCTTGAGGGCGAGCTGGTCGATGCCGCGGCCCAACCCGTCCTGCAGCGAGCCCAGGATGGTCAGCGGACCGACGCAGAACACCAGCGAGGCGGCCACGAAGCCCTCCACGAACCGCTGCCGCTCCCGACCGTCCCGGCCCCCACGGCCGAGCCGCCGTTGCAGCAACGCGCCGAGCCCCTCCAGCCGGTCCTCCAGCCGGAGCAGCGACCCGACGATCCCACCGGCGAGCAGCGCCCCCAGCACCACCAGCAGCGGTACCCCGCGACCCAGGGCGCGCACCAGCTCGGCGTCCAGCACGCTGGCGGTGGCCAGCGCGGCGACCAGCAGGGTGACCAGCCCCAGCCCGTCGGTGACCACGTCGCGAGTCCGCTGCGGCAGCCGGTGCCCGACGAGGACACCCACGGTCGACCCGAGCAGCACCGTCGACACGTTCAGGGCCGTGCCCGCTCCGACGAACACGCGTCCCTCCTGCCTGATGTGCCGGCGCCCCTCGCGCCGCACCGGTCCGCGGGCGTAGGCTCACGCCGGCCCCGGGGGAGCCTAGCCGCACCCCACGCCGCTGCCCCCTGGAGTCGCCGTGAGCCGAGCCCACGTCACCGTGCGCCCCGCGTCATCCGCGGACGCGTCCGCCCTGACCGAGCTGTGGGGGGAGCTGCGGGCCGCCACGGGGGGTGGGCTGGACCGGCTGGTGGGGGTGACCTCGGGGCCGCAGATGGCCGCCCGCCTGCTGGGCGAGCCGGCGGACCCGGCGGAGCAGGCAGACCCGGCGGAGCAGCTGCTCGTCGCCGTGGTCGACGGGGAGGTCGGCGGGATGACGCTGCTTCGCCGGGACACCCTGGGCCCGTTGTGCGACGCCCCCGCGGTGACGCTGGACTACCTGGTGGTCGCCCGGCGGCATCAGCATCGGGGGGTGGGCCGGGCGCTGCTCCTGGCCGCGACGTCGTACGCCGAGCAGTACGGCGCCGAGCACGTCGCGGTGAGCGTCTGGCCGACCCTGCGCGACGCCAACCGCTTCTACGCCCGGCTCGGGTTCACCCCGGTCACCGTGCGCAGGGTGGCGGCGGTCGGGGCGCTGCGGCGCAAGCTGGGCGTGGACCCGCGGCCCCGGAGGGCCCTGGGGCTGGCGCACCGTCGCTCGGTGCGGGCGCGGGCCCGGGCGCAGACCCGGGCCGCCCTGGCCCGCCTCGGCGACGGGTCCGAAGCGTGACGCCCACCCCGGCCCCACCGGCCCGGGAGGACCGACCCGCGGACCTGTCGCCCGCCTAGGATCGGGCCGTGACCGGCCCGGACCCCACCCCCCGACGCCTGCTCCTGCTGGACGGGCACTCCTTGGCCTACCGCGCCTTCTACGCCCTGCCCGCGGAGAACTTCGCCACCACCACCGGCCAGCCCACCAACGCCGTCTACGGGTTCACGTCGATGCTGATCAACGCGCTGCGCGACGTCGCACCCACCCACCTCGCGGTCGCCTTCGACGTGTCCCGGGACACCTTCCGCACCGCGGTGTTCGCCGAGTACAAGGCCGGGCGGGCGGAGACGCCGGAGGACTTCCGCGGGCAGGTGAGCCTCATCCGGGAGGTCCTCGACGCGCTGGCGGTACCGGTGGTCACCGCGGAGGGCTACGAGGCCGACGACGTGATCGCCACGCTGGCCACCCAGGCTGCGCAGGACGGCTTCCTGGTGGACATCCTCACCGGGGACCGGGACGCCTTCGCGCTGGTCTCCGACCGGGTCACCGTCCTCTACCCCCGTAAGGGGGTCTCCGACCTGGCCCGCGTCGACCCGGCCGAGGTCCAGAAGCGCTACGGGCTGGCCCCGGAGCAGTACGCCGACTTCGCTGCGCTGCGCGGGGACCCCAGCGACAACCTGCCCAGCATCCCGGGGGTGGGGGAGAAGACGGCCGCCCGGTGGGTGCGGGAGTTTGGCTCGCTGGCCGCCCTGGTCGACCGAGTCGACGAGGTCACCGGCAAGGCGGGGGACGCGTTGCGCGCCCACCTGGCCCAGGTGCTGCGTAACCGCAGCCTGACCGCGCTGGTGTGCGACGTGCCCCTCCCGGTCAGGCCGGACGACCTGGTGCGCCGCCCCTTCGACCGGGACGCCGTCCACCGGGTGTTTGACACGCTGCAGTTCCGCGTCCTGCGCGACCGCCTGTACCAGACGCTGCCGCCGGAGCCGCTGGCCGAACCCGAGGGGTTCGTGCTCACCGGCGAGCTGGCCGGTCCCGGTGACCTCGCTGGGTGGCTGGCCGAGCACGGTGCGGACGGGGGCCGGGTCGGCCTGTCGGTGTCCGGCACGTGGGGGCGGGGCACCGGCACGCTGCACGGCGTCGCGCTGGCCAGCGGCGACGGCGCCGCGACCTGGTTCGACCCGGCGACCCTGACCGAGGACGACGAGCGGGCCTTCGCCGCCTGGCTGGCCGACCCGGCGGCGGCGAAGGCGCTACACGACGCGAAGGGGCCGCTGCTGGCGTTCGCCGCGCACGGCTGGCCGGTCGCGGGACTGACCAGCGACACGGCGCTGTCCGCCTTCGTCGCCCTGCCCGGCCAGCGTTCCTACGACCTGGCCGACCTCGCCCTGCGCTTCCTGCGCCGCGAGCTGCGGGCCGACGACGCGGCCGGCGGACCAGTACAGCAGCTGTCTCTGGACGGGCAGGACGAGACCGACGCGGCCGCCGGCCAGATGGTGCAGGCGCGGGCGGTACGCGACCTGGCCGACCGGCTCGACGCCGAGCTCGACGCCAAGGGCCAGGGCCGGCTGCTGCGCGAGGTGGAGCTGCCTCTCGTCGACGTGCTGGTGCGGATGGAACGGGTGGGCATCGCCGTCGACCGTGACCACCTGGCGCACCTGGAGGCGCACTTCGCGGGCGAGGTGAAGGCGGCGGCGCAGGCGGCGTACGGCGCGCTAGGCCACGAGGTGAACCTGGGCTCCCCGAAGCAGCTGCAGGCGGTGCTGTTCGACGAGCTGGGCCTGCCCAAGACCAAGCGCATCAAGACCGGCTACACCACCGACGCGGAGGCCTTGGCGGAGCTGTACGCCAAGACCGGGCACCCCTTCCTCGAGCACCTGCTGCGGCACCGGGACGTGGCCCGGCTCAAGACCGTCATCGACGGGCTGCTCCCGATGGTCGACGACGGCGGCCGCATCCACACCACGTTCAACCAGCTCATCGCGGCCACCGGCCGGCTGTCCTCCACCGACCCGAACCTGCAGAACATCCCGATCCGCACTCCCGAGGGCCGGCAGATCCGGCGGGCCTTCGTCGTCGGCCCAGGGTTCGAGTCCCTGCTGACCGCCGACTACAGCCAGATCGAAATGCGGATCATGGCGCACCTGTCCGGGGACGCCGAGCTGGTCGAGGCGTTCACCTCGGGGGAGGACCTGCACACCACGGTGGCCGCCCGGGTGTTCGGCGTCGCCCCCAGCGCGGTGACCGGCGAGCTGCGGGCGCGGATCAAGGCGATGTCCTACGGCCTGGCCTACGGGCTGTCCGAGTACGGGCTGTCCCGGCAGCTGGGCATCCCACCGGCGGAGGCCCGGACGCTGATGGAGGAGTACTTCCAGCGCTTCGGTGGGGTCCGTGGCTACCTACGGGAGGTCGTCGAGGAGGCCCGGCGGACCGGCTACACCTCGACCATCCTCGGCCGGCGGCGGTACCTGCCCGACCTGACCAGTGACAACCGCCAGCGCCGGGAGATGGCCGAGCGGATGGCCCTCAACGCGCCCATCCAGGGGTCGGCCGCGGACATCATCAAGGTCGCGATGCTGCGAGTGACCCGCGCCCTGCAGGCCCGGGGGATGCGGTCCCGGCTGCTGCTGCAGGTGCATGACGAGCTGGTGCTGGAGGTCGCACCGGGGGAGCGGGCCGACCTGGAGGAGCTGCTGCGCACCGAGATGGCCGGGGCCTACCCGCTGCGCCCGCCGCTGGAGGTGTCCGTGGGCGCCGGGCGGACCTGGGACGACGCGGCGCACTGAGCGGGACCGGCCGGCGGCCCGGCGCGCCCCTCCCGCTCGCACACGAAGATCGCGGTGCCGGGGACGAGCCGGCCGCGCAGCGGGCTCCACGGCCCCCAGGAACGGTCGTGGCCCGTCGGCCACTCCGGCTCCACGAGGTCGACCAGCCGGAAGCCGGCGCCGACCAGCTCCCGCACCCGGTCGCCGACGGTGCGGTGGTGCTCAACGTAGGTGGCCCGGCCGGCCGGGTCCTGCTCGACGTACGCCCGGCGGTCGAAGTAGGAGTGCCGAACGACCAGGCCGCCGGGCCCCGGGTCGTCGGGCAGGCACCATCGCACCGGGTGGCTCACCGAGAAGACCCACCGCCCCCCGGGGCGCAGCACCCGGGCCACCTCCGCGAACAACCGGGCCGAGTCGGCGACGAAGGGCACCGCCCCGAAGGCCGAGCAGGCCAGGTGGAACGTGCCGGTGGGGAACGGCAGCGCGGTGGCGTCGGCCACCACGGTGGGGACCCGCCAGCCGGTCCGGGCGTCCAGCCGCCGGGCCTCCCGCAGCTGGGTGAGGGAGAGGTCCACCCCCACCGCCTGGGCCTGCTGGCTGACCAGCCAGCGGGCGCACTGGGCCGCCCCGCAGCCCACCTCGAGCACCCGGGCACCGGGCAGGGCGGCCGGCGGGCCGAGCAGCCGGGCGTCGGCCTCGTCGAGCCCCTCCGGGCACCAGACGAACCGGGCCGGGCCGAGGAAGTCCCCGTGCTCGGCCTGGTAGCCCGGCGCCGCCCAGTCCCAGTAGGCCCGGTTGGCCGCCACGGTCTCCGCCGGCCCGGCCGCCCGGCGGACCACCGCGGCGGTCCCCGGCACGGCCTGCTCACCCACCGGCGGCCCCCAGAATTGACCCTGCTTCCACGATCACCCTATTCTGGGCAGTGCGCTGTGGGTCTGCGTGTCCTCGGACGGAGCAGGACCGCGCTCGCTTGTCGACCCCCTCCCGGTCCGCACCGGCATCACCCGGGTCCTCGGCACCGCGAAAGGACCCGCTGCGCGCAGGACCGACGAACTGTCCGCAACCGGAGCCCACCCCCACATGACGAGCAGCACCGAGGCCCCTCCCGCCACCCCACAGGTCGCAGTCAACGACATCGGGTCCAGCGACGACTTCCTCGCCGCGATCGACCAGACCATCAAGTACTTCAACGACGGCGACATCGTCGACGGCACCATCGTGAAGGTCGACCGGGACGAGGTCCTGCTCGATATCGGGTACAAGACCGAGGGGGTGATTCCCTCCCGCGAGCTCTCCATCAAGCACGACGTCGACCCGAACGAGGTCGTCTCGGTCGGCGACCACGTCGAGGCCCTGGTCCTCCAGAAGGAGGACAAGGAGGGCCGGCTGATCCTGTCCAAGAAGCGCGCCCAGTATGAGCGGGCCTGGGGCACCATCGAGAAGATCAAGGGCGAGGACGGCGTGGTCACCGGCACGGTGATCGAGGTGGTGAAGGGCGGCCTCATCCTGGACATCGGGCTGCGTGGCTTCCTGCCCGCCTCCCTGGTGGAGATGCGCCGGGTGCGTGACCTGCAGCCCTACGTCGGGCGCGAGCTCGAGGCGAAGATCATCGAGCTGGACAAGAACCGCAACAACGTGGTGCTCTCCCGGCGGGCCTGGCTGGAGCAGACCCAGTCCGAGGTCCGGCACACCTTCCTCACCACCCTGCAGAAGGGCCAGATCCGCAACGGGGTGGTCTCCTCCATCGTCAACTTCGGGGCCTTCGTCGACCTCGGCGGCGTCGACGGCCTGGTCCACGTCTCCGAGCTGTCCTGGAAGCACATCGAGCACCCCAGCGAGGTGGTGGAGGTCGGCCAGGAGGTCACCGTCGAGGTCCTCGACGTCGACATGGAGCGGGAGCGGGTGTCCCTGTCGCTGAAGGCGACCCAGGAGGACCCCTGGCAGCAGTTCGCCCGCACCCACCAGATCGGGCAGGTCGTGCCGGGACGGGTCACCAAGCTGGTGCCGTTCGGGGCGTTCGTCCGCGTGGACGAGGGCATCGAGGGCTTGGTGCACATCTCCGAGCTGGCCGCCCGCCACGTGGAGATCCCCGAGCAGGTGGTGCAGGTCGGCGACGAGATCTTCGTCAAGGTCATCGACATCGACCTGGACCGGCGGCGGATCTCCCTGTCGCTCAAGCAGGCCAACGAGGGACCGGTCACCGAAGGCGGCGACGAGGAGTTCGACCCGGCGCTGTACGGCATGCCCATGACGTACGACGAGCAGGGCAACTACACCTACCCCGAGGGCTTCGACGCGGAGGCCCAGCAGTGGCTGCCCGGGTATGAGGCCCAGCGGGAGGAGTGGGAGCGGCAGTACGCGGCCGCCCGGGAGAAGTGGCTGGCGCACCGCCGGCAGGTCGAGGAGGCCCGCCGCGCCGACGCGCAGAGCGGTGCGGAGGCCTCGTCGTTCTCCTCGGACTCCACCGGCGCCGCCGAGCAGGAGGGGACCCTGGCCTCCGACGAGGCGCTGGCGGCCCTCCGGGAGAAGCTCACCGGCGGGAGCTGAGCCGGCCCCGCCGCGTCGCTCGCGCCGCAGGCCCCTCGCGCCCTAGCGTTCGGCTGTGCTCTCCTTCCCCCGGCCGGGCGCCCGGCTCGCGCGGCCGACGTGGCCCAGGACACCGTTCCGGGCGCCGGCCAGGACGCCGCTGCGGGCGCCGGCAGCCGTCCTGCTGCTGGCGCTGGCCGGCTGCACCGGGCCCGGCACCCCACCGGCCAGCTCCCCGACGGCCAGCCGCCCGCTCACCGCGACCGGTGTCCCGACGGCGACCCCCACCGCGTCCGCGGCCCGGCTGCCCACGTCGTGCGCGGCGCTGCTGCCGGTGACTGCCGTGACCCGGGCCGTGGGGCAGCCGGTGCAGGGCCGCACCACCTACCTGAGCGCGGCGCCGGTGCCGCAGTCCGGACGTACCGGGCGGGTCACCTGCGGCTACGGCGTGACGACCGGACCGGACGGCAAGGACACCCCACCCGTGGTGGAGGCGTCGCTGATCGCGTACGTCGACGCCGGTGCCGCGCAGCGCCAGCTGGACGTCACCCTTACCGCCGCCCAGGGCCGCGGCAACACCCTGGCCCAGGTCACCGTGGCGGGCGGTCCGGCGTACGTGCTCACCGACCCGTCCTCGGCGACCCTGGTGCTCCGCCGCGACGCGTACACGGTGGTCGTCACCGTGCTCGCCACCGCCGCCCCGGCGGACCGGGTCCAGGGGGTCCTGGTCGACCTCGCCGCGACCCTCCTCACCACCGCCCTGCCGGCGGCCGGGTGAGCGGTTACCCTGCCCCGTCGTGATCCAGGTGGGCCTGACCGGCGGGATCGGGGCCGGCAAGAGCACCGTGGCCCGGCTGCTCGCCGCCCGCGGGGCCCACGTCGTGGACGCGGACCGGCTGGCCCGGGAGGCGGTGGCCCCCGGCAGCCCCGGCCTGGCCGAGGTGGTGGTCGCCTTCGGACCGGCGGTGCTGGCACCGGACGGCACCTTGGACCGGGCGCGGCTGGCCGCCACCGTCTTCGCCGACCCCCAGGCCCGCCGGCGCCTCGACGCGATCGTCCACCCCCGGGTCGGCGCGGCCACCGCGCGGCTGCTGGCCAGCCTGCCCCCCGACGCGGTGGTCGTCCACGACGTGCCGCTGCTGGTGGAGAACGACCTGGCCGACCGCTACGACCTGGTCGTGGTCGTCGACGCCCCGGTCGAGGTGCAGGAGGCCCGCCTGGTCGGGCAGCGGGGGATGACCCCGGCGGACGCGCGGGCCCGGATCGCCGCGCAGGCCAGCCGGGAGCAGCGACGCCGGGTCGCCGACGTGGTCCTGGACAACACCGGCAGCCTGGCCGACCTGGCCGGCCAGGTGGACCGGCTGTGGCAGCGGATCGAGCGGCTACGGACGGGCGGCTGACCGGCGCGCCGCCGGACCTGTCGGTGGCCCGACGTACCGTGGTCGCCGTGCGACCCACCACCGACCTGCAGCGCCGCGTGGCGCCCTTCGAGGTCGTCAGCGACTTCCAGCCGGCCGGGGACCAGCCGGCGGCCATCGACGAGCTCGAACGGCGCATCCGGGCGGGGGAGCAGGACGTCGTCCTCCTCGGCGCCACCGGCACCGGCAAGTCGGCGACGACCGCCTGGCTGGTCGAGCGGCTGCAGCGGCCCACCCTGGTGATGGCGCCGAACAAGACGCTGGCCGCGCAGCTGGCCAACGAGTTCCGGGAGCTGCTCCCCGGCAACGCCGTGGAGTACTTCGTCTCCTACTACGACTACTACCAGCCCGAGGCGTACGTCCCGCAGACGGACACCTACATCGAGAAGGACTCCTCGATCAACGAGGAGGTCGAGCGGCTCCGCCACTCGGCCACCAACTCCCTGCTGACCCGGCGGGACGTGGTCGTGGTCGCCACCGTCTCCTGCATCTACGGCCTGGGCACCCCGCAGGAGTACGTGGACCGGATGGTGCGGCTGCGACGCGGCGCGGAGGTCGACCGGGACGCCCTGCTCCGCCGGTTCGTGCAGATCCAGTACACCCGCAACGACCTGTCCTTCAGCCGGGGCACGTTCCGGGTGCGCGGCGACACGGTGGAGATCTTCCCGGTGTACGAGCAGCACCCGGTCCGCATCGAGCTCTTCGGCGACGAGATCGAACGGCTGATGACGCTGCACCCGGTGACCGGCGAGGTCCTCACCGAGGACGAGGAGCTGGCGGTGTTCCCGGCGAGCCACTACGTTGCCGGGCCGGAGCGGATGGAGCGGGCCATCGCCGGGATCGAGGCGGAGCTGGCCGGCCGGCTGGCCGAGCTGGAGCGGCAGGGCCGGCTGCTGGAGGCGCAGCGGCTGCGGATGCGCACGTCGTACGACGTGGAGATGATGCGCCAGGTCGGCTTCTGCTCGGGCATCGAGAACTACTCCCGGCACATCGACGGCCGGGAACCGGGGGAGCCCCCCAACTGCCTGCTCGACTACTTCCCGGAGGACTTCCTCCTGGTCATCGACGAGTCGCACGTGACCGTCCCGCAGATCGGCGGGATGTACGAGGGGGACATGTCGCGCAAGCGGACCCTGGTGGAGCACGGGTTCCGGCTGCCCAGCGCGATGGACAACCGGCCGCTGCGGTGGGAGGAGTTCCTGGCCCGAATCGGCCAGACCGTGTTCCTCTCCGCCACCCCCGGCCCGTACGAGCTGTCCCGGGTGTCGGGCGTCGTCGAGCAGATCATCCGTCCCACGGGGCTGGTGGACCCGCAGGTGGTGGTGAAGCCGACGAAGGGGCAGATCGACGACCTGGTGCACGAGATCCGGCAGCGGGCCGAGCGAGCCGAGCGGGTGCTGGTCACCACCCTGACCAAGAAGATGGCCGAGGACCTGACCGACTACCTGCTGGAGCTGGGGGTGCGGGTGCGCTACCTGCACAGCGAGGTGGACACGCTGCGCCGGGTGGAGCTGCTGCGCGAGCTTCGGCTGGGGGAGTACGACGTCCTGGTCGGGATCAACCTGCTGCGGGAGGGCCTCGACCTGCCGGAGGTGTCCCTGGTCGCCATCCTGGACGCCGACAAGGAGGGCTTCCTCCGTTCGGAGACCTCCCTGATCCAGACCATCGGCCGGGCGGCGCGCAACGTGTCCGGCGAGGTGCACATGTACGCCGACACGGTGACCCCGTCGATGCGCCGTGCCATCGACGAGACGAACCGCCGCCGGGAGCGTCAGGTCGCCTACAACACCGAGCGCGGCCTGGACCCGCAGCCGCTGCGCAAGAAGATCGCCGACATCCTCGACTCGATCGCCCGGGAGGACGCGGACACCGCGGCGCTGGTCGGCGGCGCCGGCCGGCACCAGAGCCGCGGCAAGGCCCCCGTCCCCGGGCTGTCCTCGCGGGGCGGGGACGTTGGCCGGCACGCCGCGGAGCTGGCCGGGATGCCGGCGGCGGACCTGGCTGACCTGATCTCCCAGCTGACCGACCAGATGCACGGGGCCGCCGCGGAGCTGCAGTTCGAGCTGGCCGCCCGGCTGCGCGACGAGATCGCCGACCTCAAGCGCGAGCTCCGCGGCATGCACGCCGCCGGCGTCCGCTCGCCCGGATGACCAGGTAAACGTGATCACCGGGCACCTTGCCCGGTGCCCGACCCGTACCAAGCGCAGCCTCGCCGGGCAAGGCAGCCGCCGGGGCCGGCCGCAGGGGGGCGGTTGGCCCCGGCGGCCCGGTAGGGCAGACTAGGGGGCGCGTGGAGGGGAGTATTCCTTCGCGGCGGCATCGTCATCACGGGCCCTGGCGGGCCCCGGGGCCGCCGGTCCCGGTTCGGGGCGGAAGAGACCTCCGGTGAACCCCTCGTCTCACCGGAGGTCCAACTGTGAACGTGCCCCTGTGGGTGTGGCTGACCACCGTCGCCGCCTTCCTGGTCATGCTGGCCGTGGACCTGCTCGTGATCGGCCGGCGCCCCCACGAGCCCGGCCTGCGGGAGAGCGCGACCTGGGTGCTCTGCTACGTGACCCTCGCCGTCGCCTTCGGCATCGGCATCCTGCTTGCCTACGGGGGCCGCTACGCCGGGGAGTTCTTCGCCGGCTGGGTGACCGAGTACAGCCTGTCCGTCGACAACCTCTTCATCTTCGTGATCATCATGGCCCGGTTCGCCGTCCCCCGGGCCTACCAGCAGACCGTGCTCTTCGTGGGCATCGTGCTGGCCCTGGTGCTGCGCGGGGTGTTCATCGCCCTCGGTGCGGCGGCAATCGCCCGGTTCTCCTGGGTGTTCTACGTGTTCGGGGCGTTCCTGGTGTATACCGCCGTGCAGCTGCTGCGGCACCGGGGTGACGACGCGGGGTACGAGGAGAACGCGCTGCTGCGGGCGGCCCGGCGCCGGCTACCGGTGACCGACCGTTACCACGGGAGGCGGCTCACCTCGGTGGTGGAGGGGCGGCGCATGGTGACTCCGATGCTGGTGGTGATGCTGGCCATCGGGACGACCGACCTGCTGTTCGCGCTGGACTCGATCCCCGCGATCTTCGGGCTGACCAAGGAGCCCTACCTGGTCTTCACCGCGAACGTCTTCGCCCTGATGGGCCTGCGCCAGCTGTACTTCCTCATCGGCGGCCTGCTCAACCGGCTGGTCTACCTCAGCGTGGGCCTGTCCGTGGTGCTCGGCTTCATCGGCGTCAAGCTCCTGCTGGAGGCCCTGCACACCAACGCCGTCCCGTTCCTCAACGGCGGCCGGCCGGTGGAGTGGGCCCCCGCCGTACCGATCAGCGTGTCCCTGGCCTTCATCGGCCTCACCCTGCTGGTAACGACGCTGGCCAGCCTGGCGCAGTCCCGGCGCGACGCCCGTACGCCGCCCCCGGCGGCCCCCGTCGGCGGCGGGGAGCACCCGACCGATCCCTCCCCTGGGTCCAGAGCTGCATGATCGCTACGAGTAGGGCTACGAGTAGGGCTACGGGGGGTCACCAGCCCCGGGCCCACCACGCCGGCAGCTGCGGCCGCTCCGCGCCCAGCGTGGTGTCGGCCCCATGGCCGGGGTAGACCCACGTCTCGTCCGGGAGGCGGTCGAAGACCTTCCGCTCCAGGTCGGTCATCAGCTGCTCGAACGCCACCCGGTCCGCGGTGCGGCCGGGACCGCCGGGGAACAGCGCGTCCCCGGTGAACAGGTGCGGGTGCCCGTGCGGGTCGTCGTACAGCAGGGCCACGCTGCCCGGGGTGTGGCCCCGCAGGTGGACCACGGTGAGCATGCAGCGGCCGACCAACAGCTGCTGGCCGTCCGCCAGCAGGTCCGCCGTGGGCACAGGGATCCCGGCGGCGTCGTCCCGGTGGGCCGCGGTGCGGGCCCCCGTGGCCGCCGCCACCGCGGCCAGCGCCTGCCAGTGATCCGGGTGGCGGTGGGTGGTGACCACCCGGGCCAGGCCGTCCCCGACCAGCCGGCATAGCCGGTCCGGCTCCGCGGCCGCGTCCACCAGCAGCTGCTCATCGGTGGCCCGGCAGCGCAGCAGGTAGGCGTTGTTGTCCATGGGTCCCACCGCCACCTTGGTGACCACGAGCTCGGGAAGCTCCCGCACGTCCGGCGGTCCGCCGACGTGCACCCGCCCGGTGTATCGCCCCGCCATCGACCCGACCTCCTCCCGTCGCCTCCTACCATGGCGGGGACCACCACCGACCGGGAAGGGCGGGCCCCGACCTCCATGGCCGACCGTCTCCTCGTGCGCGGGGCCCGGGAGCACAACCTCAAGGACATCTCCCTGGACCTGCCCCGAGACAGCCTCATCGTGTTCACCGGGCTGTCCGGGTCCGGCAAGTCCAGCCTCGCCTTCGACACGATCTTTGCGGAGGGGCAGCGCCGGTACGTCGAGTCCCTGTCGGCGTACGCCCGCCAGTTCCTCGGGCAGCTGGACAAGCCGGACGTGGACTTCATCGAGGGTCTCTCCCCGGCGGTGTCGATCGACCAGAAGTCCACCAGCCGCAACCCACGGTCCACCGTCGGCACGATCACCGAGGTCTACGACTACCTGCGGCTGCTCTACGCCCGGGCGGGTCGCCCGCACTGCCCGCTCTGCGGCCGCCCGATCGCCCGGCAGACCCCCCAGCAGATCGTCGACCGGGTGCTGGAGCTGGAGCCGGGCAGCCGCTTCCAGGTGCTGGCCCCGGTGGTTCGCGGCCGGAAGGGGGAGTACGCCGACCTCTTCCGGGAGCTGCAGACCAAGGGCTACAGCCGGGTCCGGGTGGACGGGGTCGTCCACCCGCTCAGCGATCCGCCGACGCTGAAGAAGCAGGAGAAGCACACCATCGACGTGGTGGTGGACCGGCTCACCGTGAAGGAGTCCGCCAAGCGCCGGCTCACCGACTCGGTGGAGACCGCGCTGCACCTGTCCGGCGGGCTGGTCACCCTGGACTTCGTCGACCTGCCCGAGAGCGACCCGCACCGGGAGCGGGTGTTCAGCGAGCACCTGGCCTGCCTGTACGACGACCTGTCCTTCGAGGAGCTCGAGCCCCGGTCGTTCTCGTTCAACTCCCCGTACGGTGCCTGCCCGGACTGCACCGGCCTGGGCACCCGCATGGAGGTGGACCCGGAGCTGCTGGTCCCCGACCCGGGCCGGTCCCTGGCCGACGGGGCGGTCGCGGTGTGGACCGGCCCGCAGACCTCCGACTACTTCGCCCGGCTGCTGGAGGCCCTGGCGGAGACCCTCGGCTTCCGCACCGACGTGCCCTGGGAGCGGCTGCCGGCGCGGGCCCGGCGGGCCGTCCTGCACGGCCACGACGCCCAGGTGCACGTGCGCTACCGCAACCGGTACGGCCGGGAGCGGTCCTACTACACGACCTTCGAGGGGGCCGTCCCCTACGTCGCGCGGCGGCACGCCGAGGCGGAGAGCGACACCACCCGGGAACGCTTCGAAGGGTTCATGCGGGAGGTGCCCTGCCCCACCTGCCGCGGGGCCCGGCTGCGGCCGGTGTCGCTGGCGGTGACCCTCGGGGGCCGCTCCATCGCCGAGGTCGCCGGGCTGCCCATCGGCGAGTGCGCGCAGTTCCTCCGGGGGCTGGAGCTCACCCCCCGGGAGCGGCAGATCGCCGAGCGGGTGCTCAAGGAGGTGAACCTGCGGCTCGGCTTCCTGCTCGACGTCGGGCTGGACTACCTCACCTTGGACCGGGCCGCGGGCACCCTCGCCGGGGGCGAGGCGCAGCGGATCCGGCTGGCCACCCAGATCGGCTCCGGCCTGGTCGGCGTGCTGTACGTCCTCGACGAGCCGTCCATCGGGTTGCACCAGCGGGACAACCACCGGCTCATCGACACCCTGCTCCGGCTGCGCGACCTGGGCAACACGCTCATCGTCGTCGAGCACGACGAGGACACCATCCGCACCGCCGACTGGGTGGTCGACATCGGACCGGGGGCCGGGGAGCACGGCGGCCAGGTGGTCGTCTCCGGCCCGGTCGAGGAGCTGCTGGCCAGCCCGGACTCGCTCACCGGCGCCTACCTGTCCGGGCGCCGGGCGATCCCCGTGCCCGCGGTCCGCCGCCCCCGCACACCGGGCCGGGAGCTCACCGTGCACGGGGCCCGGGAGCACAACCTGCGCGACGTCACGGTGGGCTTCCCGCTCGGCTGCCTCGTCGCGGTCACCGGGGTGTCCGGCTCGGGCAAGTCGACCCTGGTCAACGACATCCTGTACGCCGCCCTCGCCCGGGAGATCTACGGCGCACGCACGGTGCCGGGCCGGCACCGGCGGATCAGCGGGACCGCGCACGTGGACAAGGTCATCCACGTCGACCAGAGCCCGATCGGGCGCACCCCCCGGAGCAACCCGGCCACCTACACCGGCGTCTTCGACCACATCCGTCGCCTCTTCGCGCAGACCGAGGAGGCGCGGCTGCGCGGCTACCTGCCGGGGCGCTTCTCCTTCAACGTCAAGGGTGGCCGGTGCGAGGCGTGCTCCGGCGACGGCACCATCAAGATCGAGATGAACTTCCTGCCGGACGTGTACGTCCCCTGCGAGGTGTGCCACGGCGCCCGGTACAACCGGGAGACGCTGGAGGTGCACTACAAGGGGCGGACCATCGCCGAGGTCCTCGACCTGCCCATCGAGGAGGCGCTGGACTTCTTCGCGGCCGTCCCGCCGATCGCCCGCCACCTGGCGACCCTGGTCGACGTGGGCCTGGGCTACGTGCGGCTCGGCCAGCCGGCGCCCACCCTCTCCGGTGGGGAGGCGCAGCGGGTGAAGCTGTCCTCGGAGCTGCAGAAGCGGTCGACCGGGCGCACCCTCTACGTGCTCGACGAGCCGACCACCGGGCTGCACTTCGAGGACATCCGCAAGCTGCTCGGCGTGCTCGGCCGGCTCGTCGACGCCGGCAACACCGTCGTGGTCATCGAGCACAACCTGGACGTGGTGAAGACCGCCGACTGGGTGGTCGACCTGGGGCCGGAGGGCGGCTCCGGCGGCGGCACGGTGGTGGCCACCGGGACTCCGGAACAGGTGGCCGGGACGGCGGGCAGCCACACGGGGGCGTTCCTGCGCCGGGTCCTCGACCTCGAGGTCACCGGGGCGCCAAGCTAGCCGGCCCGACCGGCGAGCCCTGGTGGTCGGGGGGCGGTGAACCTCGGCGCGGGGCGTGACGTTGGACAGGTCGACCGAGCGTCCCCGGAAAGGAGCCGACCCGATGGCCGACCCGATGGCCGACCCGGCCGCCACGTCCTCTGCCGCGGGGC
>JBMOMH010000042.1:0-1385 GCA_049323135.1 Actinomycetota bacterium
TGCGGGTCCCCGGCGGGGAGCGGGTCCGTCGGGCGCTGCGCGCGCGAGGGTACGCCGTGCGCCGCGGCGACACGTTCCCCGGCCTCGGCCCGGACTGGCTGCGGGTCGCGGTCCGCCCCCCGTCGGTCAGCGACGCCTTCGCCGCCGCCCTGGCCGAGGCGCTGACGTGACCCCGCCGTACCTGCTGGGGCTGCGGCTGGCCGGCCGCCGGGTCGTCGTGGTCGGCGGCGGCACGGTGGCCGCCCGCCGGGTGCCCGCGCTGCGGGCCGCGGGGGCCGACGTGGTGCTCGTCGCGCCGCAGGTCACCCCGGCGCTGGCCGAGCTCGCCGAGGCCGAGGGGCTGCGCTGGGAGCGGCGCCGGTACGCCGCGGCGGACCTGGACGGGGCCTGGCTGGTGCACGCCTGCACCGACGACCCGGCGGTGAACGCGGCCGTCGCCGCCGACGCCGACGCCCGACGGGTCTTCTGCGTCCGCGCCGACGCCGCCGAGGCGGCCAGCGCGTGGACCCCGGCGTCGGGGGGGCACGGGGAGGTGACCGTGGGGGTGCACGCCGGCCGGGACCCCCGCCGGGCCGCCGCGGTCCGGGACCGGATCGTCGCCGGGCTGCGCGAGGGCAGCCTGGACGCCGCGCACGGGCGGGACCGTCCGGTGGGGGTGGCCATCGTCGGCGGCGGACCGGGTGACCCGGAACTGGTGACCGTCCGGGCGCGGCGGCTGCTCGCCGAGGCCGACGTGGTCGTCGCCGACCGGCTCGCCCCGGCCGCCCTGCTCGACGAGCTGGGCCCGCACGTCCTCGTCGTCGACGCCGCGAAGATCCCCCGGGGCCGGGCCATGCCGCAGGACGAGATCAACGCGACGCTGGTGGCGCACGCCCGGGCCGGCCGGTTCGTGGTCCGGCTCAAGGGCGGGGACCCGTTCGTGTTCGGCCGGGGCGGGGAGGAGCTGGAGGCCTGCCTGGCCGCCGGGGTTCCGGTGACCGTCGTCCCAGGAGTGACCAGCGCCATCGCCGTGCCCGGGGCGGCCGGCATCCCGGTGACCCACCGGGGGGTGGCCCAGCACTTCACCGTCGTCTCCGGGCACGTCCCCCCCGGCGACCCCCGGTCCAGCGTGGACTGGGCCGCGCTGGCCCGGGCCGGCGGGACCCTGGTGCTGCTCATGGCGGTGGACAACCTGGCGGCCATCGCCGCGGCCCTGTGCGGGCACGGCCGGGACGCCGCCACCCCGGCCGCCGTCGTCGAACGGGGCAGCACCCCCGACCAGCGGGTGCTGCGGGCCACCCTCGGCACGGTCGCCGAGGCGGCGCGGCGAGCCGGGGTGCGGCCCCCGGCCGTGGTGGTGGTGGGGGAGGTGGCCGCGCTGCACCTGGGCGGCGCGGGCCCGTCCT
>JBMOMH010000043.1:0-15240 GCA_049323135.1 Actinomycetota bacterium
GACCTGCCCGACCCCGTCACCGACCCGGCGGCCGCCCAGGCCGCCGCGCAGCTGGCCGGACTGTCCTGGGACGGCTACCAGCTGGCCTGGCCGTACCTGCGCCAGCACGTCCTCGGCGAGCACTGCCTGCTGGGCTACGCGGGGCTCACCGACTGGGCGGTCGAGCCCCGGCACACGGTGTTCGACCCGGACGCGGACGTCGTGGTCGTGTCCACTCCGGATCTCACCCTGCGGGTCGGGGCGGACGCCCCCGTGTGGCGGGAGACGAAGACGGCGCACCGGCTGCCCGCGGACGTCGTGGCGGCGCTGCACCAGTACCCCGCCTTCGCCCTCGACGTCGCCCTGCTGGCGGCCGGCGTGGGCGGCGGCGGGGGGCGGGACGGGGCGGTCGAGCTGGAGGTCCTCACGCCTACCGCGGGGCTGGTCTTCGTCGTCCCCTTGTCGGACGGCGCCCTCGTGGCGGAGGCGGCGCGCCTGGTCGCCGGGATCGCCCAGGCCTTCGCCGCGGACCTGGTGTTCGCGCCCCGCCCGTCAGGGGCCTGCCGGTATTGCGGCGCGTACGGCTGGTGCCAGCCCGGCGCGGTGCCCGCCCGGTCGTCCGCCGAGCCGCCGCCGGACATCGACGACGCCGAGTTCGCCGGCCACCCCGACCCGTTCTAACCCCCGTTCTCGCCCTGTTCTCGCCCTGTTCTCGCCCCCCTATGTAGCGATCACGCGCATCCTGACTTCAGAGCTGCGTGATCGCTACGGGGTTTACGGGGTGGGGGGGCGCCCCGGCGCCGAAGCCGCCGCGTCCCGGGCCGGCGCGGTGGCCTCCGCCACCGCCTCGGTGGCGTCCACCGGCACCGCGCCCGGGTGGTGCAGGAAGACGAACCGCCGGTAGGCCCAGAACCGGAACAAGGTGGCCGTGCCCACGCCCAGGACGTTGCCGGAGATGTTGTCCGCCAGCGCGCTGCGCAGATCCAGCACGTAGTGCGACACGGCCAGGAACGACAGGGTGATGACCAGGCCCGCCCCGTTGATCACGGCGAACAGGACATACTCCCGGGTGAACCCGCTGCGCGCCCGGTGCCGGAAGGTCCAGTGCCGGTTGCCGAAGTAGGCGAGGGTCAGCGACAGCAGGGTGGAGATCGTCTTTGAGGTCAGCGGCCCCAGGCCCAGCCCCAGCCGGAAGAAGTTGAACGTGCCCACGTCCACGGCGTACGCGACGCCCCCGACGACACCGAACTTGGCCACCTCGTGCACGAGGTGCTCGAACCGGTCCCGGAGCCGGCGGAGGACGGACACCCGAGCAGGGTACCCAGTGGGCCGTGGCAGCATGACGGCCACCGGGCACGTCAAGGTGCGCGGCGCAGGGTTCGGGAGAGGCGGCGGGGTGCTGGACCACCGGCTGGGTGAGGAGTACGAGGCGCTGCGCGCCACGGTGGCCGACTTCGCCCGCGCGGCGGTCGCCCCGGTCATCGGCGAGCTCTACGAGCGGGCCGAGTTCCCCTACGACCTGGTCCGCCAGATGGGGGAGATGGGCCTGTTCGGGCTGCCCTTTCCGGAGGAGTACGGCGGCATGGGCGGGGACTACTTCGCCCTGTGCCTGACCCTGGAGGAGCTGGCCCGGGTCGACTCCTCGGTGGCCATCACGCTGGAGGCGGCCGTCTCCCTCGGGGCGATGCCGATCTACCGGTTCGGCACCGAGGAGCAGCGGCGCACCTGGCTGCCGGGGCTGTGCGGCGGCCGGCAGCTGGGGGCGTTCGGCCTCACCGAGCCGGGCGGTGGCACCGACGCGGCGGCCACCCGCACCACCGCGCGGCTCGTGGACGGCTGCTGGGAGATCAACGGCAGCAAGGCCTTCATCACCAACTCCGGCACCGACCTCACCGCCCTGGTCACCGTCACCGCGGTGACCGGGCGGGAGCCCGGCGGCCGGCGGGAGATCTCGGCGATCATCGTGCCGGCGGGCACCCCCGGCTTCCGGGTGTCCCGGAAGTACTCGAAGGTCGGCTGGGCCGCCTCCGACACCCGGGAGCTGGCGTTCACCGACTGCCGGGTGCCCGAGGCGAACCTGCTCGGCCCGCGGGGGCGGGGCTACGGACAGTTCCTGCAGATCCTCGACGAGGGCAGGATCGCCATCGCCGCGCTCGGCGTGGGCCTGGCTCAGGGGTGCGTCGACGAGTGCCTGCGCTACGCCCGGGACCGGCAGGCCTTCGGCCAGGAGATCGGTCGGTTCCAGGCCATCCAGTTCAAGATCGCCGACATGGAGGTCCGGGCCCACACCGCCCGGCTGGCCTACTACGACGCGGCCGCCCGGCTGCTGCGCGGCGAGCCGTTCAAGAAGCAGGCGGCGATCGCCAAGCTGGTCGCCTCGGAGGCGGCGATGGCCAACGCCCGGGAGGCCACCCAGGTCTTCGGCGGCTACGGCTTCATGAACGAGTTCCCCGTCGCCCGGTTCTACCGGGACGCGAAGGTGCTGGAGATCGGGGAGGGCACCAGCGAGGTGCAGCGGCTGCTCATCGCCCGCGAGCTCGGCCTGCCGGTGTAGGGCCCGTACGCTGGGCTGCCGTGAGCGCCGCAGCCGTCCCCGTGGTGGGGATCGTCGGGGGAGGTCAGCTGGCCCGGATGACCCAGCAGGCGGCCATCCCGCTCGGGGTGCCGCTGCGGGTCTTCGCGGCCAGCCCGGACGACAGCGCGGCCAGCGTGGTGAGCCAGCTGGAGGTCGGGGACCACCGGGACCTGCACGCGCTGCGCCGGTTCGCCAAGGGCGTAGACGTGCTGACCTTCGACCACGAGCACGTGCCCACCGCCCACCTGCGGGCGCTGGCGGCGGACGGGGTGACCCTGCGCCCCGGCGCAGCGGCCCTGCCGCACGCCCAGGACAAGGTGCTGCTGCGGGAGCGGCTGGGCGCGGCCGGGCTGCCCGGGCCCCGCTGGCGGGTGGTGTCCAGCGCCGCCGAGGTCGCCGCGTTCGCCGCGGAGGCCGGCTGGCCGGTGGTGCTCAAGGCCCCCCGGGGCGGGTACGACGGGCGGGGGGTCTGGCTGGCCGAGGACGCCGCCGAGGCGGCGGAGACCCTCGCCGGGCGGGGGCCCCTGCTCGTCGAGGAGCGGGTGGGCTTCACCCGGGAGCTGGCCGCCCTGGTGGCCCGCAGCCCGCACGGGCAGGCGGCGGCGTACCCGGTGGTGGAGACGGTGCAACGCGGCGGGGTGTGCGTCGAGGTGGTGGCGCCGGCCCCGGACCTGCCCGCCGAGCGGGCCGGCCAGGCCCAGGAGCTGGCGCTGCGCATCGCCGCCGAGCTCGGGGTGACCGGGCTGCTGGCCGTCGAGCTGTTCGACACCGGCACCGACCTGCTGGTCAACGAGCTGGCCATGCGGCCCCACAACAGCGGGCACTGGACCATCGAGGGCGCGGTGACCAGCCAGTTCGAGCAGCACCTGCGCGCGGTTCTGGACCTGCCGCTGGGCGAGACCCGCCCGCTGGCGCCGTACACGGTGATGGCCAACGTGTTCGGCGGCCACCCGGACCTGTACGGCGGGCTGCCGCACTGCCTGGCCCGGGACCCGGCGCTGCACGTGCACCTGTACGGCAAGGCGGTGCGGCCCGGGCGCAAGGTGGGCCACGTCACCGCCCTCGGTGCGGACCTGGCGGAGACCCGGGCCCGGGTGCGGCACGCCGCCGCGTACCTGCAGGGGGACCTCGATGGGTGAGCAGCCGCTGGCCGGCCCTCTGGTCGGTGTGGTGATGGGGTCGGACTCCGACTGGCCGACGATGGCCCCCGCGGTGGCGGCCCTCGACGAGTTCGGGGTGGCCTGCGAGGTCGACGTGGTCTCCGCGCACCGGCTGCCCCGCGACATGCTCGACTACGGGGCCAGCGCCGCGGACCGGGGGCTGCGCGTGCTCATCGCCGGCGCCGGGGGGGCGGCGCACCTGCCGGGCATGCTGGCCAGCGTCACCCCGCTGCCCGTCGTCGGCGTGCCCGTGCCCCTGGCCCACCTGGACGGCTGGGACTCGCTGCTGTCCATCGTGCAGATGCCCGCCGGGGTGCCGGTGGCCACCGTCGCCATCGGCGGGGCCCGCAACGCCGGGCTGCTGGCGGTGCGCATCCTCGCCGTCGCCGACCCGGCCCTGCGGGCCCGGATGCGCGGCTTCCAGGACGACCTGGCCGCCCAGGCCCGGGCCAAGGGCGCCGCGCTGCGCCGCCAGCGCGCTACCCGGGCCACTCCAGCCGGGGACAGCGGTCCATGACCATGTCCAGGCCGGCGGCCCGCACCCGGGCGGCCGCCGCTGCATCGACGACGCCGAGCTGGAACCACACCGCCCGCGCGCCGCAGGCCACCGCGGCGTCGGCCACCTCCCCGGCCGCGCTGGCCCGCCGGAACACGTCGACGCAGTCCACCGGGAACGGGACGTCGGCCAGGCTGGCGAACCCGGGCTCACCCAGCACGGTGGCCGCCGACGGGTGCACCGGCACGATCCGCTTGCCCTGCCGCTGCAGGAAGGCGGCCACCCCGTACGCCGGGCGCGCCGGGTTGCCCCCCAGGCCGACGACCGCCCACACCTGGCAGTCGCGCAGCACCCGCTGGATCACCGAGGGGTCGGCGTACGACGGCGTCACGGCCGCCCGAGGGCCCGGTAGGTCCAGCCGGCGGCCCGCCACCGGTCCACGTCCAGCGCGTTGCGCCCGTCGACCACCTTGCGGGCGGCCACGACCGCCCCGAGCTCCTCGGGGTCCATCCGCTGGAACTCCTGCCACTCGGTGAGGTGCAGCACCAAGTCGGCCCGCTCGCAGGCGGCGAACGCGGACTCGGCGAACGCCAGGTCAGGGAAGCTGCGGGCAGCGTTGGCCATCGCCTTCGGGTCGTACACGGTGACCGACCCGCCCTGCAGCTGGATCATCGCGGCCACGTTCAGCGCGGGGGAGTCGCGGACGTCGTCCGACCCCGGCTTGAACGCGCAGCCGAGGACGCCGACGCGGCGGCCCATGAACGACCCGCCGAGCTGCTCACGGGCCAAGTCCACGGTGCGGGCCCGCCGCCGCATGTTGATCGCGTCGACCTCGCGGAGGAAGGTCAGGGCCTGGTCGGCGCCGAGCTCCCCGGCCCGGGCCATGAACGCGCGGATGTCCTTGGGCAGGCAGCCCCCGCCGAAGCCGAGCCCCGGCTGCAGGAACCGGCCGCCGATGCGGGCGTCGTGGGCCAGGGCCTGGGCGAGCAGCGAGACGTCCGCCCCCGCCGCCTCGCACACCTCGGCCATCGCGTTGATGAAGGACACCTTGGTGGCGAGGAAGGCGTTGGCGGCGGCCTTGACCAGCTCCGCGGTGGCCAGGTCGGTGACCACGACGGGTACGCCGGCCGCGAGCAGCGGCTCGTAGACGCTGCGCAGCAGCTTCTCGGCGCGCTCGGAGGCGACGCCGAACACCAGCCGGTCCGGGTGCAGCGAGTCGGCCACGCCGTGCCCTTCCCGAAGGAACTCCGGGTTCCACGCCAGGTCCACCTCGGCCCCAGCGGGGACCGCCTCGGCCAGCCGCTCCGCCAGCCGGGCCGCCGTCCCCACCGGCACCGTGGACTTGCCGGCCACCAGGCAGGGCCGGGTGAGCAGCGGCGCGAGGGACTCCACCGCCGCCTCCACGTAGCGCAGGTCGGCCGCGTACTCGCCGCGGCGCTGCGGTGTGCCCACGCAGAGGAAGTGCACGTCGGCGAAGTCGGCGAGCTCGGCGTAGGAGGTGGTGAACCGCAGCCGCCCGCTGGCCACGTGCCGGGCCAGCAACGCCTCCAGCTCCGGTTCGAAGAACGGCACCCGCCCGGCGCGCAGCGCCTCCACCTTGGCCGCGTCGACGTCCAGCCCGAGGACGTCGTAGCCGAGCTCGGCCATCGCCGCGGCGTGCGTCGCCCCCAGGTAGCCGGTGCCGACCACCCCGATCTGCAGCCCCACGCCCACTCCTCCCCGGTCCCCCGCGGGGTCTGCGCGGACCCCGCCGGCCAGGCTAGGCCACCGCCGCCGGTTCGGGCGGGCAAACCCCGGGGCTACCCGCCCGGGCCGGCCAGGGGAGGGCGGTCAGGGGAGGGCGGTCAGGGGAGGGCGGTCAGGGGAGGGCGGTCAGGGGAGGGTACGCAGCACGAGCACGGCGAGGTCGTCGCGCGGGGGTTCGCCGGCGAACTCGGCGACCGTCTCGGCGATCCGGGCGGCCACCGTCCCGGCGCCCAGCCCGGCGCAGCCGGCGAGCAGCCGGCGCAGGCCGTCCTCGCCGAGCATGCGGGGGCCGTCGCGGCGCTCGGTGACCCCGTCGGTGTAGAGGACGAGGCAGGCCCCGGGGGGCAGGTCCACCTCGCCGGTCGCCACGTCCAGCTCCGGCAGCACCCCGAGCAGGGTGCCCGTCGGCCCGACCGGGGTGACCGGCCCGGCGACCGGCACGAGCAGCGGCGGCGGGTGCCCGGCGCAGGCCAGGCTGACTCGGGGCACCGGGCCGTCCACCCGCAGTTCGCCGTACACCAGGGTGAGGAAGCGGGCCCGGCTGCCCTCCGCGAGGATCGCCGTGTTCAGCTGGGCCAGCGCCTCGGTGATGCCGTCCCCCTTGCGGGCCAGGGTGCGCAGCACGTGGCGGGCCAGCCCGGTCACCGCGGCCGCCTCCGGCCCCTTGCCGCAGACGTCGCCGATGGCGAAGCGCCAGCGCCCCGGCCCGGCGGCGAGCACGTCGTAGAAGTCGCCGCCCACCTCGTTGCCGGCGCCGGTGGCCTCGTAGGCGACCTTCACCTCCATCCCGGGGATCTCCGGGAGCTCGTGGGGCAGCAGGCTGCGCTGCAGCGCCTGGCTCTCGGCCTGCCGCAACGAGTACAGCCGGGCGTTGTCGACGGCGAGCGCGGCCCGCCGGGTCAGGTCCTCGGCCAGCTCCAGCACCTCCCGCGGGAACGGGTCGCCGGCGGGGCGGCCGAGGGCGAGGGTGCCCAGCCGGCGGCCGCGGGCGACCAGGGCGGTGGCCACCAGCTCCCCGTCGGTCAGCGCCGCGGTGCCGGGCAGTCCCCGCAGTGCGGTGGCGGTCCCCTCGTCCAGGTGCCAGGGCGTTGGGAGGGAGCCAGCCGCCGGTTCAGGGGGCGGCACCTTCGCCAGTACGCCGCGCAGCCCGTCGGTCTGGTCCTCGTCGGCGTGCCACACCGAGCTCAGCACGGCGGTGCCCGTGTCGTCGCACAGGTGCACCGCGCACCACTGGGCGAGCCGGGGCACCACCAGCTGGCCGAGCAGGGCGAGGGTCATCTGCGGCTGCAGCGTCCCGGCGAGCAGCTCGCTGGCCTCGGCGAGGAAGCTCAGCCAGCCGCGCCGGGCCTGCTCGTTCTCGGCGAGCCCGGCGACGTGCACCACCAGCGCGATCCGGTCCGCGGCCCGTTGCAGCGCCAGCGCCTCGTCGTTGCCGAAGGCGGCCGGGCGCCGGCTGGCCACGCCGAGGGTCCCGATGGGCCGCCCTTCGACGAGCAGCGGCACCGACACCAGCGAGCGGGTGCCGCTGCCGGCGAGCAGGGGAACCTCGTCCCCGGTGGGCCGCAGGTCGTCGTACACGAGGGGCAGCGCCGCCGAGGCCAGCCGCCCGGCCACCCCCGTGCCGGCCGGGACCCGCCGGTGCCGAGGCAGCGCCTCGGGCAGGCCCACCGCGGCGCGCAGCTCCAGCTCGTCCGGGCCGTCCCGGGCCAGCAGCACGTACGCCGCGTCGCCGCGCAGCACCTCCCGGGCCCGCAGCACCGTCTGCTGGAGCAGGTCGTCCAGGCCCAGCCGGGCGGCCACCGCCTCGGAGGGGGCGATGTCGTCCGGCAGGGCCGGTTCGGTGTCGGGGAGCGCCGCCCGGACCGGGGCGGCGAGCACGCTGCGGGACGCGGCGGGCACCAGCAGGCAGACCACCGAGGGTTCCCCGGCGCGGGTCGTGCTGGCCACGTGCGACGCGAACGCGGGGACGCTGCCGCCGGCGGCGTGCCGGACGGCGTACTCGCCCTGCCAGCGCGCCAGGGCCAGCACCTCGCTCAGGGTCACCGGGCTGTCCTCCCCGCCGCCGAGGGTCACCAGCTCCCCGAGGGGCCGGCCCCGCACCTGGCTGGCGGTCCAGCCGAACAGCGCCTGTGCGGCGGCGTCCCACTGCAGGATCCGGCCGTCCGGGGTGGTGCGCAGCACGGCCACCCGGACCTCGTCGTCGGTGGTCGGCAGGGGCGCGGCCGCAGCGAGCGGGCTGGCCGCGGTGGTCCCGGCGGGGGTCTCGGCGGTGCGCTCGTTCAGGGCGAGCCGGAACCACACCCGCTTCACCGTGCGCTCGTAGGAGATGCCCCAGGCGGCGGCGAGCTGGCCGGCCAGCAGCAGCCCCCGCCCGCCCTCCGCGTCGGCGGACACCGCGGCGGGCGCCGCGGGCAGCGGCCGGTCCGGGTAGCGGTCGACCACGTCGACGACCAGCTGGTCGTCCTCCCGGCGGCAGCCCACCTCGACCTCGGTGCCGGCGTGCACCACGGCGTTGGTGACCAGCTCGCTGACCAGCAGCACGGCCTCCTCGGCGACCGCCTCGGCGCCCCAGGCCCGCAGGGTGTCCCGGACGAACCGCCGCGCGGCGGCCACCGTCGGGCCGCCGGCGGGGAACCTCGTGGACACCCGCAGGCTGGTCGTCGCCGTCACCTTGCCCTCGCTCGGCCCCTCGCTCGGCCCCTCGCTCGGCCCCTCGGTCGTCACTCCGTGGTCGTTATCCGTGCCCGGTGTGTCCCAGAGGAACCGGTTCATGGTGACAGAATCCTGCCCCGACGGGGCCGGCTCCCCGATGGGCCGAGGAGGCTGATGTGGCGACCAAAGCGACAGCGAGCAGGTCCGCCTCCCCGGCGGCGGTCCCCGCCCGGCCACGGGGCGACGACGTTGCGGCCAGCCGGCTGCTGGCGGCGCTGGAGGCCCTCCGGGACGGGGACTTCCGCACCCGGCTGCCGGTCCGCGGGGAGGGCGCCCCGCTGGCCCGGGCGTTCAACGAGGTGGTGGCGCGGCAGGCGCACCTGGCCAAGGAGCTGGCCCGGGTACGCCGCGCGGTCGGCCGGGAGGGCCGGCTGGCCGAGCGTCTCGACCCGGGCCATGCGCCGGGCGCCTGGGCGGACTGTTTCGACGCGGCCAACAGCCTGGTCGACGACCTGGTCCGGCCGACCGTGGAGGTCGGCCGGGTGCTGGAGGCGGTGGCCGACGGGGACCTGTCGCAGAAGATGGCGCTGCGCATCGAGGACCTGCCGCTGCGCGGGGAGTTCCAGCGCATGGCCCGCACCGTCAACGGCATGGTCGACCAGCTGTCGCTGTTCACCTCCGAGGTGACCCGGGTCGCGCGCGAGGTGGGCACCGAGGGAAAGCTCGGCGGGCAGGCGGAGGTGCGCGGCGCGTCGGGCAGCTGGAAGGACCTGACCGACTCGGTGAACTTCATGGCCAGCCGGCTCACGGCGCAGGTGCGCGACATCGCGGTGGTCACCACCGCGGTGGCCAACGGCGATCTGTCGCGCAAGGTCACCGTCGAGGTGCAGGGTGAGGTGCTCGAGCTCAAGCAGACGGTCAACCGGATGGTCGACCAGCTGTCCTCCTTCGCCGCCGAGGTGACCCGGGTGGCCCGGGAGGTGGGCACCGACGGGCGGCTGGGCGGGCAGGCCGACGTGCAGGGGGTCAGCGGCACCTGGAAGGACCTCACCGACTCGGTGAACGTGATGGCCAGCAACCTGACCAACCAGGTGCGGGACATCTCCTCGGTGGCCCGCGCGGTGGCCCGGGGCGACCTGACCCAGCAGATCACGGTGAGCGCCCGCGGCGAGGTGGCCGAGCTCGCCGACACCATCAACACGATGACCGAGACGCTGCGCACCTTCGCCGACGAGGTGACCCGGGTGGCGCGGGAGGTGGGCACCGAGGGGCGGCTCGGCGGGCAGGCCAAGGTGGTGGGGGTCTCCGGCACCTGGAAGGCGCTGACCGACTCGGTGAACTCCATGGCGGACAACCTCACCGCCCAGGTCCGGGACATCGCCGCGGTGACCACGGCGGTGGCCAACGGGGACCTCTCCCAGAAGATCACGGTGGACGTGAAGGGGGAGCTGCTGGCCCTGAAGAACACGGTGAACACGATGGTCGACCAGCTGTCCGCGTTCGCCGACGAGGTGACCCGGGTGGCCCGGGAGGTGGGCACCGAGGGGAAGCTGGGGGGGCAGGCGCAGGTGCGTGGGGTGTCCGGGACCTGGAAGGACCTCACCGACAACGTCAACTCGATGGCGGGGAACCTGACCGGGCAGGTCCGTTCGATCGCCCAGGTGTCCTCGGCGGTGGCCCGCGGCGACCTCTCCCAGAAGATCACCGTCGAGGCCAAGGGTGAGGTGGCCGCGCTCGCCGACACCATCAACACGATGGTGGACACCCTGCGGGCGTTCGCCGCCGAGGTGACCCGGGTGGCCCGCGAGGTGGGCACCGAGGGCCGGCTCGGTGGGCAGGCCGACGTCCGGGACGTCTCGGGCACCTGGAAGGACCTCACCGAGTCGGTCAACGTGATGGCCCGCAACCTGACCGACCAGGTGCGCAACATTGCCCAGGTGACCACGGCGGTGGCCCGCGGCGACCTCTCCCAGAAGATCACCGTGGACGCGCGGGGGGAGATCCTCGAGCTGAAGACGACGATCAACACGATGGTCGACCAGCTGTCCGCGTTCGCCGACGAGGTGACCCGGGTGGCCCGGGAGGTGGGCACCGAGGGGAAGCTGGGCGGGCAGGCGCAGGTCCGCGGGGTGTCCGGCACGTGGAAGGACCTCACCGACAACGTCAACTCGATGGCCGGGAACCTGACCGACCAGGTGCGCAACATCGCCCTGGTCACCACGGCGGTGGCCCGCGGCGACCTCTCCCAGAAGATCACGGTGGACGCGCGGGGGGAGATCCTCGAGCTGAAGACGACGATCAACACGATGGTCGACCAGCTGTCCGCGTTCGCGGCGGAGGTGACCCGGGTGGCCCGGGAGGTGGGCACCGAGGGCCGGCTCGGCGGGCAGGCCGAGGTCGAGGGCGTCTCTGGCACCTGGCGCAAGCTCACCCAGAACGTCAACCAGCTTGCGGGCACGCTGACCACCCAGCTGCGGGCGATCGCCGAGGTGGCCACCGCGGTGACCCGCGGCGACCTCAGCCGGGAGATCGCCGTCGAGGCCTCCGGGGAGGTCGCCGAGCTCAAGGACGGCCTCAACCAGATGATCCTCAACCTGCGCCAGACGACCCGGGCCAACCAGGAGCAGGACTGGCTCAAGACCAACCTGGCCCGGATCACCGGGCTGATGCAGGGTCGCCGCGACCTGCTCGACGTGGCCAGCATGATCATGTCCGAGCTGACCCCGGTGGTCTCGGCGCAGCACGGGGCGTTCTTCCTCGCCGAGGAGGACGAGGGGACCCCGGTGCTGCGGCTCATCGCCACTTACGGGTACCGGGCGCGGCGCAACGTGCCCAACCGGTTCGCCTGGGGCGAGTCCCTCGTCGGGCAGGCGGCGGTGGAGCGGCAGGCGATCCTCGTCACCGAGGCGCCCCCGGACTACATCCGGATCAGCTCCGGGCTGGGGGAGGCCCCCCCGGTGAACCTCGTCGTGCTGCCCGTGCTCTTCGAGGGCCGGGTGCTGGGCGTCATCGAGCTGGCCTCCTTCGCCCGGTTCAGCCCCGTGCACCAGCAGTTCCTCGACCAGCTGATGGAGACGGTGGGGGTCTCGCTCAACGCCATCATGGCCAGCAGCCGCACCGAGGAGCTGCTCGCCGAGTCGCAGCGGCTCGCCGCGGAGCTGCAGCAGAAGCAGCAGGAGCTGCAGGTCCAGCAGGAAGAGCTGCAGCAGACCAACGCCGAGCTGGAGGACAAGGCGACGCTGCTCGCCGAGCAGAACCGGGCCATCGAGATCCAGAACTCCGAGATCGAGGAGGCGCGCCAGGCGCTGGAGGAGCGGGCCGAGCAGCTGGCGCTGTCCTCCCGCTACAAGTCGGAGTTCCTCGCCAACATGTCCCACGAGCTGCGTACGCCGCTGAACAGCCTGCTCATCCTCGCCAAGCTGCTCAGCGACAACCGGGAGGCCAACCTCACCGCCAAGCAGGTCGAGTTCGCCCGCACCATCTACACCGCGGGCAGTGACCTGCTGCAGCTCATCAACGACATCCTCGACCTGTCCAAGGTCGAGGCCGGCAAGATGGACGTGCATCCCCGCCCCATCGACCTGCACGAGGTCGTCGACTACGTCCAGGCCACCTTCCGGCCGCTGACCCTGGAGAAGGGTCTGGACTTCGACGTCGAGCTGGCGCCGGGGGTACCCGCGGCGCTGCACACCGACGAGCAGCGCCTGCAGCAGATCCTGCGCAACCTGCTGTCGAACGCGGTGAAGTTCACCGAGCGCGGCGGGGTACGGCTGCGCATCTTCCGCGCCCGGCCCGGGCGCTTGGCGGCCCGGTCGCTGCAGGAGGCCGGCGCCGTGGTCGGCTTCGCCGTCACGGACACCGGGATCGGCATCCCGGCGGACAAGCTGCGCGTCGTCTTCGAGGCCTTCCAGCAGGCCGACGGCACGACGAGCCGGCGCTACGGCGGCACCGGGCTGGGCCTGTCCATCAGCCGGGAGATGGCCCGCCTGCTGGGTGGCGAGATCCACGCGGAGAGCCGGGTGGGCCAGGGCAGCACGTTCACCCTGTACCTGCCGGAGTGGCCGCCCGAGACGCCCGAGGCCGTCGGCGACCCGGCCACCGGGCAGCAGCAGCCCGCCCAGCCGGCCGGTCCGGTCGCGGTCATCCCCGCTCCGGTGACGGCGCCCGCGCTGGGCGCCGCGCTGGCCGAGGTCGGCGCCTCGCTCGGCGCCTCCGTACGCCGCCTGCTCGTGGTCGAGGACGACGAGGTCGAGCGGGCGGGCATCGCCCGGCTGGTCAGTGACGAGGACGTCGCGGTCACGGCCGTCGGCTCGGCCGAGGAGGCGCTGGACGTGCTGGACCGTGAGCACTTCGACGGCATGGTGCTGGACCTGAAGCTGCCCGGCGCCAGCGGGTTCAGCCTGCTCGAGGAGGTGCGCCAGCGCCCGTCCCTGGGCAACCTGCCGGTCATCGTCTACACGGGCAAGGACCTCACCCGCCGCGAGGAGGCCCGCCTGCGCAAGCATGCGGGGCGGGTCATCGTCAAGGACGCCCGCTCCCCACGGCGGCTTCTGGACGAGACCTCGCTGCTGCTGCACCGGGCGCCGGCGCCCGGGACGGACGCCGTCCTCACCGGACGCCGGGTGCTCATCATCGACGACGACGTGCGCAACGTCTTCGCCCTCACCAGCGCCCTGGAGGAGCGGGGCCTGCAGGTGCGCTACGCCGAGAACGGCAAGGAGGGCCTTGACCAGCTGCAGCAGCACCCTGACGTCGACGTCGTGCTGGTGGACCTGATGATGCCGGAGATGGACGGCTACGCGACGATGCGAGCCATCCGGGCGATGCCCCAGTTCGCGACGCTGCCGATCGTCGCGGTCACCGCGAAGGCGATGAAGGGGGACCGGGACAAGTCCCTCGCGGCCGGGGCCAGCGAGCACGTCACCAAGCCCGTCGACGTGGAGCGGCTGCTCACCCTGCTGCGTGGCTGGCTGGGCGGCTAGCGGGCCGGCAGGGCGGCCGGGACGGGCGGCTGACTAGGATGGGCCGGTGACGGACAAGGCCAAGATCCTGCTCGTCGACGACCGGCCGGAGAACCTGCTGGCCCTGGAGGCCATCCTCAGCTCGCTTGACCAGGTGCTGGTGCGGGCCCACTCTGGCGAGGAGGCGCTCAAGGCGCTGCTCACCGACGACTTCGCCGTCATCCTGCTCGACGTACAGATGCCCGGGATGGACGGCTACGAGACCGCCGGGCACATCAAGCGCCGGGAGCGCACCCGCGACGTCCCGATCATCTTTCTCACCGCGGTGGACAAGGAGCCGCGGCAGGCCTTCCGCGGGTACGCCGCCGGCGCAGTGGACTTCCTGGCCAAGCCGTTCGACCCCTGGGTGCTCCGGGCCAAGGTGGCGGTCTTCGTCGAGCTGTACCGGAAGAACCGGCTGCTGCGGGAGCAGGCCGCCCTGCTGCGCCGTCTCACCGGGGGCGGTGGGGAGCCGTCCGCCGGGGGGGACGCGACGGCCCTGCTCGGCGAGCTGGTCGCCCGGCTGGCCGCCGTGGAGGAGCAGGTGGAGCTGCTGGGCACCCAGGCGCGGCTGGCCCCCGACCCCGCGCTGGCCGAGACCGTGACCCGGCTGGCGGACCGGGTGGGGAGCCTGCGGGCCCTGCTGGAGGCGGCCGTCCCGGACTGAGGGGGTGTCGCCGGGTCATCGAGTGCCCGGCGAGGGCACCGGTCGGTCGGCGCGTAGCTCCCCGAAGAGGAGCGCCGCGCCGGCCCGGTCCCACAGCACGGTGGAGCCGACGCCGGGCACCGCGTAGCCGGGGTTGGCCACCGGGACGGTGGTGGCGACGCCGCCGCCGCGGGCGAGCGCCCGCATCTCCAGGGCGAAGCCGGCCAGGTCGAGCGGGCCCATGCCGCGGTCCACCTGTACGGCGGCGAGCGTGGCGTTGCCGACGGCCACCAGCCGAGGTGGGTTGAGCAGCACCCCGGGGCTGGTGGCCCGGTCGACGAGCGCGGCGAGGAAGCGCTGCTGGCGCTGCACCCGCCCCAGGTCCCCGAGGGGGTCGGCCTTGCGGGCCCGCACGTAGGCCAGGGCCTGGTCGCCGCCGGCCTGGGTGCATCCGGCGGGGAAGTTGGCCCCACTGTCCCGGTCCCGCAGCGGCGCCTCCAGGCACAGCCGTACGCCGCCCGCGGCGTCGACGATCCGCACGAACCCCTCGAAGCCCACCTCGACGTAGCGCTGGATGCGCAGCCCCGTCGCCGTCTCCACCGTGCGCGCCAGCAGCGGGCCCCCGCCGAGGGCGTACGCCGCGTTGAGCTTGTTTCGCTGCGCGCGGGTGGCGCCGGAGGCGGGGATGGCGACGTAGGAGTCGCGGGGGAGGCTGACCAGGGTCCGGCTGCGCCCGTCGGCGCTCACGTGCAGCAGCATGATCGTGTCGGCGCGCTGTCCGCGGACGTTGGCCTCCTGCGGGGTCCCGGCCCGGCTGTCCGAGCCGACGATCAGCCAGTTCGTCCCGGCGCCCGCCGCCGGCCGGCCGGCGTACTCCGGCAGGGCGTCGACCCGGCGCAGCCCCCGGTCGACCCACAGGTAGCCGGCCACGCCGAGCAGCAGCACCAGCCCGAGGAACGCGGCCAGGCCGGCGAGCAGCCGGCGCG
>JBMOMH010000044.1:0-15093 GCA_049323135.1 Actinomycetota bacterium
GCCCGCGGCCCGAATGAGGCGACGGTGACCACGAGGCACCGGGGGCCGCTCGACCTGGGCCGGCTGCTGCGCGACCGGGTCCGGGACGTCCCCGACTACCCCCGCCCGGGGATCGTGTTCAAGGACATCACCCCACTGCTGGCCGACCACGTCGCCTTCGCTGGCGCGGTCGACGCGATCGTCGCCCACCACGGTCGGGGCACCGTCGACAAGGTCGTTGGGATCGAGGCCCGCGGGTTCATCCTCGCCGCCCCCGTCGCCTACCACTTCGGGGCAGGCTTCGTGCCGGTGCGCAAGCAGGGCAAGCTGCCCTCGGCCACGTTCACCACCTCGTACTCGCTGGAGTACGGGGAGGCTGCCATCGAGGTGCACCGCGACGCCTTCGAACCCGGCGACCGGGTGCTCGTGGTGGACGACGTCCTCGCCACCGGGGGGACCGCCGACGCCGCCGCCCGCCTGGTGGAGCAGGCCGGCGCCGAGGTGGCCGGGGTGTCGGTGCTGCTGGAGCTGACCTTTCTGCACGGCCGGGACCGGCTGGCCGGTCGGGACGTGCACGCCTTGCTGCGGGTGTAGCCCTCTGGGCGCACCGCCTAGACTGGCTGTTCGGCTCCAGGTGAGGGGTACAGGCGTGCCGGACGAGGTCAGGACGGGAGGGTCGCCGCGGGCGGACGCGCCCGGGGCCGTCGCCGTGCCCGACCCGGTCGACCCGCCCGCGGTCGCCCCCCGGGGCGAGCCGGCCGCGCCGGCCACCGGGCTGCGGGTACGGGCCCGCCTGGTGCGGCTGGGCAGCTCGCGGGGCTCCGCCGGCAACCCGGGCCTCGAGGCGCTGTTCCGAACGGTGCGGGCGAACCACCCGAAGGCGGACCTGCGGGACGTCGAGCGGGCGTACGCGATCGCCGAGCGGTGCCACGCCGGGCAGCTGCGCCGCAGCGGCGACCCGTACATCACCCATCCCCTGGCGGTGGCGACGATCCTCGCCGAGCTGGGCATGGAGCCCTCCACGCTGGTCGCGGCCCTGCTGCACGACACCGTGGAGGACACCGAGTACACCCTGGACCGGTGCCGGGACGACTTCGGCGCGGAGGTGGCCCACCTCGTCGACGGGGTGACCAAGCTGGACAAGGTCAGCTACGGTGCCGCCGCCCAGGCCGAGACGGTTCGCAAGATGGTCGTTGCGATGGCCAAGGACATCCGGGTCCTGGTCATCAAGCTGGCCGACCGGTTGCACAACATGCGGACGCTGCGCTACCTGAAGGTGGAGAAGCAGGAGCGGATCGCCCGGGAGACCCTGGAGATCTACGCGCCGCTGGCGCACCGGCTGGGCATGAACACGCTCAAGTGGGAGCTGGAGGACCTGTCCTTCGGGACCCTGTACCCGAAGATGTACGACGAGATCGTCCGGCTGGTCGCCGAGCGCGCCCCCAGCCGGGACGAGTACCTCACCCGGGTCGTGGACCAGGTCGCGGAGGACCTGCGGGCCGCCAAGATCAAGGCCACCGTGACCGGGCGGCCCAAGCACTACTACTCGATCTACCAGAAGATGATCGTCCGGGGTCGCGACTTCGCCGACATCTACGACCTGGTGGGCATCCGGGTCCTCGTCGAGAGCGTACGCGACTGCTACGCCGTCCTGGGCACCATCCACGCCCGGTGGAACCCGGTGCCCGGACGGTTCAAGGACTACATCGCGATGCCCAAGTTCAACATGTACCAGTCCCTGCACACCACGGTGATCGGCCCGGAGGGCAAGCCGGTCGAGCTGCAGATCCGGACCACCTCGATGCACCGGCGCGCAGAGTACGGCGTCGCCGCCCACTGGAAGTACAAGCAGGAGCCGGAACGGGGCACCCGCGCACCGGGCCGGGGCACCGGGGACGACATGACCTGGCTGCGCCAGCTGGTCGACTGGCAGCGGGAGACCGAGGACCCCGGGGAGTTCCTCGAGTCCCTGCGCTTCGACCTCAACGCCAGTGAGGTCTTCGTGTTCACCCCGAAGGGGGACGTCATCGCGCTGCCCTCGGGGGCGACCCCGGTGGACTTCGCCTACGCCGTACACACCGAGGTCGGACACCGCTGCATCGGCGCCCGGGTGAACGGCCGGCTCGTGCCCTTGGAGAGCCGGCTGGACAACGGCGACGTGGTGGAGATCTTCACCAGCAAGTCGGCCAGCGCCGGGCCCAGCCGGGACTGGCTGACCTTCGTCAGCAGCGCCCGCGCCCGAAACAAGATCCGGTCCTGGTTCTCCAAGGAGCGCCGCGAAGAGGCCATCGAGCAGGGCAAGGACGCCATCGCCCGGACCATGCGCAAGCAGAACCTGCCGCTGCAGCGACTGCTGGGCGGGGAGGCGCTGGTCACCCTGGCCCGGGACATGCGCTACGCCGACGTGTCGGCGTTGTTCGCCGCGGTGGGGGAGGGTCACCTCTCCGCCCAGTCCGTCGTCAGCCGCCTGGTGCAGGCCCTGGGGGGCGAGGAGGGGGCCGCGGAGGACCTGGCGGAGGCGGTCACCCCGCCGCGGGGCCGGCGCCGGACGGGACGGGCGGCCACCGACCCCGGGGTGGTCGTCAAGGACGCCTCGGACGTGTGGGTCAAGCTGGCCCGCTGCTGCACCCCCGTCCCCGGGGACGCCATCGTCGGCTGGGTGACCCGGGGCAACGGGGTGTCCGTGCACCGCGCGGACTGCGCCAACGTGCAGGCCCTGGCCGCCGAGCCCGACCGCATGGTCGAGGTGGAGTGGGCCCCCTCGGCCTCCAGCGTGTTCCTGGTGGCCATCCAGGTCGAGGCGTTGGACCGCAGCCGGCTGCTCGCCGACGTCACCCGGGTGCTGTCCGACCAGCACGTGAACATCCTGTCCGCGTCGGTGACGACCAGCCGGGACCGGGTGGCGGTGAGCCGGTTCACCTTCGAGATGGGCGACACCAAGCACCTGGGCCACGTGCTGCGGGCGGTGCGCGGCGTCGAGGGTGTGTACGACGCCTACCGGGTCACCTCGGCCCGCCCCGCCTAGCGGTCCTGGACTCCTCGCCGCCAGCCGTGTCCGATGTGCAGGAGGGGGCCTATGGGACGGGGGTCAGGGCGCGATCGTCACCGTGCTGATCGTCACGGGGGTCTTCGGGGCGCCGTCCTGGGTGCCGTTGGCAGTCCCCGCCGCGGCCACCTTGCGCAGCACGTCCAGGCCTGCCGTGATGCGTCCGAACGGGGTGTAGCTCGGCGGCAGCTGGCTGTCCTGGTAGACGAGGAAGAACTGGCTGCCGTTGGTGTCCGGCCCGCTGTTGGCCATGGCCACCGTGCCCGCCGGGTACGTGGCCCCGGCGAGGTTCTCGTCCGGGAAGGCGTAGCCGGGGCCGCCCCGACCGGTGCCAGACGGGTCGCCGCACTGCAGCACCGACAGGGTCGGTGAGGTGGTCAGCCGATGGCAGGTGGTGCCGTCGAAGTACTTCTTGCCGGCCAGGAACCGGAAGGAGAACGACGCGCACGGGGCCTGCGCGCTCAGGGACTGGAAGGTCACGTCGCCGGCGGTGGTGCGCAGCGTGGCCGTGTACGGGACGACGGCCTGCGCGGCATCGAAAACCGGCACCCCCACGTTCTTGGCCGCCGGGGTGGCGGCCGGGGTGTAGGCACAGGGCTTCGCGGCGGCCGGGCTGGGCGTCGTCGCCGGCCCGGTGGTCCCCGGGGACGGGCTGGCCGCCGCGGTCGTGGCCGGGCCGGCGCCGCGGGTCAGCGCGAACGCCGCCCCGCCCAAGATCACGGCCAGGGTCACCGCGGTGCCGACGACGGCGTTGACGCGACGCCGCCGGCGCCGCTGCTGCTGACGGCGCGCCTGCTGCCGCTCGTACTTGGCTCGCGCCAGCTCACGCTCGCGCCGCCGGGTGCTCGCCACACGTCCTCCCGGGCCGGTTTCGCCGCCGCAGTCTAGGCACCGGCCGGTCGCGGGGGCGGCGGCGGGCTCGGCCCGGCGGCGTCGGTAGGCTGGTGATCCCGTCGCTACCGGAAGGTGAGGACGATCGTGCTCGTCGCCGGGTTCCCGGCCGCCGCCTTCGGCACCAACTGCTGGGTGCTCGCCCCCGCCGCGGGAGAGGAGTGCCTGGTGGTCGACCCGGGGGTCGACGTGGAGGTTCCGCTGGCCGGGGTCCTCGCCGAGCACCGGCTCCGCCCGGTCGCCGTCTTGCTCACCCACGGGCACCTGGACCACACCTTCTCCGTCGTCCCGGTCGCCGGTGCCCGCCACATCCCGGCGTACATCCACCCGGGGGACGCCGACCTGCTGGTGGACCCGCTGCGCGGGCTGTCTCCGGAGACCCGCCAGCTGTTCGCCGGCCAGCTGCGGTGGACCGAGCCGGACGACGTCCGCCCGCTCACCGACGGGACCGTCCTGGACCTGGCCGGGCTGCGCCTCACCGTCGAGCACGCCCCGGGCCATACCCCGGGCTCGGTGCTGTTCCGGCTGCCGGGCGGCCCGGCTCGGCCGGACGCGGAGCCGTGGGCCGGCACCGTGGTCGTCGGGGACGTCCTGTTCGCCGGGTCCATTGGGCGCACCGACCTGCCCGGGGGGGATCCGGTGGCGATGCTGCGCAGCCTGGCGACGCGGGTGCTGCCACTGCCCGATGCCACCCTGGTGCTGCCCGGACACGGGCCGCGGACCACGGTGGGGCGCGAGCGGGCGAGCAACCCGTTCCTCGCCGAGGCCGCCGCGCTGGCCGGGCCGGCCCGGTCGGCCCGGTCCTCGTGATCGCCCGGTTCCGCGCCCCCAAGGGGGTGCCCGACTACCTGCCGCCCCGCTCGGAGGCGTTCCTGGCCGTCCGCGACGCGCTGGTCGCCCCAGCCCGGAAGGCCGGCTACGGGTACGTCGAACTGCCGGTGTTCGAGGACACCGAGCTGTTCGCCCGGGGCGTAGGGGAGTCCACCGACGTGGTCGCCAAGGAGATGTACACCTTCGCCGACCGGGGCGACCGCTCGGTGACCCTGCGCCCCGAGGGCACCGCCGGCGTGCTGCGCGCGGTGCTCGAGCACGGCGCCCACCACGGGCAGGCGCCGGTCAAGCTCTGGTACGCCGGCCCGTTCTTCCGCTACGAGCGGCCGCAGGCGGGGCGCTACCGGCAGCTGCAGCAGGTCGGCGTGGAGGCGCTGGGCTCCGACGACCCGGCGCTGGACGCCGAGGTGGTGCTGCTCGCCTGGGACGGGTACGCCGCCCTCGGGCTCACCGGCGTACGGCTCGACCTGAACTCGCTCGGCTGCGCGGTCTGCCGCCCGGCGTACCGGACCCGGCTGCAGGAGTTCCTCCGCGGCCTGGACCTCGACGCCGACACCCGGCGCCGGGTCGAGCTCAACCCGCTGCGGGTGCTGGACGACAAGCGGCCCGAGGTGCTCGCCCAGCTCGCCGAGGCCCCGCTGGTCACCGACTCGCTGTGCGTCGCCTGCCGGGAGCACCACGACGTGGTGTGCCGGCTGCTGGCCACGACCGGGGTGCGCTGGCGGGACAACCCTCGGCTGGTCCGCGGGCTGGACTACTACACGCGGACCACCTTCGAGTTCGTGCACGAGGGCTTGGGTGCCCAGTCAGGGGTCGGCGGCGGGGGGCGCTACGACGCGCTGGCCGAGTCCCTGGGGGGGCCGGCCATGCCCGGGGTGGGCTTCGGCCTGGGGGTGGACCGCACGCTGCTGGCCTGCGAGGCCGAGGGGCTGAACCCGCCGCGGCCCCGCCGCTGCGAGGTCTTCGCCGTCCCGCTCGGGCTCGAGGCCCGCGACCGGCTCTTTGCTTTGGTGACGACGTTGCGCCGAGCCGGGGTCGCCGCCGACCTGGCGTATGGCGGGCGCGGGCTGAAGGGGGCGATGCGCGCCGCGGACCGTTCCGGGGCTCGCCTCGCCCTCGTCGCCGGTGACCGGGACCTGGCCGAGGGGACCGTGCAGGTCAAGGACCTCGCCACCGGTGAGCAGGTGGCGGTGCGGTTCGGCGACGTACCCGCCATCGTGACAGAGAGGCTCCCGTGATCCGAACCCACAGTGCCGGCGCGCTGCGCGCCGGGGACGACGGCGTCTCGGTGGTCCTCACCGGGTGGATCGCCCGGCGGCGTGACCACGGCGAGCTGGCTTTCGTCGACCTGCGTGATGCTTCCGGGATCATCCAGGTGGTGATCCGCGACCCCGCCCGGCTGCCCCGGGTGGAGTCCTGCGTGCAGGTCACCGGCCGGGTGGCCCGCCGGCCCGCCGGCAACGAGAACCCGGCGCTGCCCACCGGCGAGGTCGAGGTCGTCGTGGACGACCTGACGGTCCTGTCCGCCGCCGACCCGTTGCCCTTCCCCCTGGACCACCCGGCCGGGGAGGTGAAGGAGGAGCTGCGCCTGGAGTACCGCTACCTGGACCTGCGCCGGCCCGCGGCCGCGGCGGCGTTGCGGCTGCGCTCCGCGGCGAACCGGCTGGCCCGCCGGGTGCTCGAGGCACGCGGCTTCGTCGAGGTGGAGACGCCGTACCTCACCCGCTCCACCCCCGAGGGGGCGCGGGACTTCCTCGTGCCGGTGCGGCTGCAGCCGGGCCACTGGTACGCGCTGCCGCAGTCGCCGCAGCTGTTCAAGCAGCTGCTCATGGTTGCCGGGATGGAGCGCTACTACCAGATCGTGCGCTGCTTCCGGGACGAGGACTTCCGCGCGGACCGGCAGCCGGAGTTCACCCAGGTCGACATCGAGATGAGCTTCGTCGACGCCGACGACGTCATTGACCTGACCGAGGAGCTCCTCGACCAGCTGTGGGGGGAGCTGGCCGGCTATCGGCTGCCGCGACCGCTGCCCCGGATCCCGTGGCACGAGGCGATGGCCCGCTACGGGTCGGACAAGCCTGACCTGCGCTTCGGCTGTGAGCTGGTCGACTGCACCGACCTGTTCGCGGACACGGCCTTCCGGGTGTTCCAGGCCCCTTACGTGGGTGCGGTCGTCCTCCCGGGCGGGGCGGCGCAGACCCGCCGGGAGCTGGACGGGTGGCAGGAGTGGGCGCGGGCCCGGGGTGCCGCGGGCCTGGCCTATGTGCTGGTGGAGCCGGACGGGTCGCTCGGCGGGCCGGTGGCCCGCAACCTGTCCGACGCGGAGCGGGCGGCGCTGCCCGGGCGGGTCGGGGCCGCCCCGGGGGACTGCGTCTTCTTCGCCGCCGGGCGACCGTTGCCGGCCCAGACCCTGCTGGGGGCGGTCCGCCTGGAGGTGGGTCGGCGTACCGGGCAGCTGGACTCCTCCGCGTGGGCGTTCTGCTGGGTGGTCGACGCGCCGATGTTCGAGGAGGACGGGCAGGGCGGGTGGACCGCGGTGCATCACCCGTTCACCGCACCGGCGCCGGAGTGGGCCGACCGGTTCGACAAGGAGCCCGAGGCGGCCCTGTCGCTGGCGTACGACGTGGTGTGTAACGGCAGCGAGATCGGTGGGGGGTCCATCCGGATCCACGCCGCGCAGACCCAGCAGCGGGTCTTCGACGTCATCGGGCTGTCCACCGCCCAGGCGGAGGAGAAGTTCGGGTTCCTGCTCAAGGCGTTCGCCTTCGGCCCGCCCCCGCACGGCGGCATCGCCCTGGGCTGGGACCGGGTGTGCGCGCTGCTCGCTGGGGCCGAGTCGATCCGCGACGTCATCGCCTTCCCCAAGACGGCCTCCGGGGCAGACCCGCTGACCGGGGCCCCCACCCCCATCACCCCGGCGCAGCGCCGGGAGGCGGGCGTCGACACCCCCGCATGAAGGCGTCCTTCACTACGCAAGTGAGTCCACAAGGACGCCTTCATCGCAGGGGGGCGACGAGCGTCGCGCCCCCGGCTGTGGCCGTGAGCGGCGCGAGGTCGGCCGCCACCACCTTGCCCGCGGAGGCCACCCCTCTGCCCGCGGCTACGCTCGCCGGGTGGCCCACGGCGAGGAGACGCTCTTCGAGGCGGGGGCGCGGGCGGCGGAGGCGGCGCTGGCCCCACTGGCCGTCCGGCTGCGCCCGCGCACGCTCGACGAGCTCGTCGGGCAGCGCCACCTGCTCGGCGCGGGCAGCCCGCTGCGTCGCCTGGTGGAGGGCGACGCGCCCCTGGCTCTGCTGCTGTGGGGCCCGCCGGGCACCGGGAAGACCACCATCGCGCAGATCGTCGCGCAGGCCACCCGCCGGCGGTTCGTGGAGCTGTCCGCGGTGACCGCCGGGGTGCGGGAGGTCCGGGCGGCGGTGGACGCGGCCCGGGAGGCGCTGGGCCGCACCGGCCGGGAGACCGTGCTGTTCGTCGACGAGGTGCACCGGTTCAACAAGGCCCAGCAGGACCAGCTGCTGCCGGCGGTGGAGAACCGCTGGGTGAGCCTGGTCGCCGCCACCACGGAGAACCCGTCCTTCTCGGTGATCACACCGCTGCTGTCCCGCCTGTTGCTCCTCACCCTTGAGCCGCTGGCCGACGCCGACGTCCGGGAGCTGGTCCGCCGCGCGGTGACCGACACCCGCGGCTACCCCGGGCTGGAGGTGCCCGAGGAGCAGCTGGCCACGCTGGTTCGGCTGGCCGGCGGCGACGCCCGCCGCGCGCTGACCGCGCTGGAGTCCGCCGCGGAGGCAGTCCGGGCGCGCGGCGGGTCGGCGGTGGACGCCGGCGCGCTGCAGGCCGCCCTCGACCGGGTGCCGATCGCCTACGACCGGGCCGGGGACCAGCACTACGACGTGACCAGCGCCCTGATCAAGTCGGTGCGCGGCAGCGACGTCGACGCGGCTCTGCACTACCTGGCCCGGATGGTCGAGGCCGGCGAGGACCCCCGGTTCCTGGCCCGCCGGCTGGTGATCCTGGCCAGCGAGGACATCGGCCTGGCCGACCCCACCGCGCTGACCACGGCGGTGGCCGCCGCCGAGGCGGTCGCCCTGGTCGGCCTGCCGGAGGCCCGGATCAACCTGGCCCAGGCGGTCATCGCGCTGTCGCTGGCCCCGAAGTCGAACGCCGTGGTCCGTGCCGTGGACGCCGCCCTCGCCGACGTCCGCCGGGGGGTCGTGGGGCCGGTGCCGGCGCACCTGCGGGACGCGCACTACCCGGGGGCGTCCCGGCTCGGCCACGGCACCGGCTACGTGTACCCGCACGACCTGCCCGGGGCGGTCGCCGCGCAGGAGTACGCCCCGGAGCCGGTGCGAGGGCGGCGCTACTACCAGCCGACCCGGCACGGCACCGAGGCCCGGTACGCCGACCTGCTGGCCCGGGTGCGGGCCGCCCTGGGCCGGGAGCCCCCGCAAGATCGACTGTGACGTTCTCGACGCGACACGCGGCGCGTCCCGTCACCAACGTCACAGTCGATCATGCGCGCCTCCACCACGGCTGCTCAGCCGAGGCGCCACCGGTCCCGACGCCGGTCCCGCGCCACGCCCCGCTGCCAGCCCCGGCGGAGCCGCACCACCAGGCGGCGCCGCTCGGCCGCCAGGTCCGGTCCGGGGGCCCGGACCACGACCAGGCCGCTGTCCTCCAGGCCCTCCTCGCGGACGTTGTCCGCGGTGTGCCGGCCCAGCTCCCGGTGCCCGGCCCCGTCGTACTCGGCAACCAGCCCGGCCTCCGGGTCGAGCAGGTCCGGGACGCCGAGCAGGCGACCCCCGAGGTCGACGACCGGCTGGTTCACCAGGGGCCGGGGCAGCCGGGCGTCGAGCATCCACACCAGGCCTGTGGACGCCTGTCCGAAAGATCCAGGGTGACGTTGTCGACGCGACACGCGGCGCGCCCCGTCACCAACGTCACAGTCGGTCTTGGGGGGTCAGGGTCGGGGCGCGTGGATGACGCCGCAGTTGATCCCGCCAGGGCCGAGGGTAAGGTCACCGGCATGTCCGCTGGAGAGATCGCCGGCTTGATCGCGGCGGTGGCCTTCGTGCTGCTCGTCGGCGTCGTCGCCGTGCCCCTGGTCAAGCTGGGCAAGGTCCTCGACGAGACCACCCGGCTGGTCGCCAGCGTGTCCGACGAGACCGTGCCGCTGCTGCGCGAAGTGACCACCACGGTGACCACAGCGAACGCCCAGCTGGTCCGGGTGGACACCATCACCTCGCACGTGGCGCAGGTGACCGCGAACGCCGGCGCGCTCAGCGGGGTGCTGGCCACCACGCTGGGCGGACCGCTGGTCCGGGTCGCCGCCTTCTCCTACGGGGTCCGCCGCGCGCTGGCCAGTTCCGGCGGGTCGCGGCGGGGCCGGCGCGGGCGCCGGCGCCGGGGCGCCAGATGCGCCGGCTGTTCTGGGTGGCCGTGGGGGCGACCGCCGGGGTGCTCGTCGTACGCCGGCTCTCCCGCGCCGTGGAGTCGGTGACCCCCGCGGGGCTCGCGCAGACCGCCGGGGACCTGCGGGCGGGCCTGCGCGACTTCGTGGCGGAGGTGCGGGTGGGCATGGCCGAACGGGAGCAGGAGCTGTGGACCGCCCTGGGCCTGGACGTCCGTGACGACGGGGATGGCCCGTCCCGGAACACCCCGGCGGGGGGGCGCTGATGGAGTCGGCCGAGATCCGCCGCCGGTTCCTGGCGTACTTCGCCGCCCGAGACCACGCCGTCGTACCGTCCGCCCCGCTGGTCGCCGACGACCCCGAGCTGCTGTTCGTCGTCGCCGGGATGCAGCCGTTCAAGCCCTACTTCCGCGGCGACCTGCCCGCCCCCTGGCCCCGCGCCGCCTCGGTGCAGAAGTGTGTGCGCACCCCGGACATCGAGGAGGTGGGCCGGACCACCCGGCACGCCACCTTCTTCCAGATGTGCGGCAACTTCTCGTTCGGGGACTACTTCAAGGAGCGGGCCATCCCGCTGGCCTGGGAGCTGCTCACCACCCCCGTCGCCGACGGCGGCTACGGCTTCCCCGACGACCGGCTGTGGGCCACCGTCTACCTGGACGACGACGAGGCCGCGGACATCTGGCAGCGGGTCGTCGGCCTGCCCGCCGAGCGCATCCAGCGGCGCGGTATGGCGGACAACTTCTGGTCCATGGGGGTGCCCGGCCCCGCCGGGCCCTGCTCGGAGATCTACTTCGACCGGGGGCCGGCGTACGGCGCCGAGGGCGGGCCGGCCGTCGACGAGGAGCGCTACCTCGAGGTCTGGAACCTCGTGTTCATGCAGTACGAGCGGGGCCCCGGCGGGGCCAAGGACGGGTACCCGATCCTCGGCGAGCTGCCGGCCAAGAACATCGACACCGGGATGGGCCTGGAGCGGATGGCCGCGCTCCTGCAGGGCGTGGACAACCTGTACGAGATCGACACCAGCCGGGCGGTGCTGGACCGGGCGGGGGAGCTCAGCGGGCACCAGTACGGCGCCGGGGACGCCGACGGGAGGGCCGACGTCGCGCTGCGGGTCATCGCCGACCACACCCGTACCGCGGTCATGCTCATCGGTGACGGGGTGACCCCGGGCAACGAGGCCCGCGGCTACGTGCTGCGGCGGCTGGTCCGCCGGGCGGTGCGCAACATGCGCCTGCTCGGCGCCCACGACCCGGCGCTGGGTGAGCTGGTGGACACGGCGATCGGCGCCATGGGGCCGCAGTACCCGGAGCTGCTCGGGGACCAGGCCCGGATCCGGGCCGTGGCGGTCGCCGAGGAGGCATCCTTCCTGGAGACCTTGCGCGCCGGCACCCAGATCTTCGACCTCGCGGTGCGGGAGACCCGGGCGGCCGGGGGCCACACCCTCCCCGGGGACCGCGTGTTCGCCCTGCACGACACCTACGGCTTCCCCGTCGACCTCACCCTGGAGATGGCCGCCGAGGCGGGGCTGTCCGTCGACGAGGAGGGGTTCCGTCGGCTGATGGCCGAGCAGCGGGCCCGGGCGCAGGCCGACGCCGCGGCCCGCAAGACCGCCGGCGTCGACCTGGGCGCCTACCGGGACCTGTGGGCGGCCAGCGGTGGCACGGAGTTCACCGGCTACGCCACCGTCCGGGACGAGGCGACGGTGCGGGGGCTGCTCGTCGGCGGCGCGCCGGTGCCGGCCGCCGGGGCCGGGGCGGAGGTCGAGCTGGTGCTGGACCGCACCCCGTTCTACGCCGAGGCCGGCGGGCAGCTGGCCGACCAGGGCGTCATCCGCGTCGGGGAGGCGCTGGTCGAGGTGTACGACGTACAGCGTCCGCTGCCGGACCTGGTGGTGCACCGCGCCCGCGTCGTCGCCGGGGAGGTCCAGACCGGGGCGACGGCGTGCGCCGAGGTCGACGTGGCCCGTCGGCGCGCCATCTCCCGGTCCCACACGGCCACCCACCTGGTGCACCGGGCCCTGCGGCGGGCCCTCGGCGAGACCGCGACCCAGGCCGGCTCGGAGAACGCACCGGGCCGGTTCCGCTTCGACTTCCGCGCCGTCGGCGCGGTCCCGGCCGCCGCTCTCGCCGACGTCGAGGCCGAGGTCAACGCGGTGCTGCTGGACGACCTGCCGGTGCGGGCCTACGTGACCAGCCAGGAGGAGGCGCGGCGGCAGGGGGCGCTGGCGCTGTTCGGCGAACGGTACGGCGACCAGGTCCGGGTGGTCGAGGTGGGCGACTACTCGCGGGAGCTGTGCGGGGGCACCCACACGGCACGGTCCGCCCAGCTGGGCCTGGTCAAGCTGCTCGGGGAGTCCTCCATCGGCGCCGGCATCCGCCGGGTGGAGGCGCTGGTGGGGACCGACGCCTTCACCTACCTGGCCCGCGAGCACACGCTGCTGGCCCAGCTCGGGGAGCTGCTGCGGGCCCGCCCCGAGGAGCTGCCGGACCGGGTGGCGGCGATGGTCGCCCGGCTGCGGGAGGCGGAGAAGGAGCTCGACCGGCTGCGTGCAGGGGCGTTGCTGGCCGGTGCCGGCGAGCTGGCCGGGGCGGCCCGGGACGTCGCCGGGGTGTCGGTGGTGACGCACCTGGCCCCGGAGGGGACCGGGGCGGAGGACCTGCGGCGGCTCGCGGTGGCGGTGCGGGGCCAGTGGCCGGGCGACCGGCCCGGGGTGGTGGCGCTGGGGGCCGCCTCGGGCGGGCGCCCCGCGCTGGTCGTCGCGGTGACCGACGCCGCCCGGGACCGGGGGCTGCGGGCCGGGGCCCTGGCGCAGGAGGCGGCCGCGGCGGTCGGCGGGCGGGGCGGTGGCCGGGACGACCTGGCCCAGGGCGGTGGCGGCGACGCCACGGGCCTGCCGGAGGCGCTGCGCCGGGTCGCGGCGGCCGTGGACCGGCTCGCCGCCACCGGGTGACCGCGGCGGTCGCCATGGCCTGGCGGGCGGGGGTACGGCTGGCCGTGGACGTGGGCACGGTCCGGGTGGGGGTGGCGGTGTGCGACCCCGAGGGGCGGGTGGCCACCCCGCTCACCACGCTGGCCCGCGGCCGGGGCGACCTGGACGAGCTGGCCCGGCTGGTGGCCGAACGGGGTGCGGTCGAGGTGGTTGTGGGGCTGCCCCGGACCCTGGCCGGGCGGGAGGGTGTCGCCGCCGCGGCCGCCCACGAGTACGCTGCCCGGGTCGCCGGTCGGGTCAGGCCCGTGCCGGTGCGGTTGGTGGACGAGCGGTTGACGACGGTCGGCGCGGAGCGGGGGCTGCGCGCCGCCGGCCGGTCCGGGCGGGAGCGCCGGCGGGTCGTCGACCAGGCGGCGGCGGCCCTGATCCTGCAGGGCGCCCTGGACGCCGAGCGGAGCACAGGGGAGCCGCCCGGCCAGATCGTGACGGCGGGAGCATGAGTCACAGGCTGGTCCTCGAACCGGAGCGGCGGGACACCCGCCCCGGGCGGCATGGCCGGTGGGCGGTGCTCATCGCCCTGGTCGTGGTCGTCGCCCTGGCCGGGGGCGCGTTCCTCGGCCTGCGCGGCCTGGTCGCCGGGCTGCGCGGCGGCCCCGCGGACTACCCCGGGCCGGGCACCGGGGAGGTGGTCGTCACGGTGCAGCCGGGGGACAGCGCCACCGCCATCGCCCGGGAGCTGGAGCAGGCCGGTGTGGTCAAGAGCGTGAGCGCCTTCACCGAGGCGGCCCGCAACGACCCGCGGTCGACCCGAATCCAGCCCGGCAGCTACCGGCTGCGGCTGCAGATGCGCGCGGTCGACGCGTTGGCCCTGATGCTCGACCCGGCGTCCCGGGTGCAGGCCCGGGTGGTGCTCCCCGAGGGGCTGCGCCTGGCCGAGGCGCTGCAACGGCTGGCCGACGGCAGCCGGCTGCCGCTGGCCGACTTCCAGGCCGCCGCCCGCAACCCGGCGGCCCTGGGGGTGCCGGCCTACGCCAAGGCCGGCCTGGAGGGCTTCGTGTTCCCCGCCACCTATGACGTGGCGCCTGGGGAAAGCGCGCAGGCGCTGCTCACCGCCACCGTGAAGCGCTACGACCAGGCGGCGGCCCAGGTGCAGCTGGAGGCGCGCGCCAAGGCGATGGGGCGCACGCCGTACGAGGTGCTGATCGTGGCCAGCCTCGTGCAGGCCGAGGCCCGGGCGCCGGGGGACTTCGGCAAGGTGGCCCGGGTGATCTACAACCGGCTCGCCGCTGGGCGCAAGCTGGAGTTCGACTCGACCGTGAACTACGCGCTGGGGCGTAGCGAGATCCGGGTGACCAACAAGGACCTGCAGGTGGACTCCCCGTACAACACCTACAAGTTCGCCGGCCTGCCGCCGGGGCCGATCGACGCCCCGGGGCAGCAGGCTCTGGAAGCGGCCCTGAACCCGACGCCGGGGGACTGGCTGTTCTTCGTGACCGTGAACCCGACGACCGGGGAGACCAAGTTCACGGCCAGCGAGGCGGAGTTCCTGCAGTTCAAGGCGGAGCTGCAGCGCAACCTTGGGTGACACCGAATCGCCAGGGCCGGCGGTGCGGCGCTGTGCCGTCCTTGGCCACCCGGTGGCCCACTCGCTCTCCCCGGCGCTGCACCGGGCCGCGTACGCCGCCCTGGGGCTGCCCTGGACCTACACCGCGGTGGACCTCACCGCGGCCGAGCTGCCCGGGTTCCTCGCCGGCCGGGACGCCAGCTGGCTGGGCCTGTCGGTGACCATGCCCCTCAAGCGGGCCGCGCTGCGGGCCTGCCTAAGTGTGGACCCGGTGGCCGCCCAGGTGGGGGCGGTGAACACGCTCACCCGGACGGGGGCCGGGTGGGCTGGGGACAACACCGACGTGCCCGGCCTGGTGCGCGCGCTGCGCCCGGCGCTGCCCGCCGGGACCGAGGGGCGGCCGGCGGCGCTGCTCGGCGCGGGCGCGACGGCGGCCGCGGCGC
>JBMOMH010000045.1:0-15016 GCA_049323135.1 Actinomycetota bacterium
GGACCGCTCGGCGCCCCCGCGACGCCGGCGAACGGCCTGGGCGGAGGGCCCTCGTGAGGCTCACGCCACGATCCACCTCCACCCGGACGTTCCTGCTGTGGCCTGCAGTGGTCGCCGCCGAGACGGCCCTGGCGCGCCGCCGGCCGCACCCCGCGGGCGCTCCGCTGCTGCTGGCCGGGTACGGGCTGTACCGGTTCGCCGGGGCCTACCGGCTGCCCCGCGCGGGGGGCCCGCCGGGGATGACCGGGCTGCCCGAGCGTCTCGTCGAGGACGGCCCCTACCGGTGGTGCCGCAACCCCATGTACGCCGGGCACGTCCTCTTCCTGACCGGCCTGACCGTCGCCACCCGGTCCCCCCTCGCGGCGGCCGTGCTCCTCGGCCACCTGCCTTGGTTCGGCCGTCGGGTGCGCCGGGACGAGGCTCGGCTGCGTGCGCACTTCGGGCCGGCCTACGACGCGTACCGGTCCCAGGTGCCCCGCTGGCTGCCACTCCCCCCGGTCGGACGCCGAGAACCGAGGAGTTTGGGGCATAATGGTTAGCCCATTGAGCAGGGAGGCCGGATGAGCACGCACACGACCACGGGCGTCACCCACTACGAGGTCCAGAAGCGCCGCCGGGCGCAGTTCCTCGAGGACTGGCGGCGCAACCATCGCACCGTGGTCACCCGCGAGGACGTGACGCTGCACGAGAGCCCCCGGGGCCACCGCGTCGGCGTCTACTGCGGCGCCGACGGCGACCGGCCCACCCGGACCATGGACGCGCTCGCCCACGAGTTCGCCCCCGGCGCCCGGACCACGCTGCACCGCCACTCCTGGGACGCGATGGTCTTCGTCGTCGCCGGCTGGGGCTGGACCGAGGTCGACGGGGAGCGCATCTCCTGGGGGCCGGGAGACTCGCTGCACCTGCCGGCCTGGGCCTGGCACCGGTCCGGCAACGACGGCAGCGAGACCGCCCGCTACCTGACGTTCTCCAGCCAGCCGCTGCTCGAGACGATGGGCATGGCGGTGCTGGAGGACGCCGGCGACGCCGACCCGCACGACCTGCCCGGGCGCCCGGCGTACACCCCGACGCTGGACGGCGACGACCCCTACGCCCGCCGGATCCGCCGGCTCGGGCGGGACCAAGAGCAGCGCCGGGCCGGACGGCTGCACACCAGCTGGGACGACCTGGAGCTGCTGAACACCCCGCGCGGCACGCGCACCACCTTCCTGCTCGACCGGGCCATCGGCTACCAGGCCTCCGGGATCACCATGGCGATGTTCGAGATCGGCCCGGGCCGCGGGCAGTCGATGCACCGGCACCCCGGGGAGGCCTGGCTGTACGTCGTCGAGGGCCGAGGGCACAGCTACCTGGGCACCGAGCCTGAGGGCGGCGAGAACCACCCCTGGCAGAAGGGCGACCTCATCGTCGTCGACCACTTCCTGTGGCACCAGCACGTCAACGACGACCCGGAGCGCACGGCCAAGGTGGTCCGGATCCACATGTTCGACAGCCTCCTGGAGACGATGCGCGTCCTGACCGACCCTCTGGTGCTCTTCGAGGAGCCACCGGACCACATCCGGGACCGGCAAGCCGGCGACCCCTCCACCGTCGACTGGCCCGCCCTCACCCGGCCCACCTGGCCCTGACGCCGGTGGACCCCGTCCGCCTGCCCCCGGGCGTGGCCGGGCTGCACGTGCTGCCCGCCGACCACCACGACGGCCCGTGGGGCAGCATCATCGTGCCGGCGGCCGTCAAGGAGCGGCTGCTCGGCACCGCGCTGCTGTCACTGCGCCACGGCCGGGCGCTGCAGGCCTTGTCCGGACCTCCGCACGGCCTGATGGTGCTCGCCGGCCCGCCGGGAACGGGCAAGACCAGCCTCTGCCGGGGACTGGCCCAGGTGGCAGCCGTGGCGGTGGCCCAGCGGGGGGCGACGACCTTCGTCGAGGTCGACCCGCACGCCTTCCCCAGCGAGCTGCTCGGCGAGAGCCAGCGCGGCGTCCGGCGGCTGTTCACCGACACGCTGCCGGAGCTGGCGGCCCGGCGGCCGCACACGATCGTCCTCGTCGACGAGGTCGAGTCCCTCGCCGTACGCCGCAGCACCGCCTCCTTCGAGGCCAACCCCGTCGACGTGCACCGCGCCACCGACGCCGTCCTGGACGGCCTGGACGCGCTGCGGGCCACCTGCCCCCACCTCCTGCTCCTGGCGACGACCAACTTCCTGGCCGCCGTCGACGAGGCCTTCCTCTCCCGCGCAGACCTCGTCGTGCACCTGGCGCTGCCCGACGAGGACGTGCTGGCGCAGATCCTGGCCTCCGCGCTGGCCGAGGTGGCGATGGCGTGGCCGCCGCTGCGGCACCTGGCCGCCGACCGGGAGCTGCACGGCAAGCTGGCCGGCCGCTGTGCCGGCTTCGACGGGCGCCGGGCCCGCAAGGTGGTGCTCGCGGCCCTGGGGCGGCGCGCCGACCTGGCCCTGGACCCGACCCGGCTGACGGCGGCCGACCTGCTCACCGCCGTCGAGGACGAGGCGGCCCGCCTCGGGGCGCCCTGACGGGCCGCCGTCAGGCGGGTGGGACGTCGACAGGGAACCGGTCGGGGCGGAAGCGGCAGCGTATGCCGGCGATCCCTCCGGAGTCCCGCACCGTGCCGTCGGAGTAGCTGCAGCGCAGGCACTCCTCGATGTCCACGTCGGTCCCGCCGCGCCGGCACCACACCCGCCCCGCCTCGACGGCCTGGGCTTCCCGAACCTGCCGGCGGGCGAGGACTGCAGAGATGGTCCGCAACATGACTCGACGCTAGGGAACGCGCCACACCCTCGACAGGGCCAATGGTCCTACCCTTGCCTGCCCAAGGTCCCCTCCCTCCCGCAATCCCGTATCCCGTAGCGATCATGCAGAAGTTGACCCCACAAGTTCTGCATGATCGCTACGTGGGAAGTCGCTAGGTGGGGAGGTCGGACGGCGCTTTCCGATCGGAGGAGGACTCCTCCTCGGAGGGCACCACGCTGTACCGGCGGACGGTGGGACTGCGCAGCGCGGCCGCGGCGGCCCCCAGGACGGGGACCAGGCCACCCAGGGTGAGGGTGAGCACCGGGCCGAGGGCGGCGGCGGCGGTTCCGACGACGGTGTCCCCGAGGGCCGGGCCCCCCCGGGAGGACATCTGGTAGATGGACGAGACGCGGCCGCGCAGCTCGTCGGGCGTCTCCACCTGCACCGCGGCGTGCCGCACGGTCGTGGCCAGGGCGTCGGCCACCCCAAGGGCCAAGGTGGCGGCCAGGGCCAGCGGCAGGGTCCGGGCGTGGGCCAGCCCGAGGATGCACCCGCCGTACGCCGCGGTGCCCCACAGCACGATGTGCCCCGATCGGGAGGAACGGACCAGCTTGAAGACCAGCACCGAACCGAGCAGGGCGCCCGCCGACGGTGCCGCGGACAGCAGCCCGTAGCCGGTCGGGCCGACGCGCAGCACGTCCAGGGCCAGGGCCGGCAACAGCACCCGGTAGGCGGCGAAGACGGTGGCCAGCAGGTCCAGGCCCATGAGCTGCCAGATAACCGGTCGGTGCCGGATGTAGGACACGCCCTCCCGCATGCTGTCGAGCACGGACCGACGGACGGCCGCACCGGGCAGTGCCGGCACGCGCAGCAGGCCGAGGATCGCGACGAGCGCGGCGTAGGTGGCGGCGTCGAACAGGTAGACCAGGCCGGGACCCCCCACGGCGATCAGCACACCGGCCAACGCCGGGCCGACGAGGATGGCCAGCTCGCGCGACGGGTTGAGCAGCGCGAAGGCGTCGACCAGGTGCCGCCGCGGCACCATCGCGGGGATGATCGCCTGGCGGGCCGGCTGGTCGAAGGTCGCCGCCGCCGTGGCCAGCAAGGCGGAGAGCACCACCATCCACGTGCGGGCACCACCGGCGTAGGTCACCGCCGCCAGCAGCGCCGACACGACCAGGGCCACGCCCTGGGTGGCCTGCAGGAGGCGCCGGCGGTCCAGCCGGTCGGCGTACACCCCGCCGAGCGGGGACAGCACCAGCAGCGCCACGGCCTGCGCCAGCCCCACCAGCCCGACCTGGGCGGTGGACCCGGTCAGCTGGTAGACCTGGTACAGGTTGGCTGCGACCGCGCCGCGGGTGCCGATCTGGGAGAACACGACACCGGCCCAGTAGAGGTCGAAGTCGCGGTTGCGCAGCACTGCGGGCACGCCCGGCACGGCGGCCTCCTTGTCGGGTCGGCGACGCCGGGGTCAGTCGGTGGGGACCAGCCGCACCTTCGTCGGGTCAACCGTCAGATGCACCTGGGTGCCAGGGGCGATCGACTGGGTGGGGTTGGAGCGGTTGTGCACCTGCAGCTTGCCCACGCCCACGACGTGGTCCACCGCGTCGCCGAGGAACGCCCGCGTCAGCACCTGGCCGGTCCACTCGTTGACGGCCCCCTCGAACCGGGTCGTCGAGATGGCCACGCACTCCGGACGGATGGAGACGATCACCTCCGACCCGGTGGCGGGCAGGGTGCGCACGTCCCGGGCCAGCAGCCGGCCCTCCGTGGTCTCCACCACCACCTCGTCACCCTGAGCGGTGACAACCGACCCTTTGATGAAGTTTGCGGTGCCGATGAACTCGGCCACGAACCTCGTCTCCGGGCTGGTGTAGACCTCCCTGGGCTTGCCGACCTGCTCGATGCGCCCCTCGTGCATCACCGCGATCCGGCTGGACAGCACCAGGGCCTCGGACTGGTCGTGGGTGACGTAGATGGAGGTCAGACCGAGCTCGCGCTGCAGCCGCTTGAGCTCGAAACGCATGTTCTCCCGCAGCTTGGCGTCCAGGTTCGACAGCGGCTCGTCCAGCAGGATGAGCTCGGGGTGGGTCACCAGGGCGCGGGCCAGGGCCAGCCGCTGCTGCTGGCCGCCGGACAGCTTGGTCGCCGGCCGGCCGGCCAGGTGACCCAGCTCGGTCACCTCCAGGACTCGGCCCACCCGTTCCTCGATCTCTCGGGCGCTGCACCGTCGCGACCGGGGCATCACCTCGAGCGGGAAGGACACGTTCTTGAAGACGCTCATGTGGGGCCAGATGGCGTAGGACTGGAACACCATGCCCAGGCCGCGCCGGTTCGCGGGGACATTGACCCGGCTGGCCCCGTCGAACAGGACGCGGTCGCCGAGCGCGATGCGCCCGCCGTCCGGGCGCTCCAGCCCCGCGATCGACCGCAGGGTGGTGGTCTTACCGCAGCCCGACGGCCCCAGCAGCGTGAACAGCTCGCCGTCGCGGACCTCGAAGCTGACGCCGGCCACGGCAAAGACCCGGCTGCCATCGGCCGTCCGCCGACCCAGGCCGCGCCGGGAGGTCTCCTCGAAGGACTTCACCAGGGAGTCGATCGTCAGCATCTGGGCGTTACCTCGTCCTGTCGATGGCGGGGGCGGGGTGCGGTTGGGCTAGGAGGACTCGGACTCTAGACCGACCCTCGCCCCCATCCGGTAGGCGAGGGAGACGAGCACCACGAGGATCGTCACCATGAGGACGCCGATCGCCGCGAGGGTCGTGAACTGGCCGTTCTCGAACTGCTCCCAGATGAGCACCGAGAGCACCTCGTTGCCCGGGCTGTAGAGCAGGATCGTGCTGGACAGCTCCCGGAAGGACACGACGAGGATGTACACCCAGCCGGCCAGGATGCCGCTGCTGGCGAGCGGGACGAGCACCCGCCGGAACGTCTGCAGCCAGGACGCGCCGGCCACGAGGGCAGACTCCTCCAGCTCCCGGGACATCTGCGCCATGGCGGAAGAGGCGTAACGCATGCCGTAGGGCAGGTACCTCGTGCAGTAGGAGATGAGCAGGATCAGCAGCGTGCCGTAGATGGCCAGGGGGATGCGCAGGTAGACGAAAGACAGCGCCAGCCCCAGCACGAGCCCCGGGATGACGATCGGGGTGAAGGCCAGGGTGTCCAGCAGGCGCCGGCCCGGGGTCCGGGTGCGGACGACGACCCAGGACACGACGGAGGTTAGGGCCATGACCACCGTGGCGGCCCCGATCCCGAGCACCAGGGAGTTCTTCAAAGCGGTGAAGGCCAGCGGCATGGCGAGGACCTCGCGGTAGTTGTCCAGCGTCATGGTCCGCAGGGTCTCCAGCGAGGGCGCCGCGTAGAACCTCAGCAGGGAGGCATAGACGAGGACACCCACAGGGAGAATGACCGTGAGCAGGAAGTAGCCGAACACCGCGGCCCCGACCCAGGGCCGGGCCCGACCCAGGGCAACCGGCTGTGGCCGGAACGCCTTCCCCGTGACCGTCTGGAAGCTGCGGGAGTGCCGCTGCAGGTAGCCTGCCAACAGCACGCCCGCCGCGGCGATGGCGAGCAGGCCCACGGCGTACGCGCCGGCCGCTCCGTAGTCGATGGGGTAGGCGCGCAGGACGAAGTAGATGCGGCTGGTGAAGACGTAGATGCCGTTCTGCAGGCCTAGCAGGCCGGGCACCTCGAAGCTCTCCAGGGACTGGACGAACATCAGCAGCGCACTGGAGATCAGCGCTGGTCGTAGCAGCGGGATGGTGATGCGGCGCAGCACGGTGAACCGGCTGGCACCGGACATCGCCCCGGACTCCTCCAGCGACGGGTCCATGGCGCGGAAGGCGGCCACCATCAGCAGGAAGGCGACCGGGGCGAGGTGCAGCCCCTGGACCCAGATCATCCCCCAGACGGTGAAGACGTTGACCGGGCTGACCCCGAACAGCGGCCGGAAGAGCAGCGTGTTGAGCAGCCCGATCGACGGGTCGCCCAGGAAGATCCACGAGGCGGAGTAGAGGATCCCCGGCACGATGAGCGGGACCAGGCTCGCAGCGAACAGCAAGCCCTTGAACGGAACGTCCGTACGGACCTGGATGTAGGCCAGCACCGTGCCCACGACGAGGGCCAGGGCCGCCGTACCGAAGGCGAACCACAGGGAGTTCAGCAGCATCTGCCCGGCTTGCGAGTTGCCGCCGTAGGCCCGGGCGAAGGCGGCGAAGGTCAGCCCGCTGGAGCCGACGAACGTGTCGTGCACCAGGTAGGCCAGGGGGACGACGGCAAGGTAGCCGACGACCACGACGGCGCCCACTACCAGCAGCCCCTGCACAGACGCCAGCTGGCGTAGCCGCAGGGACAGCCAGGACACCCTCACGTCAGCAACGTGCGAGGTCGGGGCGCTCGTCGTGGTCATCAGGCTCCTACCTCCGCGGTCAGGATCCCACCTGCCTACTGCTTCTCACTTCTTGATCTGCTCGACGCCGCGCAGCAGCTCGTCGAACTTCGTCGCCCACGCGGCGCCGTTCTTGCGCAGCTCGTCGACCGGGAAGGGTGCCAGGGTGATCCCGTCCAGGCTCTTGTCGTCGGCGACCTTGGTCGACGGGGTGAGCCCCTGCTTGACGATGACCTTCTGCCCGTCGCTGAGCAGCCAGTCGTAGAAGAGCCAGGCGGCGGCGGGGTTCTTGGCACCCTTGAGCATGCCCACCCCGTTGGGTCGGGGGAACGCGGGGATGGTGGAGGTCCCGCTCGCCGGCAGGTAGGCCACCGGGGCGCCCTCCTTCGCCGCGCGGTAGGTGATGTAGGTGTAGTTCATGGCGTTCATCGGGGTCTGTCCGGCGCCCAGGAGCTGCATCATCGTCGTGTGGCCCTTGGCCACCTTCGAATTGGCCACGATCTTCTTCCACAGGTCGTCGACCTGCTGCTGGGACTTGCCGTTGGCCAGCCAGTACTGCGTGACCGCGGCGAACCAGTCGCTGTCGGACAGCTCCACGGTGATCTTGCCCTTGTACTTGGGGTCGGCCAGGGACTCCCAGCTGGTGGGCTCGTCACCGGGCTTGATGAGGTTGGTGTTCCACGCCGGCTGGAAGATGTTGAACCTAGTGGCCGTCCAGTTGGTGAACCGACCCTTGTCGGTCACCTTGTCGACCGCGGTTCCGGTGTAGGGCTGCAGCACACCCTGGTCGGACATCGCCGCCAACTCGACGAAGTTGGTCTCCACGGCGTCGGCGCCCAGGCGGTTGGCCTGCGCCTCCTGGGTGATGCGCTGCAGCACCGTCTCGGAGTTGCCGCGGAAGACGCTGGTCTTGATGCCGTACTGCTCCTCGAAGGCCTTGGCGATGGCGTTGGCCACGTCCTGCGTCATCGAGGTGTAGATGGAGAGCGCGCCCTCCTTCTTGGCCAGCTCCTCCGCCTTGGCCCGCTGCTGGTCCTTGGGTAGCGCGGCGATCTGCGCGTAGACGTCGGAGGACGCCTTGGCGCCGGCGGTGTTGCCCGCCGGGCCGGGAGGTGCTCCGGTGGTGGCGGCCCCTCCCCCGCAGGCCCCAAGCAGCAGGGCGGCGAGCACCGCGAGAACCGACAGGGACGAGGTAGGGCGACGCATCGGGTTCTCCATCAGGGGGAGGGGGCGGGGGAGGTGCGCGTCACGAGCCGGCCTTCGGCGCGCCGCGCAGCAGGTCGTCGTACGCGGTGTTCCACTTCTTGCTGTCCTTGATCGCCGTCTCGGGCACGTTGTAGACGGTGACGCCGTCCGGGATGGGGTTCTCCAGACCTGGGACCTGCTTGGCCGCCGGGATGCGCTCGGAGGCGGCAATCACCTGCTGGCCGTCGCCCAGCACCCAGTCGAGCCAGAGCAGGGCAGCCGCCGGGTGGCGGGCCTTGGTCATCAGTCCGACGCCGTTCGGGCGCAGGATAACCGGCTGGACCGCGGGCTTCCAGGCCACCGGGGCGCCCTTCGCGGCCGCCTTGTCCACGGTGTGGCTGTACAGCGACAGCGCGACGGAGAACTGGCCGGCGCCGAGCAGCTCGCCCTGCACCGTGTGCCCCTTGGCCACCTTGGCGTTCGCCACGATGTCCTTGAACACCTGGTCGACGTCGGCCGGGCTCATCTTCTGTTCCTGGGTGAGGTAGGTGTACAGGGAGGCGTACCAGTCCCAGTCGCCCACCTCCAGGGAGAGCTTGCCCTTCCACTTCGGGTCGGCCAGCTCGGTGAAGGTCTTCGGCTCCTGCCCGGCCGGGACCAGCTTGGTGTTCCATCCCACGACGAACGCGTTGAACCGCTCGGCTGTCCAGCCCTTGAACTGCTTGGCGGCGTCCCGCAGCCCGGCCAGGGCCGGCCCGGTGTAGCCGGTCAGCAGCCCCTGGTCGTTCATGGCCCGCAGCTCGCCGTCGTTGGTGTCGACGACGTCGTTCTGGGTGCGGTTGGCCTGGCTCTCCTGCAGCACCCGCTGCAGCACGGTCTCCGAGTTGGCCCGGAAGGCGTTGACCTTGATGTCCGGGTAGGCCTTCTGGAACGCCCCGGTAAGCTTGTCGATGTCGGTGTTGGACGTGTAGATGTCCAACACGCCCCCCTCGGCCTTGGCGTCGGCGAGCAGCTTCTGGGTGCGCGCGGTCCCGGTCAGGCCGGCGTACGGCGCGTACAGGCCGCCGCCAGCCGTGGCGGACGCTGTGGCGGCGCCGGGGCCGTTCGCGGCGGTCACCGGGGACGAGCCGCAGCCGGCCAGGAGCAGGGCCGTGACGGCGAACAGAGCGGCGGCGCGGGTACGTGACGACATGTCTGCGCTCCTGACGAGTCGGGACGGAGGACCTGACTAGGGTTCGCGCACGGGGTCCAGCACCGTGCCTCCGGCGCCGGGGGCCGAACGGTCACTGTCGCCCCGCGTGCTGCCGTGCACCGCGCCCCGGGCTACCGCGGCCTCGAGCAGCTGGCGGCCCTCGTCCGGGGTCAGCTGCACGCCGTGCCGTTCGATGTTGTGCAGCCGCATGGTGCGCAGCAGCCCGGTGTCCTGGATGGCCAGGTAGCGCGAGGTGTCGACCTCGTCGAGGTTGAAGTGTTGGTGCCAGGCCCACCGGGGGGGCGCGAACAAGGTGCCTTCGGACCACTCGACGACCTCGATCGGCTCGTCGTCGTAGTTGATCAGCGAGTAGCCGTGGCCCTTGACGATGTAGAGGTAGGCCTCCGTGGTGTGCCGGTGGCGTACCGAGGCGCTGCCGGGCTTGAGCTCGGCGAGGTGCGCGCTGAGCACCTCGTAGTCGGCCAGGTCGAACCAGTGGCCCCTGTTGTTGCGCCAGGGCCGCTCCGGCAGGTCCATCTTGCGCAGGTCGTGGGGGACGACCAGCCCCTTGATCGGCGGGTGCTGCCGGTTGAACTCGTCCCGGGCGGCGATCTCGGAGGAGTCCCGGTTGCGCTTCTCCCCGGACAGCACGCCGGGCAGGTAGTCCTCACGCATACGGTCTGTCCCTTCGGTTCGATTCCTGGCATCCAACACCTCGCCGGTATGAAGGTCTAACCTTTAGCCGCATTCTTTACCCAACCGTTACCTGCAAGCTCGGGCGCGGGGCAGGGAACCGGCGCCGGGTCGCTGGGGCATAATCATCAGACCGTCAGACCAGGCGCGGAAGGGTGCGGGGTGGGCCGTCGCCGGAACCGCCAGCGGCAGGGACACGCCCCGCTGCTGGCCCGTACCCTCCGCTCCTTGCGGCATCGGGACTACCGGTTCTTCCTCGCCGGTCACGCCGTGTCGGTCCTCGGGACCTGGATGCAGCGGGTCGCCCAGGACTGGCTGGTGCTGCAGCTGGGCGGCTCCGGAGTGGCCCTGGGGATCGCCGCCGCCCTGCAGTTCGGTCCCGTCCTGGTGCTGGGGATGTGGGGCGGCAGCGTCGCCGACCATCATGACCGCCGGCGCCTCGTTCTCGCCACGCAGGCCGCCTCGGGCCTGCTCGCGGCCGTCCTGGCCGTAACCACCTTCACCGGGCTGGCGCGACTGTGGGTCGTCTACCTCCTGGCCCTCGCCCTCGGCCTGGTCACCGTGGTGGACAACCCGGCCCGCCAGGCGCTGCTGACCGAGCGGGTACCCGAAGGCGACTACGTCAACGCGCAGGCCCTCAACTCCACCGTGCACAACCTCGGGCGCCTCGTCGGCCCGGCGCTGGCCGGCGTGCTCATCGCGGTGGGCGGGGTCGGCCTGGCCTTCGCGGTCAACGCGGTGTCCTTCGCCGCCGTCCTCGTCGGGCTCGTGCGGATGCGGCCGGGCCCCCGGCTGGGGCAGGCGACCCCAGGGCCTCGGCCCGCTGGCCACCGAGCGGCGTACGAGGGCCTGCGCTTCGTGCTGCACCGGCCGGAGCTGACCGCCGCCCTGGTCCTGCTGACCGTCATCTCGCTGTTGGGCCAGAACTTTCGGGTGGTGCTGCCGCTGCTGGCCCGGGACGAGCTGCACACGGGCGCCGCCGGGTACGGCGCCCTGACCAGCGCGCTGGGGCTCGGTGCGGTGGTCGGGGCCCTGTTCGCCGCCGCCCGGGAACGGGTGGGGCTGCGGTCCCTGCTCGTGGCGGCGGCCGGTTTCGCGGCCACCAACCTGCTGGCCGCCGCCACCCCCTCCGTCGGCGGGGTCCTGATCGCGGTGGTCGCCCTGGGCGTGGCCAACATCCTCTTCAACACGCTGACCCGCACCGTCCTCCAGCTGGGCACCCCGGCCCACCTCCAGGGACGTGTGATCGCCCTGTACACCCTCATCTCCTTGGGGACGACACCGATCGGCGGACCCCTGCTCGGGTGGTGGAGCACCCGGTTCGGGGCCCGCGCCGGACTGCTGCTCGCCGGAGGCAGCGCCATGGTCGCCGTGCTCGGCGTCGCCGGCGTCGCCGCCCGCCGAGGGTTCCTGCAGCCGGCACCGGATGCGGCCGTGCCGGCCGGGGATGGGCTCCTCCGGTCGGCGATGGAGACCCAGGCGCCCGGCCCAACGGTCTGACCGATCCGAGGGTGTCCCCCGTCCGGAGACCCGCCGGGTGCAAAGATTGCCCCATGGCATCGCGCCCCGGCCCCACCGACGGGCCACCGCCCCCCCGGCTCGGCACCGATCCGGCGGGAGACAACCTCTTCCGGGCGGTGACGCTCAGCCGCATGTCCCAGGTCATCGTGGAGCAGGTCCGCCTGCTGCTCCGGCAGGGCCGGCTGCGCCCGGGGGACCGGCTGCCCAGCGAGCGGGAACTGTGTGAACGCTTCGGCGTGAGCCGGGTCACCGTGCGTGAGGCCCTGCGGGTGCTCGAGGCCGGCGGCCTCGTCGAGATCCGGGTCGGCGCCCGCGGCGGAGCCTTTGTTACCGCCCCCACCTCCCAGCAGGTGGGGGCGGGGCTGGCCGACCTGATCTCGCTGTCCCCCCTCACCTCGGCCGAGGTCACCGAGGCCCGGCTGGTCTTCGAGCTCGGCATCGTGCCGCTGGTCGTCGAGCGGGCCACCGAGGAGGACCTCGACGACCTGCGCCGCCTCTGCGACGACCACGCCGCCGCCCTCGACCGGGGTGACTACACGATGACGATGTCCGCCGACTTCCACGTCCGGGTGGCGGCCTGCACGCACAACGCTGCCATCGAGATGCTGGTGCAGTCCTTCCACGGCCCGTTGCTGATGAGCCTGCTCGAGGCCCAGGTCGTTGCCCCCCTTATGGGCCATCACGGGGCGAGCGAGCACCGGGGCTTCGTCGAGGCGGTGGCCCGCCGGGACGCGGGGGCCGCCACGGAGATCATGCGGACCCACCTGGAACGTACCGCCGCCCGCGTGGCGGCCACCCGGACGCCAGCGGCCGCCGCAACTCCGTCGGCTGCCCGGCGCAGCTGATTCCCCGCCGCCCGTCGCGGCGGCCGGCCGGTGTCCCGTACGCTCCGCCTAGCAGGTGCCCCTCGTGACCGGTCGACCACTCCCCGGGGCGCCTGCGCCGCCACGTTCCGGGTGAGGAGAGGACCCATGCCCCCGCTGCGACTGCTCCCCGAGCTGGAGGCCTCGCTGCGCCTCATCCCCGGTGTTCGCGCGGCCAGCGTGGTGACCGGACCCGACGCAGTGCCCACCGAGGTCCACGTGCTCACCGGACCGGGCAAGCCGCCCAAGCAGGTGGTCCGCGACGTGCAGTCCCTGGCCCTGGCCCGCTATGAGATCGACATCGACCACCGGATCGTCAGCGTGGTGCAGCTGGACGACGACGAGGCGCCGACGCCAGCCCCCGGGCGCAGTACGCCGACCGCCCGGCCGGCCATCTCCTCCATCGCGGTGCGCACCGCCGGGCCGGAGGTGGAGGTGACGGTGACGGTGACGGCGGGCCGGCATGACTTCGAGGGCCGGGCGCGGGGGCCGTCCGGGGCCTCCCACCGCCCGCGTATCGTCGGCAGCGCGGCCCTAAACGCCGTCGGAGAGCTGCTCGGCCTTACCGCCGAGCTGGAGAGCACCCAGGTGCACCCGGTCGGCACCCGCGAGGTGGCCCTCACCGTGGTGACCCTGGTCGACGGGCGCGGCGGGGAGCAGGTGGTCACCGGCAGCGCCCTGGTCCGCGGCGACGAGGCGGAGGCCACCGCCCGGTCCGTCCTCGCCGCGCTGAACCGGCGCCTCGCCGGCTGACCCCCTCGATACGCATGAAGGCGTCCTTCTGTACCTTCTTGCGTAGTGAAGGACGCCTTCATGCGGAAGGGGAGGGCTGGATGGCCAAGAAGTCGCGGAAGCGGAAGGCCCGGGCCAGGCGCAAGGCCAACCACGGCAAGCGCCCGAACAGCTAGACCGCGCAGGCACAGCGACACGGGCCGCCGACGGCCGCGCTAGAGCAGGGCTAGAGCAGGGGGTCGGCGACGCCGAGCTCCACCCGCACCTGCTGCAACCGGACCAGGACCCGCGCCCGCAGGTCAACCGGTACGTCCTCGCAGCCGCAGGAGCGTTTGACCAGGGCCTTCACCGCGTCTTCCAGCCCGTACTGGCGCAGGCACGGGCCGCACTCGTCGAGATGCTGGCGGATCTTCGCATAGTCGGGCTCCTCGGCCTCCCCGTCCAGGTACAGGTAGACCTTCTCCAGCACCTCGGAACAGTCCGTCTCGTGCGGGGTGCCACAGCTCATGACGACCTCTCCCCTCCCCCACCCCGGGGCGCCCCGTCGCCGGTCCCGGAGCCACCCACGGGACCACCGGGGGCGGCGCCGGAACGGCCGTTGACCGACCCGGAGGCCACCAGGCCCCGCTCCCGGGCGTAGTCGGCCAGCAGGTCCCGCAGCTGCCGGCGGCCGCGGTGCAGCCGGGACATCACGGTGCCGATCGGCGTCCCCATGATGTCGGCGATCTCCTTGTAGGCGAAGCCCTCGACGTCGGCGAGGTAGACCGCCACCCGGAAGTCCTCCGGGATCTGCGCCAGCGCCTGCTTGACGTCGGAGTCGGGCAGGTGCTCCAGGGCCTCGGCCTCGGCCGACTTCAGCCCACTGGAGGTGTGCGACTCGGCCCGGGCCAGCTGCCAGTCCTCGATGTCCTCCGCCCCGCTCTGCTGCGGCTCCCGCTGCCGCTTGCGGTAGGAGTTGATGAACGTGTTGGTGAGGATGCGGTACAGCCAGGCCTTGAGGTTGGTCCCCTCCTGGAACTGGTGGAACGACGCGAAGGCCTTGGCGAAGCTCTCCTGCACCAGGTCCTCGGCGTCGGCGGGGTTGCGGGTCATCCGCATCGCCGCGGCGTACAGCTGGTCCAGGTAGGGCAGCGCCGTCTCCTCGAAGCGGGCGGTGCGCTGCTCGAGGGTCTCGGTGACCGGACCCACCTCCTCCGATGCGCGGTACCGGCCGGAGGATATCTGCCCCGCGTCAGGGGTGGCGAACGGCGACGGCCAGTCCAGCAGCGGGGGTCCGGCGGGGCCGGCGGCGAGCATGGGTGGGGCCTCCCGAGGGGTGGTGACCTACCCCCGCCGCAACAGCAGCCGCCGTACGCCGATTCCCGCCCCCCTCCTGCGGTCACCGTCCGTACGACGGTGGTCACCGCGTAGCCAGCAGCCAGTCCCCGACCCACCGGCACAGCTCGCCCCACCCCACCGCTCCCCGACCCGCCCCGGCCAGGGTGTGGTCCGCCCCGGGCACGACCCGGACGTCGACGCCGCCCGGGAACTCCGCCGGCCGGCCGAACGGGTCCCGCTCCCCCTGCACCACCAGCAGCGGTACGCCGACGGCCGCCAGCTCCCCGGCCCGGGACCGCTCCGGCCGGCCCGGCGGGTGCAGCGGGAACGCCAGCGCCACCACCCCGGCGACGGGCACCGGGCCGGCGGCGGCGGTCCG
>JBMOMH010000046.1:0-14903 GCA_049323135.1 Actinomycetota bacterium
CCCCAACCCCGCCCCCACCGGTGCGCCCGGCCCCGGCCGAGACCAGTGCTCCCCGCACCGACGGCGTCGCCGCCCAGACCGTGCCGCTGCGCGGCCCGGCCGCCCGGGTGGTGCAGAACATGCAGGCCAGCCTCGCCGTGCCCACCGCCACCAGCGTGCGCGCCGTCCCGGCCAAGCTGCTCATCGACAACCGGATCGTCGTCAACAACCACCTGCGCCGCGGCCGCGGGGGCAAGGTGTCCTTCACCCACCTCATCGGCTACGCCCTGGTGCAGGCGCTGAAGTCGATGCCGGAGATGAACTACGGCTACACCGAGGTCGACGGCAAGCCCGCCCTGGTCCAGCCCGAGCACGTCAACCTGGGCCTGGCCATCGACCTGCAGAAGCCCGACGGCACCCGCCAGCTGCTGGTGCCGAACCTGCGGTCCGCCGACACGATGGACTTCGCCCGGTTCTACACCGCCTACGAGGACGTCATCCGCCGGGCCCGCGGCGGCCGGCTCACCGCGGACGACTTCGTCGGTACGACGATCAGCCTGACCAACCCGGGGACCATCGGCACCGTCCACTCGGTGCCCCGCCTCATGCAGGGCCAGGGCTGCATCCTCGGCGTCGGCGCCATGGAGTACCCGGCCGAGTTCCAGGGCGCCTCCGAGGAGACCCTGGCCCGGCTGGCCGTCAGCAAGACGCTCACCCTCACCTCGACCTACGACCACCGCATCATCCAGGGCGCGCAGTCCGGGGAGTTCCTGCGCCGTATCCACCAGCTCCTGCTGGGCGCCGAGGGCTTCTACGACGACGTCTTCCAAGCCCTGCGCATTCCCTACGAGCCGATCCGCTGGGCGCCGGACGTCTCCGCCAGCCACGAGGACGACGTCAACAAGACGGCGCGCGTGCAGCAGCTCATCCACGCCTACCGGGTCCGCGGGCACCTGATGGCCGACACCGACCCGCTGGAGTACCGCCAGCGCAGCCACCCGGACCTGGACATCTCCAACCACGGCCTGACCCTCTGGGATCTGGACCGGGAGTTCGCGACCGGCGGCTTCGGCGGCCGGCCGATGATGAAGCTGCGTGACGTTCTCGGCGTGCTGCGGGACTCCTACTGCCGCACCGTCGGCATCGAGTACATGCACATCCAGGACCCCAACGAGCGGGCCTGGATCCAGCAGCGCATCGAGCAGCCGGACAACCGGCTGGCCGGGGAGGAGCAGCTACGCATCCTGCGCAAGCTCAACCAGGCCGAAGCCTTCGAGACGTTCCTACAGGTCAAGTACGTCGGCCAGAAGCGCTTCTCCCTCGAAGGCGGGGAGTCGGTCATCCCGCTGCTCGACGCCGTCGTCAGCGCCGCCGCCGAGCATGGCCTGGACGAGGTGTGCATCGGGATGCCGCACCGGGGCCGCCTCAACGTGCTTGCCAACGTCGTCGGCAAGAGCTACAGCCAGATCTTCCAGGAGTTCGAAGGCAACCAGGACCCGCGCTCGGTGCAAGGCTCCGGGGACGTGAAGTACCACCTGGGCGCGGAGGGCCGCTACACGGCGCCCAGCGGCGCCACCTGCACCGTCTCCTGCGCCGCGAACCCCTCCCACCTGGAGGCGGTCGACCCGGTGCTGGAGGGCATCGTCCGGGCCAAGCAGGACGTGCTCGACAAGGGCGAGCAGGGCTACAGCGTGCTCCCGGTGATGCTGCACGGGGACGCCGCGTTCGCCGGGCAGGGCGTGGTCGCCGAGACCCTGAACCTGTCCCAGCTGCGCGGCTACCGCACCGGCGGCACCGTGCACGTCGTCGTCAACAACCAGGTCGGCTTCACCACCTCCCCGGCCTGGAGCCGGTCCAGCGTCTACGCCACCGACGTCGCCCGGATGATCCAGGCCCCCATCTTCCATGTCAACGGCGACGACCCCGAGGCCGGCGTGCGAGTGGCCCGCCTGGCCTTCGCGTTCCGGCAGGAGTTCAAGAAGGACGTCGTCGTCGACCTCGTCTGCTACCGCCGCCGTGGCCACAACGAGGGCGACGACCCGTCGATGACGCAGCCGCTGATGTACGACCTCATCGACCAGAAGCGCTCGGTGCGCAAGCTCTACACCGAGGCGCTCATCGGGCGCGGTGACATCACCGTCGAGGAAGCCGAGCACGCGCTGCGCGACTACCAGGAGCAGCTGGAGAAGGTCTTCATTGAGACCCGGGAGGCCGGCTCCCGGCCGCACGGCGAGGAGCGGCTCTCCGAGCAGCCCAAGGTCGAGGTGCCCACGGCGGTCTCGACCGAGATGCTCAAGGCGGTCGGCAGCGCGTTCACCGCCATCCCCGACGGGTTCACCGTGCACCCCAAGCTGGTCCAGCTGCTGGAGCGCCGCGCCGAGATGGTCACCCAGGGCGGGATCGACTGGGCCACCGCCGAGCTGCTCGCCTTCGGCACGCTGCTGCTCGACGGCGTCCCCGTGCGCCTGGCCGGGCAGGACAGCCGCCGCGGCACCTTCGTGCAGCGCCACGCCGTACTCATCGACCGGAAAACCGCCGCCGAGTGGTCCCCGCTGTCGCACCTGTCCGAACACCAGGCCCGCTTCTACTGCTACGACTCCCTGCTCAGCGAGTACGCCGCGATGGGGTTCGAGTACGGCTACTCGGTGGCCCGCCCCGACGCGCTCGTGCTGTGGGAGGCGCAGTTCGGCGACTTCGGCAACGGCGCCCAGATTGTCGTCGACGAGTTCATCTCCTCCGGCGAGCAGAAGTGGGGCCAGCACTCCGGGGTGGTGCTGCTGCTGCCGCACGGCTACGAGGGGCAGGGGCCCGACCACTCCTCGGCCCGGCCCGAGCGCTACCTGCAGCTGTGCGCGCAGGACAACATGACCGTGGCGATGCCGTCCACGCCGGCGAACTACTTCCATCTGCTGCGCTGGCAGGCCCACGCCCCGCTGCACCGACCCCTGGTCGTGTTCACCCCCAAGTCGATGCTGCGACTGCGCACCGCGCGGTCGGAGCCGCAGGAGCTCACCAGCGGCATCTTCCGCGCGCTGCTCGGCGACCCGGACGTCGAGCCGGCCGCCGTACGCCGCCTCGTGCTGTGCTCGGGGAAGGTGTGCTACGACCTGCTGGCCGCGCGGGCCGCCCGGGGCGTCAGCGACACGGCGATCCTGCGCATGGAACGGCTCTACCCGCTGCCCATCGGCGAGCTGCGCCAGGCGCTGGCGGCGTACCCGAACCTCGCGGAGGTCCGCTGGGTGCAGGAGGAGCCGGCCAACCAAGGGGCGTGGCCGTTCATGGCGCTGCATCTCCCCGAGCACCTCGGCGGGCACCCGCTGCACCTGGTGTCCCGCCCGGCCAGCTCCTCCCCCGCCGTCGGCTCCCACCACGTGCACGAGCAGGAGCAGGCGCGCCTGGTCGAGCAGGCCCTCGCCTGACGGTGCGGAAGGGAACGGGCGTGTACTTCACCGACCGGGGCATCGAGGAGCTCGCCACGCGCCGCGGCGAGGAGCAGGTGAGCCTGGCCTGGGTGGCCGAGCGGCTGCGCGACTTCGTCGACCTCAACCCGGAGTTCGAGACCGCCGTCGACCGGCTGGCCACCTGGCTGGCCCGCGACGAGGACGACGAGTAGGTCCGATGGCCACCCTGGACGAGTCGGTCAGCCCCCGGTCCCGGCTGGCCGGCCCGGACGAGGCCATCTCCGTCGACGAGCTGCGCCTGGCCGCCCGGAACCACGGCCTGCCGCTGGAGGCCCTGCGCTACGACGTCACCCCGATCGGGCTGCACTACCTGCTCACGCACTACGACATCCCCGACCTGGGCCACCCCGACTGGCGGCTACGGGTGGGCGGCCACGTGGTCCGCCCGCTCACCCTCGACCTGGCCGCGCTGCAGGCCCGGCCGCGGGTCACCCGCCGGGTCACCCTGGAGTGCGCCGGCAACGGCCGGGCCCGGCTCACTCCCCGGCCGGTGAGCCAGCCGTGGCTGGACGAGGCGGTGGGCACCGCCGAGTGGACCGGCACCCCGCTGGGACCGGTGCTCCGCGAAGCCGGCCTGGGCCCCGGCGCGGTCGACGTCGTCTTCACCGGCGCCGACCACGGGGTGGAACGCGGCGTGGAGCAGGACTACCAACGGGCCCTGCCCGTGGCCGAGGCGCTCGGCGAGGACGTGCTGCTCGTGTACGGCATGAACGGGCAGCCCCTGCCGCCGCAGCACGGCGCACCGCTGCGCCTGCTGGTGCCCGGCTGGTACGGGATGGCCCAGGTCAAGTGGCTGGTGGACATCGAGGTCCTCGACCGGCCCTTCGACGGGTTCCAGAACGCCACGGCGTACCGGATCACCCAGGCCGCCGGGGACCCCGGCGAGCCGGTGACCCGGATCCGGCCCCGGGCCCTGGTGACGCCCCCCGGGTTCCCCGACTTCCAGACCCGCACCCGGGTCCTCGACCGGGGCCCGTGCGTGCTGCGCGGCCGGGCCTGGTCGGGGTGGGCGCCGGTGACCCGGGTCGAGGTCAGCGTGGACGGCGGGGGGACCTGGGCCGAGGCCACCCTCGAGCCGGAGGGCGACCGCTACGCCTGGCGGGCCTGGTCGTGGCGGTGGGACGCCTCGGTGCCGGGGCGGTACGAGGTGTACGCCCGGGCCAGCGACGCCGCCGGCAACGTGCAGCCGGTGGACCAGCCGTGGAACCGGCAGGGCATGGCCAGCAACCACGTGCAGCGGGTACCGGTGGTCGTGCGCTGAGCCGGCGTACGGCGTGCGCCGGCGGCCCTGGTGGCTCCGGTCGCCGTCGGTCCGCGGTGACGGACGGGTCCCCACGTCAGACGGTGAAGACGACCTTCCCGAACAGCTCGCCGGCGGCCATCGCGGCGAACCCCTCCCGGGCCTTGGTCAGCGGCAGCACCCGGTCGACCAGCGGGCGGACCCCGCTGGCCACGCAGAACGCGGCCAGCCGGGACAGCTCCGCCCGGGTGCCCATCGTCGAGCCGACCACCGACAGCTGCAGGAAGAACACCCGGTTCAGGTCGGCCGGCGGGTTGGCCCCACTGGTCGCCCCGGACACCACGATCCGCCCCCCCGGACGCAGCGCCCGCAGCGAGTGGGCCCAGGTGGCCTCGCCGACGGTCTCCAGCACCGCGTCGACCCGGTCGGGCAGCCGGGCGCCCGTGGGGAAGGCGTCGTGCGCGCCCAGCTGGCGGGCCCGCTCCCGCTTGGCCTCGTCGCGGCTGGTCACCCACACCCGCAGCCCGGCGGCCCGGGCCAGCACCACCAGCGCGGTGGCCACCCCGCCGCCGGCACCCTGCACGAGCACCGTGCCGCCCGGTTGCACCCCGGCGTTGGTGAACAGCATCCGGTACGCCGTGAGCCAGGCGGTCGGCAGGCAGGCGGCCTGCTCCCAGGTCAGCTCGGGCGGCTTGGGGACGAGGTTGCGCCGGGGCACAGCGACCCGCTCGGCGAACGTGCCGTCGTACCGCTCGGAGAGCAGGGAGCGCCGCGGGTCGAGGGTCTCGTCGCCCGACCAGTCCGGGTCGCCGACCACCGCGTGGACGATAACCTCGTTACCGTCCTCGTCCACCCCCGCGGCGTCGCAACCGAGGACCATGGGCAGCCGGTCGGCGGGCAGGCCGACCCCGCGCAGCGACCACAGGTCGTGGTGGTTGAGGGCGGCCGCGCGCACCCGGACCGTCGTCCAGCCCTCCTTCGGTGCCGGGTCGGGTCGCTCCCCCAGCTCCAGGCCGGACAGCGGGTCGTCGGGGCTCTGCCGGGCGGCCGTCACAGCGAACATGCCCGCCAGGCTATCCACCCCCCACCCCCCTCGGCATGAAGGCGTCCTTCTGACCTCTAGTGAGTAGTGAAGGACGCCTTCATGCGGAAGAGGGGGGCGGTCAGGCGCGGGCTACCCCGTCGCGGCGGGCGGCGGCCGCCACGGCATCGGCCACCGCCGGGGCGACCGCCGGGTCGAACACGCTGGGCACCACGTGGTCGGCCGCCAGCTCGTCGGGGCCGACGACGCCGGCCAGCGCGTCGGCCGCGGCCAGCTTCATCCCCTCGGTGACCCGGGAGGCCCGCACCGCCAGGGCGCCCCGGAACAGGCCGGGGAAGGCCAGCACGTTGTTGATCTGGTTGGGCACGTCGCTGCGGCCGGTGGCCACCACCGCGGCGTACCGCTGCGCGACGTCCGGGGGGATCTCCGGGTCCGGGTTGGCCAGCGAGAAGACGATCGCCGCCGGCGCCATCCGGGCCACCACCGCCTCGGGCACCCGCCCCCCGGACACCCCCACGTACACGTCGGCGCCGTCCAGCGCCTCGGCCAGCCCCCCGGCGAAGCCGGCCCGGTTGGTCTGCCGGGCCAGCCGCGCCTTCACCGCGGACAGCCCGTCCCGGTCCGGGTGCAGGACCCCGCGCGTGTCGGCGACCGCCACGTCACGGACCCCCACCCGCAGCAGCATCAGGGTGATCGCCACCCCGGCGGCGCCGGCGCCGGAGACGACCACCCGCAGGTCGGCCAGCGACCGGCCGGTGACCCGGGCCGCGTTGCGCAGCGCGGCGAGCACGACGATCGCCGTACCGTGCTGGTCGTCATGGAAGACCGGGATGTCCACCCGGTCCTGCAACCGCTCCTCCACGGCAAAGCAGCGGGGGGCGCTGATGTCCTCCAGGTTGATCCCGCCGAAGGACGGGGCCAGCCGGGCGACGGTGTCGACCAGCTCGTCCACGTCCTGGCAGTCCAGGCAGATCGGGACCGCGTCCAGCCCCCCGAACTGCTTGAACAGCAGGGCTTTGCCCTCCATCACCGGCAGCGCCGCGACCGGCCCGATATCGCCGAGACCGAGCACCGCGCTGCCGTCGGTGACCACCGCGACGGTGTGCGAGCGCCAGGTGTAGGCCTCGGCCAGGGCGGGGTCGGCGGCGATGGCCAGGCACACCTCGGCCACGCCGGGGGTGTAGGCGAGGGACAGGTCGGCCCGGTCGCGCAGCGGCACGGTGGCCGTGACGGCGAGCTTGCCGCCCTGGTGGAAGGCCAGCGCCGCGGCGCGGGCGTCGTACGCCGGTGAGACCGGCGGTGGGACAGCTTCGGCAGCCATGGGAACCCCTTGGTCGGCAACAGACGGGATCCGCCAGGTGGGGCGGAGATCGGCCACGGGGGTCACCCGTTATGCGATTTTGACATGACCGCGCTGGACGAGCGCCCGCGGGGTGGCAGGATGCCACCCAGCCCCACCGGATGCGGTGCGGGCCCATCGACATGTCAGGAGGAAACCGTGGCTGTCTCCCCGAGGCGGCACCGCCCGTTCGCCGTGGGTGCGGCCCTGGCGGCCAGCGCCCTGCTCCTCGCCGCCTGCGGCGGTGGCTCGGGCACCGGCACGGGGGCCGGCACCGGTACGACGCCCACCGGCCAGGCCACCACCCCCGGGGGCGCCACCCCGGCGGACACCCTCGCCGCGCTGGTCCCCAGCTCCATCAAGAGCGACGGAAAGATCGTCGTCGGCACGGACGCGTCGTACGCGCCCAACGAGTTCGTCGGCGCCGACGGCAAGACCATCGAGGGCATGGACGTCGACCTGGGCAACGCCATCGCCAAGAAGCTGGGCCTGACCGCGGAGTGGGTCAACTCCCCCTTCGACGCCATCATCCCCGGGCTGCAGTCCGGGAAGTTCGAGCTGGGCATGTCCTCCTTCACCGACAACAAGCAGCGTGAGCAGGTCGTCGACTTCGTCACCTACTACTCCGCGGGCACGTCCTGGGCGGTGAAGAAGGGCAACCCGGCGAACATCACCCCGGACACCGCCTGCGGCAAGAAGGTGGCCGTGCAGAAGGGCACCGTGCAGGTCGATGACATCACCGCCCGGTCCAAGAAGTGCACCGACGCGAAGCAGCCGGCCATCACCATCGACCAGTACCAGCTGCAGAGCGACGCCACGGCCGCGGTGGTCTCCGGCAAGGACGACGCGATGCTCGCCGACTCCCCCGTCGTCGGGTACGCCGTCAAGCAGACCAACGGGCAGCTCGAGCTGGCCGGCCAGTCCTACGACACCGCGCCGTACGGCATCGCCATCCCGAAGAACGCCGGCCAGATGAAGGAGGCCGTCCTCGGCGCGCTGAAGGCGCTCATCGCCGACGGCACCTACCAGCAGATCCTCACCAAGTGGGGTGTCGAGAGCGGGGCCATCAAGGACCCAGTCATCAACGGCGCCACGAGCTGACTCACCGGCACCTGACGGTGGTCTGGTGACCACGCAGACGCCGACCGCACCGGGACGGCCCGAGACCATCCGGGCCGTCCCGGTGCGTCACCCGGGCCGCTGGGTGGCGGTGGCTGTCATCGCCGTGCTGGCGGCGATGGTCGTGCACAGCTGGGTGACCAACAAGGCGTACAACTGGTCCTTCCAGGGCCAGTACGCCCTCTCCTCCATCATCCTCAACGGGCTTCTCAGCACGCTGAAGCTGACGGTGCTGTCGATGCTCATCGGCGTCGTCCTCGGCATCGTGCTGGCCGTGATGCGGCTGTCCCCCAACCCGGTGGTGTCCGGGGCGTCCTGGGTCTACGTGTGGGTGTTCCGGGGGACGCCGGTCCTCGTGCAGCTGCTCATCTGGGGCAACATCGGCGCGGTGTACCAGCGGCTGTCCATCGGCATCCCGTTCGGCCCCGAACTGTTCGCCTTCGAGACCCGCCAGCTGATCCCCAGCTTCGTTGCCGCGCTGCTGGGCCTCGGGCTCAACGAGGCGGCGTACATGGCCGAGATCGTGCGGGCCGGGATGCTGTCGGTGGACGAGGGGCAGACCGAGGCCGCGCACGCGCTGGGCATGTCCCGGCTGCAGACGCTGCGCCGCATCGTGCTGCCTCAGGCGATGCGGGTCATCGTCCCGCCGACGGGCAACGAGACCATCTCCATGCTGAAGACGACGTCGCTGGTCGCCTTCGTCCCCTACTACGAGCTGCTGTTCGCCGCGCAGAACGTGTACACCCGGACCTACCAGGTCATCCCTATGCTGATCCTGGTCAGCCTGTGGTACCTGCTGCTGACCAGCATCCTCATGGTGGCGCAGTTCTACATCGAGCGGTACTACGCCCGGGGCGCCGTACGGACCCTGCCGCCCACCCCGCTGCAGCGGCTGCGGGCCCGGTGGAGCGCCCGGCCGGTGGCCGGGGGGAGGCGGGCGTGAGCGCCGTCCCCATGGTGCAGGCGGAGGGCGTGCACAAGAGCTTCGGGCGGCTGGAGGTGCTCAAGGGCATCGACCTGACCGTCGCCCCCCGGGAGGTGATGTGCATCGTCGGCCCGTCCGGGTCGGGCAAGTCCACGTTCCTGCGGTGCATCAACCACCTGGAGAAGATCGACGCCGGGCGGCTGTACGTCGACGGGGAGCTGGTCGGCTACCTTCAGCGGGGCGACCGGCTGTACGAGCTGAAAGACCGGGAGGTGGCCCGGCGGCGGGCCGAGATCGGCATGGTGTTCCAGCGGTTCAACCTGTTCCCGCACATGACCGCGCTGGAGAACGTCATGGAGGCCCCGGTGCTGGTCAAGGGCGAGCCGAAGGCGGTGGTCCGGGACCGCGCCCGGGCGCTGCTCGACCGGGTGGGCCTGGCCGACAAGGTCGACGCCTACCCGGCCCAGCTGTCCGGGGGCCAGCAGCAGCGGGTGGCCATCGCCCGGGCGCTGTGCATGCAGCCGAAGCTGATGCTCTTCGACGAGCCCACCAGCGCGCTGGACCCCGAGCTGGTCGGCGAGGTGCTCGACGTGATGCGCCAGCTGGCCGCCGACGGGATGACCATGGTCGTCGTCACCCACGAGATGGGCTTCGCCCGGGAGGTCGGCGACGCCCTGGTGTTCATGGACGGCGGCGTCGTGGTGGAGTCCGGCCACCCCCGGGAGGTGCTGGCCAACCCGCGCCACGAGCGCACCCGCAGCTTCCTGTCCAAGGTCCTCTGACGGGACCGCTGACGGCGTCTCGTCGGCCCTCCCCCAATGACCATGCAAACATGGTCGACGGCGACGATGCACGGCTTGCGCACCGTGCAAGGCCTACAACGATCACGTTTACATGGTCATTGGGGGGGCGGCGGGATGGACCTGACCTCGTACGCCGACCTCGCGGTGCGGCTGGTCAACACCGCGGACCCGGTGCGCCCCGACCAGGACCGGCTCACCGACCTGGCCGCGCTGCGCGTCCTGCTGGCCGACCGGCCCCAGCTGCGCAACCGGGCGACCCGGCGGGACCTCGAAGAGCTGCGCCGGCTGCGCCGGCGGCTGCGGGCCGTCTTCGAGGCCGCGGCAGCCGGCCACGGGGCCCGTGCGGTGGAGCAGCTCAACGCGCTGCTGGTCCAGCACCCGATCCACCCCCAGATCTCCGGGCACGACGCCTCCGACTGGCACCTGCACCTGACCGAGCGAGGCGAGGTCGCCGAGCGGTACGCCACCACCGCGGTCATGGGCCTGGCCGTGCTGGTCACCACCCTGGGCCTGGACCGGCTCGGCGTGTGCGAGGCGCCCCCCTGCCGCAACGTCTTCGTCGACACCTCGACGAACCGGTCCCGCCGCTACTGCTCGGAACGCTGCGCCACCCGCGCCAACGTGGCGGCGTACCGGGCCCGCAAGAAGGAGCAGCCGGCACCAGCCCTCCCCCCCTCGTAGCGATCATGCGCGTCTGAACCTCCCCCGGGGCGGCCAGTAGCGGAGCAGCACCCGGCCGAGCACGCCGGCCTCGGGCACCGGCCCGAACAGGCGGCTGTCGTCGCTGGCCCCCGGGTTGTCCCCGACCAGCCACCAGCCGCCGGGCTCCCGGCGCGCCACCCGCTTGACCACCAGCAGCCCGGGCCGGTCCGGCCGCCGGGCGACCACCACGTCCCCGACCCGGACCCGGGCCCCCCCGCGGACCGGCCGGTACCCGGCTCGCCCTGCGGTGTCTGCGCGCGGCTCACCGGGGTAGTGTCCGGGAGGAAGCCGCCCGACCGTCGAGAGGATCGTGATGCTCGCTCGTCTGTTCCGCCCCTCGACCACCGTGTACGCGCACTGTGACCTGCCCTGCGGGGTGTACGACCCGGCGCAGGCGCGCATCGAGGCCGAGTCGGTCAAGGCCATCATGGAGAAGTACGCCGCCAACGAGGACCCGGTGTTCCGGGCCCGCGCGCTGACCATCAAGGAGGAGCGCGCCGAGCTCGTCAAGCACCACCTGTGGGTGCTGTGGACCGACTACTTCAAGCCCAACCACCTCGAGCGCTACCCGCAGCTGCACGAGCTGTTCTGGCAGGCCACCAAGCTCGCCGGCGCCGCGGGCGCGAAGGGCACCGTCGACACCGCCAAGGCCCAGGAGCTGCTGGACAAGATCGCTGAGATCGACAAGATTTTCTGGGAGACGAAGCAGGCCTGAGCCCGGTGGCCGGCCCCCCGCCCTGCCCTTGTCGGGTGGGGGACCGGCTACCGTGACGGCCCGTGATCCGACCGGCCCGGCCCACCGACGTCCCCGCGCTGCACACCCTGGTCGGCGAGCTGGCGGCGTACGAGCGGGCCGCCCACGAGGTGACCCTCACCCCCGCCGACCTGCACGCGGCGTTGTTCGGCGACCAGCCGGCGGTGTTCGCCCACGTCGCCGAGCACGAGGGCGAGGTCGTCGGCTTCGCCCTGTGGTTCCGCAACTTCTCCACCTGGCGGGGCCGGCACGGGATCTACCTGGAGGACCTCTACGTCCGGCCGGAACTGCGGGGCCGCGGCTACGGGCGGGCGCTGCTGGCCACCCTGGCCCGGCTGTGCGTGCAGCGCGGGTACCCCCGGCTGGAGTGGTGGGTACTCGACTGGAACGACCCGGCGATCGGGTTCTACCGGGCGCTGGGCGCCCGGCCCATGGACGAGTGGACCGTATGGCGGCTCACCGGCGACGCCCTCGACCGGCTGGCCGACGCCGCCCGTCCCGCCGGCCCCGCCCCCTCCGCATGAAGGCGTCCTTCACTACTCACTTGAGGTCAGAAGGACGCCTTCATGCGGAAGAGGGGGACGCCTTCAGGCGGCGGGGGGGAGCAGCAGGGTGGCCAGGGCCAGGCCGGCGGCGGCGGCCAGCAGGCCGGCGGCCACCGAGGCGAGCACGTTGACCAGCGCCGCCAGGTAGGAGCCGTCCTCGACCAGGCGCAGCGTCTCGTAGCCGAACGTGGAGTACGTCGTCAGCGCCCCGCAGAACCCCGTACCGACCAGGGCCAGCAGCTCCGGCCCGGCCCGCCCGCGCAGGCCCGCCCCCACAACCAGGCCCAGCACCAGGCTGCCCACCACGTTGACCACCCAGGTGCCCCACGGGAACACGCTGTCGTGCCGGGCCTGCACGAACCGGTCCGTGGCGAACCGCAGCGGCGCCCCCACGGCGGCGCCGGCGACCACCAGCAGCGGGATCACCGCCCGGCCTCCCGGCCGACGTACCGCACCACCTCGACCTCGTCGAGGACCACCAGGCCCTCGCTGACCAGCTCCTCCAGCTGGGGCAGGAAGGCCCGCACCCGCTCCTCGTCGTCGACGAGCACCACCGCCACCGGCAGGTCCTGGCTCAGGCTGAGCAGCCGGGAGGTGTGCACCACCGACGACGCGCCGTACCCCTCCACGCCCCGGAAGACGCTGGCCCCGGCCAGCCCGGCGGCGTGCGCCCGGTGCACGATCTCGGTGTACAGCGGCCGGTGCCGCCACTGGTCGTCCTCGCCGACGTACACCGTGAGGCGCAGCGCCCGACCCGCCAGTCTCATCCCAGGCTCCTTCCGGCCCCGGCCCGCGCCAGGACACCCATCACCGCACGGCCCAGCAGCGTGCCCAGCACGACCGCGGCCAGCGCCGCCACCACGGTGCCGACCGCGTACGCCGCCGCCAGCGCGGGCCGGCCCAACGCCAGCAGCCGCACCGCCTCCACGGCGTACGTGGAGAACGTGGTGTACCCGCCCAGCACGCCGACGCCGAGGAAGGGGCGCAGCCACCGGTGCGGGGCGGTCAGCTCCAGCAGCACCGCCATGAGCAGCCCGATCAGCAGGCACCCGGACACGTTGACCACGAAGGTGGCCCAGGGCACCCCGCCGGGCGGCGCCGGCCAGGCCGCCTCCAGGGCCCACCGGGCCAGGGCGCCCAGGGCGCCGCCGAGGGCCACCACGACGAGCAGGTCGGGCCGGGTGCCGGGATGCCGGCCACGGCCGCGGACGGCGAACGGCGGGACACCTGCAAGGGTGCTCTCGTCGGGGCCCGGACTGCCCACGGCGCTCCCTTCTCGCCCCAGGGACCGTTGGCGGCCACCGACCGCGGTTCGGGCCGGCGGGCCCCTCCGCCGGGTCGGCGCCCAGCCTAGCCGCCGGCCCCCCGCGACCAGCGGGTAGCGTCTAGGGGCGTGGCCGGTCCCGGACCGGTCGGGAGCGTACGCACCCAACGGGAGGATCCGGTGACCGAGGGACAGCTTCGCCTGGCCGACCCCGGCGCGCCGGCCGTCCGGGACGTCGTGGAGATCGCGCTGCCCGCGACCGGGGCCTACTTGTCGGTCCTGCGGACGGCCACCGCGGGCCTGGCCGCCCGGCTGGACTTCACCCTCGACGAGATCGAGGACCTGCGCATCGCCGTGGACGAGGCGTGCGCCCTGCTGCTCCCCCACGCCGTCCCCGACTCCGGGCTGAGGGCCACCTTCGAGCTGTCCGCCGACCGGATCGACGTGATCGTCACCATGCAGACCCGGGACGGACGGCTGCCCGAGCAGGGCACCTTCGCCTGGACCGTGCTCAGCGCGCTGGCCGGCGAGGTGGACGCCTCGGTGGGCGCCGAACGCCGGGTGAGCATCGCCCTGCACAAGCGGCGGGCCCTGGGCGGAAACGCCGCGGGCAACCCGGCGGGCAATCCCGCGGGCAACCCGGCGGGCAACCCCGCGGGCAACCCCGCGGGCAATCCCGCGGGCAACCCGGCGGGCAACGCAGCGGGGGACGCGTGACGAGCCCGTCGGCGACCGAGGAGGGCCTGGGCCCTGACCGGGCGGCGGCGCGGGGCCTCTTCGCGCTGCTCGGGGAGCTCCCCGAGGACGACCCGCGCCGGCAGGACGCCCGGGACCAGCTGGTCCGGATGCACCTGCCGCTCGTCGAACACCTGGCGCGGCGGTTCCGCAACCGGGGCGAGCCGTACGACGACCTCGTGCAGGTCGCCACCATCGGGCTGATCAAGTCGGTGGACCGGTTCGACCCGGACCGGGGCGTGGAGTTCTCGACGTACGCGACCCCGACGATCGTCGGGGAGATCAAGCGGCACTTCCGGGACAAGGGCTGGGCGGTGCGGGTCCCCCGCCGGCTGCAGGAGCTGCGGCTGTCCCTCACCCAGGCGACCGCGGAGCTGTCCCAGCGGCACGGGCGCGCCCCCACCGTGGCCGAGCTGGCCCACCTGCTGGGCATCTCCGAGGAGGAGGTGCTGGAGGGGCTGGAGTCGGCCAACGCCTACAGCACGCTGTCGCTGGACGCCCCCGACCAGGGGGAGGACGACAGCCACGCCGTCGCCGACAGCCTCGGCGAGGTCGACGACGCCCTGGAGGGCGTGGAGTACCGGGAGGCCCTCCGGCCGCTGCTGGCGCGGCTGCCCCCCCGGGAGAAGCGGATCCTCATGCTCCGCTTCTTCGGGGGCATGACCCAGTCCCAGATCGCCGCCGAGATCGGCATCTCCCAGATGCACGTGTCCCGGCTGCTCGCCCGGACCCTGACCCAGCTTCGCGCCGGCCTGCTCACCGAGGAGTGACCCCCGGCGGCGTACGCCGCCCCGTACACCGGCCCGGCTCCTCCCCGCAAGATCGACTGTGACGTTGGTGACGCGACACGCCGGCGTGTCCGTCGAGAACGTCACACTCGATCTTGGCGCGGCCGACGGGGCCCGGGACGGGCGAGGGCTTCACCGGTGGCGCCCCGAAACAGGGCCACCAGGGCCACCAGGGCCACCGCGGCCAGCGGCACGGCCCCCAGGTAC
>JBMOMH010000047.1:0-14776 GCA_049323135.1 Actinomycetota bacterium
TCAGCCTCCTCCGAATCGCCGGCTGGACCAACATCGCCCAAGCGCTCCGACATCACGCCAGAGACACCACCCGGCCCGTCAACCTGCTGCTGACCTCATGAAACACGACTTTGCCGGAGCCCTGGGGGTCCAGGCCTCCATCGTGGGCGAGCGGGAGGTAGCCGCGGCAGTCCAGGCCCTGCGCACCGCCGAGCAGTCACTCGAGCAGGCGAAGCTCGCGGCCAGCGCTGCCGGCGTATCCGCAACCGCCCTCAAGTACGCCCGTGAGGATCTCAAGACCGCACAGGTCGCCCTGGCGGAGGCCCGGGCTCGCTCCGGCGCTCAGGTCCCCCTCGGTGAGATCGTCTTCGTCCCCAGTCTGCCCGCGCAGGTGACCACCCTCAACGCCACCGTCGGGGCCGACGCCGCGGGCGATCTGCTGGCGGTCACGAGTGGACCGCTAGTCGTGCGAGGTCGGGCCAACGCGGTGGACGCCGACCGGCTGGCGGTCGGGGCCCGGGCGCGCCTGCTCATGGCATCCGGTGGGGACGCCGAGGGGACGGTGGCGGTTCTGGCCGCGACACCCACCGCACCGGGGTCCGCGCAGGCCGCCGGTCCCCCGGCCGGTCCGCCCACCGTTGACGTCACCATCACGCCCGACACACCCCTGTCGGCCGGCCTGAGCGGCCAGCCGGTGCGCGCGGTCGTTACGTTGGCCACCTCCCCCGGCCAGGGGTTGACCGTCCCGGTCGCGGCGATCTCCACCTCGGCGTCCGGAACGACGTCCGTGACCGTCGTGTCGGAGGGAGGATCTCGCCGCCTGGTGCCGGTCACCACTGGGTTCACCGGCGAGGGCTACGTCCAGGTCGTGCCCCGGGACGCTTCCGCCCTGCGCAACGGTGACCAAGTCCTGGTCGGGGTGGCCGAGGGCCCTGGACCGTCGCCGGCCCCCACGAGCGCGACGTCATGAGCACACAGTCCTTACCGCAGGCGCCGCCCACCTCCCAGTCCTCGGCGGTCGTCGCGCGGTTGCGTGGAGTCTCCAAGCGGTTCGACGGGGAGTCACCGGTGGACGCGCTGCGGTCGGTTGACCTGGATGTCCTGTCGGGTGAGCTGATGACGATCAGCGGACCCAGCGGGTCTGGCAAGTCAACGCTGTTGAACATTCTGGGCCTGCTGGACCGTCCCACGAGTGGCCGCTTCGAGCTGCTCGGGCTCGACATGAGCCGGAGTACGGACAAGGCTCGCTCGGACGTGCGTGCCCAGTCGCTGGGGTTCGTGTTCCAGGCGTTCCACCTCATGGGTCGTCGCAGCGTGGTCGAGAACGTGATGCTCGGTGGGCTGTATCGCGGCCTTCCACGACGGGAGCGTGTGGACCGGTCTCGCGCGGCCATCGACAGGGTCGGCCTCACGCACCGGCTCGGCGCCCGGGCCGCGACGCTCAGCGGCGGTGAGCGGCAGCGCGTCGCCATCGCCCGGGCCCTGGTCGGAGATCCGCCGATCCTGCTGTGTGACGAGCCCACCGGAAACCTGGACTCGACCAACAGCACCGCCATCGCAGACCTGCTGAAGGGGTTCTACGCACAAGGGATCGCCCTGGTGATCGTGACTCACGACCCGGTGGTTGCCGCCCTCGGGGGCCGTCGGGTGGCAGTCCGAGACGGGGTCGTCAGTGGCGACACCGTGGCTGGCGTGGCGTGAAAGTCTTGCCGGGCCCCGTGACAGGCACCGGAGGTCCGCGCCCGCGCTCGGGGCCACGGTCCCGTGAGCGCAAAGCGCGCTGGTCAGACCTGCTCGACGACGCTCTGCAGAGCCTGAGCGAGCGCGTGGGCCGCAGCGCGCTCACGGCCCTCGGCACCGTCCTGGGCGTGGGCGTGCTCGTCGCGGTCCTCGGGTTGACCGCTACCACGAGCGCCCAGATCGACCGGCGCTTCAACGCGCTGACGGCCACCGAGGTTACCGTCACGCAGGTCTCCCTTCCGTTCCGGGTCCGCAGCATGGCCTTCCCGGACGACACCGAGACGCGCCTCGCCCGGATCCGCGGGGTCGAGGTGTCCGGGCTGGTGTGGAAGGTTCGTCCGGACGTCTCGGGCGCGGTGACGACGACACCTACCGTCGATGCCGGTCTCCCCGGGACAGTCGTTGGGGTGTCGGCGGTGTCCCCCGGCGCCTTCACCGTCGCCGGGGCTCACCCGCGCGTGGGCCGCCTCTACGACGCGTTCGCGGAGCAGACCCGCGCACGCGTCGTGGTGTTGGGCAGTGTCGCCGCCCGAGATCTGGGCATCAGCGACCTGCGCAGCTCACCCGCCGTGTTCATCGGCGGGACCCCGTTCACCGTGGTCGGCATTCTCAACCGCGCGGACCGGCACCCCGACCTGCTGAGCCAGGTGGCCGTCCCCGTCACCGTCGCCCGGCAGTCCTGGGGGGACCCGGAACCGGAAAGCCCCGCCGCTGCGTGGATCCAGGTCGCGCCCGGAGCCGCCGAGGTCGTCGCCCGCCAGGTCGCCACCGCGATCGACCCGGCCCACCCGGAACGGTTCGCGGTGTCGGCGCCTCCGGACCCGAAGACCTTGCGGGGATTCATCAACCAAGACCTGCAGTCCCTGTTCGTCCTGCTCGCGGGGGTCAGCCTGATCGTCGGCATGATCGGCATAGCGAACACGACCTTTGTCAGCGTCCTCGAACGCGTCGGCGAGATCGGGCTCCGCCGCGCTTTGGGCGCACGAAGGAGGCACATCGTGTTCCACTTCCTGGCCGAGGCGACCGCCGTCGGCGTCGTCGGGGGCGTCGTCGGCGCCACCCTCGGGCAGCTCGTAGTCATCGCCACCGCCGTCGCCCGCGACTGGACGGCCGTGATGCCGGCCTCCTTGATCTTCCTGGGCCCGGCGGTCGGGGCCCTCACCGGCCTGCTCGCCGGTCTCTACCCGGCCGTCCGCGCCGCCCGGATCGAACCGGTGTCGGCGCTCCGGCAGGGCAGCTGAGCTGAAGCTGACCGGGGCGCCGGTCAGCGGCCGGACGGCCCGGCGTACCCCGCCCAGGTCCGCCGGCGGGCCAGCAGCCGCAGCAGGCCCCGGCGGACCACCGGGCGGGTCAGTGGGAGCACCGCGGCGAAGCCGACCAGGTCGGTCAGGAACCCGGGGGTGAGCAGCAGGGCGCCGCCGGCCAGGACCAGCGCCGCGTCGGCGAGTTGCCGGCTGGGGAACGTCCCCGTGGCCAGCGCGGCCCGCAAGGCCAGCCAGGCGCGGCGTCCCTCCCGCCGGACCAGCCAGGCGCCCAAGGCGCTGTCCGCGAGCAGCAGCAGCACCGTCCACCAGGGACCCACCACCTGGCCGACCTGCAGGATCAGCCAGATCTCGGCGATGGGGACCAGCAGGAAGGCGGCCAGCAGGCCCAGCCCCCACCGGGTCATCGCGAGGCGCTCATGGCCGGACGCCGACGGTGTCCGCCACCTCGGGGCGTACGCCGCGCACCCGACGTAGCCGGTCGGCCAGCCCCCAGGCGGTCACCCGCCACAGCGCCTCCAGCACGATCGCCCGGCTCATCTTGCTGTGGCCCTGCTGCCGTTCCACGAAGGTGATGGGCACCTCCACCACGGTCAGCCCCTGGCGAACCGCCCGCCAGGCCAGGTCGACCTGGAAGCAGTAGCCCTGGGAGCTGACCCCGTCGAGGTCGATCTTCTCCAAGGTGGTCGACCGGAAGGCGCGGAAGCCGCCCGTGGCGTCCCGCAGCGGGAGGCCCAGCGCCAGTCGGGTGTAGCCGTTGCCGCCGCGGCTGAGCAGCAGCCGTGACCGGGGCCAGTTGTGCACCTCCCCGCCCGGCACCCAGCGCGAGCCCAGCACGAGGTCGGCGTGGACCAGGGCGGCGAGCAACCGGGGGAGGTCCTCCGCCCGGTGCGACCCGTCGGCGTCCATCTCCACCACCACGTCGTAGCCCTCGGCGAGCGCCCAGCGGAACGCGGCGAGGTACGCCGCCCCCAGGCCCTGCTTCCCCGCCCGGTGCAGCACGTGCACCTGCCGGTCCGCGGCGGCCAGCCGGTCGGCGATGGCGCCGGTGCCGTCCGGGCTGCCGTCGTCCACGACGAGCACGTCGGCCGCCGGCACCGTGGCCCGCAGCCGGGTCACCGCCGGCTCCAGGTTCGCCGCCTCGTTGTACGTCGGGACGGCCACGAGGATGCGGCCCAGCTCGGCGGGCGGGGAGGCGGTGTCCACGCGGACGGTCACCCTTTCCGGTCGCGCCCGGCGTCGGGCGGCGGGTCGTGGCCCGGGGGGCCGGCGGATCGATGGCAGCCGATGGCACCGTAGCGCCCCGTGCCGGGCTCGCCGCGATCGGTGCCCGTCGGGACAACGGGCGAGGCCGCCACGATGTTTCCGCTTCCGGCTTGCCGCTCCCCGGCGGGATTCCCCCAGGCCGGCCCCGGGAAACGGAAGAAGGCCCGAGCACGCCCTTCGGACCGGTGGTGCGCCGCTGGCTGCGACGGCACCTGCCGTTGTCTACTGGGCGCCCGGGCCTCCTCCGGGTCACACCCACCGGACGTGGCGTGCGGCCGAGGTGTCTCGGACCAGCTGGTCTGGCTCGTGGGCGTCCCCGCCCGTCCAGCCGGTCCCCCTCTCCTGTGGGCGTACACCACACCCGGTCGTCCTCGGTGGACTGCGCAGCACCGTACCCGGCCTGCCGGTGACCCTGTCAAGAGGCATCTGACCTGCGAAGATGCCTAAACGCCGAGGTCAGGACGGAGGTCCTGGCCGGGTCGTGTTCACCTGTTCGCCCACTGTCGTTGGCCGGATCGTCCCGAACGATCCGTGATGACCCGGTTGCGGAGCGCCGCCAGCGGGTCAGGCCGTCGTACTGCCGAGGGGCACGACAACGGTGGCCTGCGCGACCGCCACCAGCAGCGGCGGGTCCAGGGGCTCGGCGGCCGAGGAACCCCGGTCGGGGCGCCCCCGGCAGCTGACCACGGCCCGCAGGTCCAGCTCGCGGCTGCGCCGGCCCACCCGCTGCAGTACCGCGGTGACCTCCACCACGTCCCCGCCGCGCACCGGAGCGAGGAAACGCACCTCGCGGTAGCCGGCGAGCAGCCCCTCGTCCCCGTCGGTGCGGATGCACAGCTCGGTGGCCACGTCACCGAAGAGCCCCAACAGGTAGGCGCCGTCGACGAGGTTGCCCGCGTAGTGGGCGTGGCTGGCCGGCACGTAGCGGCGGTGGGTCACCGTCCACCCCTCCCGCGGGTCCTCCCCGGTCACGCCGACCGCCGTACGCCGGGGGCCCGGTGCACCGCCGGACCCGAGGGGGCCGGGGCCAGCCGGTACACCAGGTAGCTGGCCACCTCACCGGGCGTGCTGCCCTTGCCGAAGACCCGGTCCGCGCCCAGCCGCGCGGCGTCGCCGGGGTCGAACCGCGGCCCGCCCACGACCAGCAGGGGACGCCGCCCCGGGTCCGGCCAGGTCTCCCGCAGCGCGTCGGCCACCTCCCGGGTGTGCCGGTGGTGGGCGTCCCGCTGCGTCACCACCGCGCTGACCAGCACCGCGTCGGCCCGCTCGCCGCGGGCCCGCTCGACCAGCTCCCCGGCGGCGACCTGCGCCCCCAGGTTGACCACCCGCAGCTCCCGGTAGCTCTCCAGCCCCTTCTGTCCCGCGAACCCCTTGACGTTGAGGATGGCGTCCAGGCCCACCGTGTGCGCGTCGGTGCCCACCGTCGCGCCGACCACCACGAGGCGGCGGCGCAGCCGGGTGCGGATGGCCAGGTTCACCTCCTTCGGGGAGAGCAGCGGGTACTCCCGCACCGGCACCTCCACCGCGTCGAGGTCGACCAGGTGGCCGACCCGGCCGTAGACGACGACGAACGTGAAGTCGGGGCCCACCGCCTTGCTGTGCACCACGGTGGCCGGGTCCAGGCCCATCCGCCCGGCCAGCTGGGCGGCCGCGCCGACGGCCAGCGGGCCGGCCGGCACCGGCAGCGTGAAGGACAGCTGCACCATGCCGTCCCCGGTGGTGTCGCCGTACGGGCGGACGAGGCGGGTCATCGGCTCCTCCCCTGCGGGGTCTCCTCGAAGATCTCGGTGGCCGGGTTGTAGTAGCCGGGGGCGTGCCGGACGACCCCGTCCAGCCCCTTGCCGCAGTCCGGCGGCCGGCGGGTGGCGCCGAAGGTGCCCGCCGCGATGGCCGCCAGCAACCCGTCGCCCTGGTCGCCGGCGATCCGGTCCAGCAGGTCGACCGCCTCGGCCAGCACCTGCCGGGCCCGGGTGGCGATGAACCCGTCCCGGGGCGGGTGGAAGTCCTCGGCCAGCCGGGCGCAGGCCGCCCGCACGTACCGGACGTTCTGCAGGGCCAGGTCCCGGTCGGCCAGGAAGGGTGTGTGGATGCCCTCGGTCATCATCCCGACCAGCAGGATGCCCTGCCCGGTGAGCAGCCCGGCCAGGTTGAAGAACGCGTCGAGCAGGTAGCCGGCGAAGATGTCCCCGGTCATGTGCTTGGTCGGCGGCATGTACTTCAGCGGGGCGTGGGGGAACAGCTCGCGGACCAGCAGGGCGTGCGCCAGCTCCAGGCGGAACGAGTCCGGCAGGGCGGGGTCGATCTCGAAGGCGTGCCCGAGACCCAGCTGCCCGTCGGCCAGCCCGGCCTCGTGGGCGAACCGCTCGTTGAGCAGCTGGCTGACGACCACGGTGTGCGCCGCGTCCACCGCGTCCGCAGTGGTCAGGTAGTTGTCCTCCCCCGTGTTGATGACGATCCCAGCCCGCGCGTGTACCTGCCGGCTGAAGCGCTGGTCGACGAAGGTGCGCTGCGGGTTGATGTCCCGGAACACGATGCCGTACATGCAGTCGTTGAGCATCATGTCCAGCCGCTCCAGACCCGCCAGGACGGCGATCTCCGGCATGCACAGCCCACTGGCGTAGTTGGTCAGCCGCACGTAGCGGCCCAGCTCCCGGGACACCTCGTCCAGCGCGGCCCGCATCAGCCGGAAGTTCTCCTGGGTGGCGTAGGTGCCGGCGTACCCCTCCCGGGTGGCGCCCTCCGGCACGTAGTCCAGCAGCGACTGCCCGGTGGACCGGATCACCGCCACCACGTCGGCGCCCTCCCGGGCGGCGGCCTGCGCCTGCGGGATGTCCTCGTAGATGTCCCCGGTGGCCACGATCAGGTAGATCCACGGCCGCGGCGGGTCACCCAGCCGACGGACCAGCCGCTCCCGTTCCCGGCGCCGCCGGTCGATGGTGGCGATCCCGGCGGCCACGGCTCGGCGGGCCGCCCGGCGGGCCCGGATGGCCGCCGGTCCCTCGGGTTGGCGGAACCGTACGTCGCCCCCAGCGGCCGCCTGGGCCAGCGCCGGCAGGTCCTTCGATCCCTCCTGCAGCAGCGCGTCCCACACCGGCAGCGCCACCCCGTGCTCGATGCCGACCTGGTCGCGGACGGCGTCCACCAGGTGGTTGACCCAGGGCCGGCCGGTGGCGTCGGCCCCGGTGAGCCCGGCCAGGCGCAGCACCGCCCGTTCCACCGACACCGTGGTGTGGGTGCGGGCCAGCCGGATCACCGGCGCGGCGGCGCGGCGGGCCAGCCGCCGGGCGGTGGCCACGGTGACCGGGTCCAGGTCCAGCTTGCCGGCCATCGCTCAGCCCCCGCCCGCGGGGCCGCCGGCCCGGTCGTCGGTGGCCGGGCTGCCGTCGGCCGGGGCCAGCCGCCGCTCGACCAGCCCCCGGGCCCCGGGGACTCGGCGGACCAGGTCGAGGGCCAGGTCCGCATGCCCGGGCAGGTAGCCGTTGCCGATGAGCAGGGTCACGTCCGCGGCCAGGCCTTCGGCGCCCAGCGCGGCGGCCGGGAACGAGGTGGCCATCGAGAAGAAGACGACGGTGCCCCCGTCGGCGGTGGCCAGGACCGCCCCGTGCTCGCAGCCGGGCACGTCGACACAGACCACGGTGAGGTCCACCGGCCCACCCGCGGCCCGCACCGCAGCGGCCAGCGCGACCGGGTCGCGGGCGTCGGCCCGCACCACGACGTCGACCAGCCCGGCCGCGGCCAGCGCCGCCTCCTCCGCGGCGGTCGGCACCACGCCGACGAGGTGCCCGGCGCCCGCTTGGCGGGCGGCCGCGCAGGACAGGGCGCCGCTCTTGCCGGCCGCCCCGAGCACGGCGACCGTCGGGGGCCGCCCCCGGGCCACCCGCTCCCCCACCACCCGGGCGGTCAGCGCCGGCGCACCGCAGACGTCGAGCACCGCCAGGGCGAGCGGGGTGGGCAGGTCGGCGGGGAGCCGGGCGGCCACCGACCGGGCGAAGAGGATCGCGTGCCCCTCGGCGGGCACCTGCTCGTGGCTGCCGTCCCAGCCGGCGAGGCCGTCCGCCAGCGCCAGGGGGGTGAGGGTGAGCGAGACCAGGGTGGCCACCTGGTCTCCCGGCCGCAGGCCCAGCGGGGAGCCCGGCCCCACCTCGTCCACCACGCCGACGAGCATGCCTCCGCTGCCGGTCACCGGGTTGTGCAGCTTGCCGCGGGTGGCCACGATGCGCAGCACCTCCGCGCGGACGGCGGCGCCGGCACCGGCGCCCCGGTCGCGGTGCGCCTCACGCAGCTGGCGGAAGGAGGCCGCGTCGATGTTCAGCCGGGTCACCCGCAGCCGGACCTCGTCCGGCCACAGGTCGGGCCGGGGGTCCAGCCGCCAGGCCGCCTGGGGCAGCACCCCGGCCGGCTCCAGGACCCGGTGGACACCCACCGGGGATGAGGGGGGCCGCACCGCCACCTCCACGTCAGGGACGACTTGTTGTCAATCCGACAGGAGACGGGAAAAGTTCCTGTCGGTCGTTGTCCTGGCCGCAGTCTGTCCCGTAGCCTCGGGTCAAGGCAAGGATGGCACGCCGCACCGCCGCTGGCCGAGGAGGCTCCCCGTGCAGGCTTCCCCCGTCCCGACCCTGCCGGGGCGCCCCGAGCAGCCCTACGCCTACCGGCGGCGCGAGCTGGTCGAGCCGGACTGGACCCGGCTGCCCGGCTGGCGTCAGGTCACCGGGGCGGAGTGGGCCTCGGCCCAGTGGCAGCGGGCGCACTGCGTGAAGAACGTCCGCCAGCTGCGTGCCGTCCTCGGCGACCAGCTCTCCCCCGACTGCTACGCCGACCTGGAGCGCGACCAGGCCGAGCACGCCACCATGCCGCTGCTGGTGCCCCCTCAGCTGCTCAACACCATCGTCCCGCACGGGGTCCCCGACACCGCGTCGTTCTACGCCGACCCGGTACGCCGCTACCTGCTGCCGGCGGCGTCCGACCGGCGTACCGACTGGCCCAGCCACCCCTACGCCACCCGGGACTCGCTGCACGAGCACGAGATGTGGGCCGCCGAGGGGCTGACCCACCGGTACCCCACCAAGGTGCTCGCCGAGCTGCTCAGCACCTGCCCGCAGTACTGCGGGCACTGCACCCGGATGGACCTGGTGGGCACCTCCACCGCCCAGGTGGACAAGCTGCGCTTCACGCTCTCCCCCACCGACCGGCTGGAGGGGATGCTGGACTACCTGCGGCGCACCCCCAGCGTGCGCGACGTGGTCGTCTCCGGCGGCGACGTCGCCAACATGCCCTGGCCGCGGCTGGAGGCGTTCGTCGCCCGGCTGCTCGAGATCGACTCGATCCGCGACGTCCGGCTGGCGAGCAAGGCCGTCCTGGGGCTGCCACAGCACTGGCTGCAGCCGGAGGTGCTCGCCGGGCTGACCCGGCTGGCCGGCACCGCCGCGCAGCGCGGGGTGGCCCTGGCCGTGCACACCCATGTCAACGCCGCCCAGTCGGTGACCCCCCTGGTGGCTCAGGCGTCCCGGGCCATCCTGGCCACCGGGGTCCGCGACGTGCGCAACCAGGGCGTCCTCCTGCGCGGCGTCAACGACTCCGTCGGGGCCCTGCTGGACCTCTGCTTCACGCTGCTGGACGGGGCCGGCGTGACGCCGTACTACTTCTACCTCTGCGACATGATCCCGGCCAGCGAGCACTGGCGGCTGGCCGTGTGGGAGGCCCAGGACCTGCAGCACGGGCTGATGGGGTACCTGCCCGGCTTCGCCACCCCCCGGCTGGTCTGCGACGTGCCGTACGTCGGCAAGCGCTGGGTGCACCAGGTCGCCGAGTACGACCGGGTGCGCGGCATCTCCTGGTGGACCAAGAACTACCGCACCGCGGTGGACGCCGACGACCCGGCCGCCCTGCAGCGCCCGCACCCCTACTACGACCCGCTGCACACCCTGCCCGCCGAGGGGCAGGCGTGGTGGCGGGCGCAGCCGCTCAGAGCGCCGGCGGGCGGGACTCGTACGGCGTGCTGAGCACCACCGTGGTCCGGGTCGACACGGCCGCGGTGGCCCGGATCTGGGCCAGCAGCGCCTCCAGGTCCCCCGGACCGGGCACCCGGACCTTGAGGATGTAGCTCTCCCCCCCGGCGACCGAGTGGCAAGCCTCGATCTGCGGCAGCCCGGCCAGCCGTTCCGGGGCGTCGTCGGGGGCGCTGGGGTCGGTCGGGGTGAGCGAGATGAACGCGGTCAGCGGCAGGCCCACCGCCTCCGGGTCGACCAGGGCGGCGTACCCGCGGATGACCCCGCGCGCCTCGAGCCGGCGAACCCGCTGGTGCGCCGCCGAGGTGGACAAGCCGGTGGCCTTGGCGATGTCCGTGTAGGACATCCGCCCGTCCGCCGCGAGCAGGCGGACGATCTGCCGGTCGATCTCCTCCACGGCCCCACCGTAGTGGGCCCGGCCGGTGGTGTCCGGGCCTGTCGTGGCCGGGGTCAGCCGCGGCCCCGCAGGTGGCGGGCCACCACCATGCGCTGCACCTGGTTGGTGCCCTCCACGATCTGCAGCACCTTGGCCTCCCGCAGGTACCGCTCCACCGGGTAGTCCGTGACGTAGCCGTAGCCGCCCAGCACCTGCACCGCGTCGGTGGTGACCCGCATGGCCATGTCGGTGCAGAACAGCTTGGCCATGGCCGCGGGGGCGGTGGCGGGCAGCCCGACGTCCCGCTGCCGCGCGGCGTCCAGGTAGAGGGCGCGGCCGGCGGCGACCCCGGTGGCCATGTCGGCGAGCAGGAACGACACGCCCTGGAAGTCGACGATGGGCCGGCCGAACTGGTGGCGCTGCCGGGCGTAGCCCACCGCGGTGTCCAGGGCGGCCTGGGCCAGGCCCACCGCGCAGGCGGCGATGCCCAGCCGGCCGCCGTCCAGGGCGGCCAGCGCGACGCCGAACCCCTCCCCTTCCGCCCCCAACCGGCGAGCCACCGGCACCCGGGCCCCGTCGAGCACCACCTGGGCGGTCGGGGAGGCGGCCATGCCCATCTTGTGCTCCGGGGGCGCCGCGGCCAGCCCCGGGGTGTCCGCCGGGGCGAGCAGGCAGGAGATGCCGCGGGCCCCATCGTCGGAGGTGCGCACGAACAGGTTGTAGAAGTCGGCCACCCCGGCGTGGCTCACCCAGGCCTTGGTGCCGTCCACCCGGTACTCCGACCCGTCCCGGACCGCGCGGGTGCGCAGCGCGGCGGCGTCCGAGCCGGCGTCCGGCTCGGACAGGCAGTAGGCGCCGAGCAGCTCCCCGCCGAGCAGGTCGGGCAGCCAGGCCGCCTTCTGCTCGGGGCTGCCGTACGCCGCCAGCGGGAAGCAGGCCAGGGTGTGCACGCTCACGCCCAGGGCGACCGACAGCCAGGCGCGGGCCAGCTCCTCGAGCACCTGCAGGTACACCACGTACGGCTGGCCACCGCCGCCGTACTCCTCGGGGTAGGGCAGGCCGAGCAGGCCGGCCCGGCCGAGGGTGCGGAAGGCCTCCCGCGGGAAGCGCCCCTCCCGCTCGGCCGCGGCGGCGTGGGGGGCCAGCTCCTCGCGGGCCAGCCGCCGGGCCAGGTCCAGCAGGGCGCGGGCCTCCTCGGTGGGCAGGTCCCGCGCGACCTCCGGCGCCGGCGTACCCATCTAGTCGAGCACCGCCAGCGCCCGGGGGCGGGTGTTGAGCCGCTCCACCCCGTCCGCCGTGCACACCACGATGTCCTCGATGCGGGCGCCGTGCCGGCCCGGCAGGTAGATGCCCGGCTCGACCGAGAAGGCCATCCCCGGCTCCAGTGGCAGCGCGTTGCCGGCCACCAGGTACGGCTCCTCGTGGGTCTCCAGGCCGATGCCGTGACCGGTGCGGTGCATGAAGTACGGGCCGTACCCGGCGGCGGAGATCACCTCCCGGGCGGCCGCGTCGACCTCGCCGGCCGGTACACCCGGGCCCACCGCGGCGCAGGCCCGCTGCTGCGCCTCCTGCAGCACGGCGTAGTAGTCGCAGAACTCCGGGGGCGCCGCCCCCAGGGCGTAGGTGCGCGTGGCGTCGGAGCAGTACCCCTCCGCGGTGGTCCCCCCGATGTCGACGACCACCGGGTCGCCGGCGGTGAGGACCCGGTCGGAGACCCCGTGGTGGGGGCTGGCCGCGTTCGGCCCCCCCGCGACGATCACGAAGTCGACCTGCGCGTGGCCTTCGGCGAGGATCGCCTCGGCCACGTCCCGGGCCACCGCCCGCTCGGTGCGACCCGGCCGCAGCCACTCCCCCATGCGGGCGTGCACCCGGTCGATGGCCGCCGCGGCCCGGCGTAGCGCGGCGACCTCGTCGGCGGTCTTCCGCCGACGCAGCGCGTGCAGCAGCGGCCCGGCCAGCGTCAGCTCGGTCGCCGGCAGCGCCCGGCGGAAGGCCAGCACGTGCGCCGCCCACATCTGGTCGGCGACGGCCACCCGACGTGGCCGGCCCAGGCGGGCGGCGACCAGGGCGTGCGGGTCGGCGGTTTCCGCCCAGTCGACGATCTCCAGGCCGAGCCGAGGCACCGGCGAGGCCTCCGCGGCCGGGCGCTCCAAGGCGGGGACCACGAGGAAGGCCGGACCGGCCGCCGGGAGCACCAGGCAGGTCAGCCGCTCCAGGGGCGGCGGCGCGTACCCGGTCAGGTAGCGCAGGTCCGCCGACGGGGTGACCAGCAGCGCGTCCACCCCCTGCTCCTGGCAGGCGGCACGGGCCCGGGCGAGGCGCTCGGGGTCCACCGGGGGACGGGACATGGGGGTCAATGTAGCGAGCCGCGGCCGACGGCCGGTGGACGCCGTACCGCCCGGGCTGCTCGTACCCTGCAGGGGTGCCCGACCCCCTGCCCGCCGACCTGGCACCCGGGCGGCTGCTCCTGCTGGACACCGCCTCGTTGTACTTCCGCGCCTTCTACGGCGTTCCCGAGGCGGTGCGCGCCCCGGACGGGACGCCGGTCAACGCGGTCCGCGGCCTGCTGGACTTCGTCGCCCGGTTGGTCGCCGACCACCGGCCCACCCGGCTGGTCGCCTGCCTGGACGCCGACTGGCGTCCGGCGTTCCGGGTGGCCGCGGTCCCGTCGTACAAGGCCCACCGGCTCGCCGCCGACGGCGGCGAGCAGGTCCCGGCGACGCTGGCCGCCCAGCTGCCGGTCATCGACGCGGTGCTCGACGCGCTGGGGCTGGCCCGCATCGGCGTGCCCGGCTTCGAGGCGGACGACGTCATCGGCACCCTGGCCACCCGGGCCACGGTGCCCGTGGACGTCGTCACCGGGGACCGCGACCTGTTCCAGCTGGTCGACGACGCCCGCGCCGTCCGGGTGCTCTACACGGCCCGGGGGGTGGGCCGGCTGGAGGTGGTCACCGAGGCGGTGGTCGCGGCCCGGTACGGCATCCCGGGCCGCCGCTACGCCGACCTGGCCGTGCTCCGCGGGGATCCCAGCGACGGGCTGCCCGGGGTCCCCGGGGTCGGGGAACGCACCGCGGCGGCGCTGCTCACCCGCTTCGGGTCCCTCGACGCCGTGCTGCAGGCGGTGGACGACCCTGCGGTGACCCTCCCGGCGCGGCCCCGGCTGGCGGCGGCGCGGGACTACCTGCGGGTCGCCGTCCCGGTGGTGCGGCTGGCCACCGACGTGCCGCTGCCGGCGTACGACGACCGCCTGCCCGCCGGGCCTCGGGACCCGGCCGGGCTCGTGGCCCTGGCCGACCGGTGGGGCCTGGACGGTCCGCTGAACCGGGTGCTGGCGGCGCTGCGCACCGTCCTCCCCGCCGAGCGGGGCGCCGGGTGACGGCTGCGCCCGGGGGTCAGCCAGGCTGCGCGACGACCCCGCGGAGCAGGGCCTGGACCGCGGCCTGCGCGGCCGGCCGGACCGTGCCGTCCTCGGGGGCCGCGTCGGCGATCTGGCCCAGCAGGTCGACCAGCTGGCGGGTCCAGCGCACGAAGTCCCCGGCGGCCAGGTCGCTGTCCCCTAGCACCGCGTCCAGCCGGTGCCCCTGCGTCCAGCGGTAGGCGGCCCAGGCGAAGCCCAGGTCCGGCTCCCGCTGCACGGCCAGCCCCAGCTCCCGCTCGCGGGCCTCCAGCCCCGCCCACAGCCGGACCGTCGCGGCCAGCGCCTCCCGGGTCGGGCCGGCCGGCAGTCGGGGGGCCACCGCCCCGTCGGGCTGGCGACGCTCGAACACCAGCGCGGAGACGCACGCGGCCAGCTCGGCGGGACCCAGCCCCTCCCACACGCCGTGGCGCAGGCACTCGGCGGCGAGCAGGTCCAGCTCGGTGTAGAGCCGGCCCAGCTGCTCCCCCCGGGGGGTGGCCTGGTCGCCGCGCAGGTAGCCCAGCTGCTCCAGCAGCGTCGCCACCCGGTCGAAGGTCTGCGCCACCGTGTTGGTCCGCTGCTCGATCCGTCGGGCCAGCGCGTCGGTGTCCCGGCGCAGCCGCCACCAGCGCTCGGCCCAGCGGGCGTGCTCCTCCCGGTCCGGGCAGCGGTGGCAGGGGTGCCCGCGCAGCGCCTGGCGCCGCCGGGCCAGCTCGGCGTCGTCGGCCGCGGCGGCCCGGCGGCGCTC
>JBMOMH010000048.1:0-14730 GCA_049323135.1 Actinomycetota bacterium
CTTCATCCGTGGGGGGGTGGGGGGGTGCGGGGCAGCAGGCGGGACAGGCCGGCCACGGCCGCCTCGGACGGCGAGGCGGCGGCCTGGTTGGCGGCGGTGAGCTCCCGGTAGACCTCGGCCCGGTGGACGGTCACCTGCCGGGGGGCGTCGACGCCCAGCCGGACGACCTCCCCGCGGACCTCCAGCACGGTGACGACGACGTCGTCGCCGATGACGATGCTCTCGCCGGTACGGCGGGTCAGCACGAGCACCCGAGCGCCCCTTCCCTGGTGGCCGGACGGTGGCCGGTCCTCAGGATGGTCGCAGGGGCGTGCGGATCGCGTGCTCCGACCCGCCGAGGACCACCTGGGCGGCCGCCTGGTTGCGCTGGTTGACCACGATCGGGGCCAGCAGGTTCGCCGTCGCGTCCTCCACCCGGTCCCCGGGGGTGACGACGCACAGCACCAGCGCGTCCTCGGGCCGGTCCAGCTCGAGGAGCGCCGCGCTGGCGTCGTCGATCTCCGGCGCGTACGCCGGGAAGCACGCCGCCGGGGGCATGACGAGGAAGCGCAGCTCCGGGTCGTCCAGGCTGCGCAGCGCGTAGAGCAGCCCCACCTCGTCCAGCCGGACCAGGGTGAAGCGGCGGTGCGCCGGGAAGCCGGGCAGCGCGGCGCGGAACTCCAGCACCGGCACGGGTTCGGCGCTCACCGTGGGCACGTCCGTCCTCCCCTCTGGCGGCCAGCGGCCGGCCCGGCAGTCAACCGGGCGGTCAACCGGGCGGTCAACCGGGCGGTCAACGGAGGAAGTCCAGCAGCGACGGCTGCAGGACCTTGCTCGTCGCACCGAGCGCCGCCTGGTAGGCCACCTGCTGCAGCTGGAGGTCGACGATGGTCTTGGGCAGGTCGACGTTCTCCACCTGGGACAGGGAGCCCTTCAGGGTGACCACCCGGTCGTCGGCGAGCCGCTGGGTCTGTTCCACCCGACCGTAGCGGGCCCCCACGTCGGACAGCGTGTTCTGCATCCGGGACATGGCGGCATCCAACCGGTCCAGGTCCCCGCCCAGCGCGCCCGGGTTGGTCCGCAGATCCGCGGCGATGCTGCCCAGCACCCCGAACAGGTTGCCCGGGCCGGAGCCGTACGCGGCCGCCCCGGCGGTGTCCACCCGCACCTGGTCACCGGTGCCGACGGTCCGGTTCACCTGGCCCCCGTCGCCCACGTAGGCCCCGGTGGCGTCGTACGCCGCCTGCCCGGCGGTGGTGCCCCCGAACACCGGCCGGCCCAGGTACGTGGTGTTGGCCAGCGCCAGCAGGCCCTCGCGCAGCTTGTCGACCTCCACCGCCATGGCTTCGCGGGCGTTGGCGTCGGCCGACCCGGTGGACATGCCCTGCACGGTGAGGTCGCGCACCCGGCGCAGCGAGGCCAGGGAGCTGGTCAGCGCGGTGTCCGTGGTGCCCAGCCAGCCCAGCCCGTCCAGGCTGTTGCGGGAGTACTGCTCGGTGACCCGGACCTCCGAACGCAGCTGCATCGCGGCCACCGTGCCCGCGGGGTCGTCGGACGGCCGGGAGATCAGCCGGCCCGAGGACAGCTGCTGCTGCAGCGTCGCCAGGCGGCGCAGGTTGCCCTGCAGCCCCTGCAGCGCCCGCTCGCTGGCCCCGCGCTGGGTCACCCGGAAGGGGTCGGACATCGTCAGGTCACCTCCCGACCAGGCCGGTGCGGTTGATCAGGGTGTCGAGGGTCTGGTCCACCGAGGTCAGCACCCGGGACGCCCCCTCGTAGGCGCGCTGGTAGGCCAGCATCCGGGTCATCTCCTCGTCCAGCGACACCCCCGACTGCGCCTCCCGGGCCGCGTCGACCTGGGCGGCCACGCCGCGCTGGATGTCGACCCGGCGGTTGGTGGTCTGCGCGTCCACCCCGAGGTCCACCACCAGCTGCCGGTAGCCCCGGTCGGGGGAGGCCGGGTCGGTGGCCAGGGCGGCCAGCTTCGCGGCGTTCCCGCCGTCCAGGGTGCCGCCGGCGGTGGCCGCCGCGGCGACCCGGCCCGGGTCGGTGAGCGCCACCGCGAGGGTCGCCGCGGTGCTGCCGGTGAAGAACGCGCCACCCGGCACACCGGACAGGTCGTAGCCAGCGGCGTGCTGCGCGTTGACCTTGGCGGCCAGGTCCGCGGCGACCGCGTCCAGCCGGCCGGCGTACGCCGGGAGGGTGCCGTTCAGCGCGTCCAGGGCGCCACCGGCGGTGCCGGCGGCGACCAGGGCCGGGGTGGCGTCACGGGCCCAGCGGATGGTCACCGGGTCCGTGCCCGCCGCGGACAGGTCGGCGGCGCCGGTGAGGGACAGCTGCTCGGCGGTGGCGCCCCGGACCAGCGCGCTGCCGCCCAGGTACACGTCGACCACCCCGTCGGCCCCCGGCCGGGCGGCCGCACCGACCTTGTCGGCCAGCCCCATGACCAGCAGGTCGCGGCGGTCCTGCAGCTCCCCGGCGGGCAGGCCCGCCTGGCGGGCCCGCAGGATGGCCTGGTTCAGCTCGGCGATGTTCGTCGCGGCCGTGTTCACCTCGGCGACCACGGCGCCGAGCTGCTCGCGCTGGGCGGTCCACTGCGCGGCCAGGCCCTGGTAGGCCTGGCGCAGCCCGGCGGCCAGCGTGCCGCCGCGCTGCAGCAGCTGGCTGCGGGCGGCGAGGTCACCGGGCCGGTTGGCCACGTCGGACCAGCCGGACCAGAAGTCCGACAGCGTCGAGGCGAGCCCGGTGCCGCCGGGCTCGCCGAGCAGCTGCTCGACCTGGGCGAGCACGCCCTGCCGGGTCTCCAGCTGCGCGGCCCGCCCGTGCTCGGTCTGCGCCCGGGCCTCCAGGAACGTGTCCCGCAGCCGCTGCAGCTCGCCGGTGCGCACCCCGCCGCCGGCCCCGTCCCACACCGCGTGCATGGCCGGCGTGGCGGGGGCGCCGACGGCCTCGAGCACCACCCGCTGGCGGCTGTAGCCGTCGGTGTTCGCGTTGGCCACGTTCTGCCCGGTGACGTCCAGGCCGCGGCGCTGGGCGTACAGGCCGCTGAGCGCGACGCCGAGCGCGTCGAAACTGCCGGCCATCACACGGTCCGGTCGACCAGCCGGGGCCGGCGGCCGGCGGCGACGGACTCCCCGGTCGGGCTGTACGTCGTCGCCCCGTCGGACAGGGACAGCAGGGTCTCCCGGGCGGCCCGGTAGCCGGCGGTGAGCAGGTCCCGGTTGGCCTCGGCGAGGGCGGTGATCTCGGCGGTGGCGGCGAGGAAGGTCGCCCGGTGCTCGCGCAGCAGGGTCCGCCACGGCTCGTCGGTGGCGTCGGCGAGCTCCTCCAGGGTCGGTGAGGGGGGCAGGCCCAGCTCGGCGGCGACCGCGTCGACCTCGACCGCCCGCAGCAGCTCGGTGCGCCGTACCTGCTCGAGGATGGTCTCGACCTCCCGGGCGGCGTGGGCCAGCCAGCGGGTGCGTCCGCTGGCCAGGACCAGCTGCTCCTCCTCGAGCTTGAACAGCAGCAGCTCCAGCAGCTCCCGTTCCCGCCAGAGGATGCTCGACACCTCGGCCAGACCCATCGTGCCCTCGCCCTTCCGACAGCGTGCCGGTCAACGGTGCACCCATCGGCCGGGCGCCGGGCGGGCTGAGGGGATCGGGCGAATCGGACCGGGCCATCCCGGCCTAGTCCCACGGGGCCGCTCCCGGTGGTCCCACGGCGGTCACCGCCGGGCTCCCGCATGGCCTGCCCTGGCGGTTTTTGGCCCTTTCTTGCCGGGACGCTGAACCTGGGGCGGGTTCCGGGCCGAGACACGCGGCGTGACCGAGATCACCGTCCGTCAGACCGCCGCCGCCGACCCCCCGGCCAGCCGTGCCGTCGAGGAGCTCGTCCGGGCGAACCTGCCCCTGGTGGGCCACCTCGTCCGCGAGCTCATCGGCCGGTTGCCCGCCCACGTGAGCCGGGACGACCTGACCTCCGCCGGGCTGGCCGCGCTGGCCCAGGCGGCCCTCGGGTACGACGCCGGGCGTGGGGTGCCGTTCGTCCGGTTCGCCGCCGTCCGGATCCGAGGGGCCCTGCTCGACGAGCTGCGGGGCCTGGACTGGGCCAGCCGCTCGGTGCGCAGCCGGGCCCGCCGGCTGGACGCCGCGCAGGAGGAGCTGACCGCCGCCCTGGGCCGTACGCCGACCGCGGAGGAGCTCGCCGGGTTCCTCGGCGTCGCCGTCGACGAGGTCGGCGCGGTGGAGGAGGACGTGGCCCGGGCGGTGGTGCTCAGCCTGCAGGGCTTCGCCGACAGTGCCGTCGAGGAGGTGCTGCCGGAGCGGACCGCCGGCCCGGAGGAGGTGCTGCTGCACCGCGAGCGGGTGGGCTACCTGCACGACGCGGTCGCCGAGCTGCCGGAGCGGCTGCGCCGGGTCGTGGAGCGCTACTTCTTCGAGGAGCAGCCGATGGCGGTCATCGCCGCGGAGCTGGGGGTGACCGAGTCCCGGGTGTCGCAGATGCGGGCGGAGGCCCTCGTCCTGCTCAAGGACGCGATGAACGCGTCCCTGGACCCGGAGCTGGTCGCGCCGGCGGCCCGCCCGGACGGCTGCGCCACCCGGCGCCGGGAGGCCTACTACGCGGCGGTCGCCGCGCACAGCGACTTCCGCACCCGGGTGTCGACGGTGGTGGAGACCGAGCCCGGCTACGTCCATACAGCCTGACCAACCCACCCGGCCGGTGAGTCGCCCGATCGGCCTAGCAGCAGTTCGCACCGATCCCTCAAGGCGCCGCCCCCGGTGCCGATCAGACCGCCGGACCGGCCCACGGATGGGCTGGCCGGACCCGATCCAAGGAGGACGACATGGGTCTGCAGATCAACCAGAACATCGCCGCCATGAACGCGTACCGGAATCTCTCGGTGACGCAGGGGCAGATGGCGAAGTCCCTGGAGAAGCTCTCCAGCGGCTTCCGCATCAACCGGGCGGCCGACGACGCGGCCGGCCTGTCGATCAGCGAGGGCCTGCGGGCCCAGATCGGCGGCCTGAAGGTCGCGGTGCGCAACGCGCAGGACGGCATCAGCGTCGTCCAGACCGCAGAAGGTGCGCTCACCGAGACGCAGGCGATCCTGCAGCGGATGCGCGACCTGGCGGTGCAGGCGTCCAACGGCGGCTCGCAGGACGCGAAGGCGCAGGCGGCGGCCCAGACCGAGTTCGGCCAGCTGCAGTCCGAGCTGGACCGGATCGCCAACACCACGGCCTTCGGCAACCAGAAGGTGCTCAACGGCAGCTACTCGGGCACGTTCCAGGTGGGTGCCAACAACACCTCCGCCGAGCAGATCGCGGTGAACCTCACCAGCACCGCCCTCACCTCGGTCATGGGCTCCGGCTACACCGGCCTGGACTCGGCCGGCCTGCAGCTGGGCACCAGCGTCGCGGTGAGCAGCACGGCCAGCGCGCAGGCGGCCATCACGTCGGTGGACAACGCCATCGGTGCGGTCTCCACGGTTCGGGCCACCCTGGGCGCCTACCAGAACCGGTTCGAGCACACCATCAACAACCTCAACGTCGCGGTCGAGAACCTCTCGGCGTCGGAGTCCCGCATCCGGGACACCGACGTGGCTGCGGAGATGGTCCGGTTCACCCGGTCCCAGATCCTCAGCCAGGCGGGCACGGCGATGCTCGCCCAGGCCAACCAGGCCCCGCAGTCGGTCCTGCAGCTGCTGCGGTAGTCGCGACACGCAGGCGAGGGGGCGGCCGGGACCCGGTCGCCCCCTCGCCGTCGGGAGGTTGCCATGGAGGTCGCGCGCATCGAGCCGGCCGGGCGGTCGGCGGCCCAGGTCGCCGTAGCCGCCCACCCCCGGGTCCGGCGGGACGCCGTAGCCCCCCCAGGCGAGGACCCGGTGCCGGACAGCAAGGTCCGGGTCGAGGTGGAGCGGCGGGACGGCGGCGCCCAGGTGGTCACCGTGGTGGACAGCCGCGCCGGGGAACCGATCTGCCAGCTGCCCCCCGAACAAGTCGTCCAGGTGGTGGAGAACCTGCTGCTGCTGCAGCGGGCGAGGAGGGAACGCGATGGCGCCGCTCACTAGCGTCGACGGGCTGGTCAGCGGGCTGAGCACAAGCCAGCTGATCACCCAGATCCTGCAGGTCGAGGCGGCCCCGCAGACCCTGCTCAAAGGCAGCCTGAGCACCGAGCAGGCCACCCTGTCGGCCTACCAGTCGGTCAACAGCAAGTTCCTCGCGCTGCAGACGGCCGCTCAGGGCCTGTCCGGTACCGCGGCGTGGACGGCGGTCAAGGCGACCTCCAGCACCAGCAGCGTGGTTGCCACCGCCGGCTCGAGTGCCACCGCGGGACAGCTCACCTTCGACGTCACCGCGCTGGCCGCTGCGGACACCCAGGTGTCCACCGCGACGTACGCCGGGACCACCGCCCAGGTCGCCACCGGCCCGGTCACCATCACCACCGGCGGCAAGACCTACAGCGTCAACACCTCCGACACCACCCTCGCCGGCATGGTCACCGCCATCAACGCCTCCGGCTCGGGGGTGAAGGCGGCGGCCGTGCAGGTCAGCCCCGGCCAGTACCGGCTGCAGCTCACCGCCGGCACCACGGGCGCCGCCTCGGCCTTCACGGTCAGCGGCCTGAGCCTGAGCCAGGCCACCGCCCCCAGCGACGCCTCCATCACGGTCGGCACCGGTCCCGGCGCCTACCCGGTCAGCTCGGCCACCAACACCCTCACCGACGTCCTGCCCGGCCTCACCTTCACGGTGAGCGCCAAGACCACGGGCGCCACGATCACCCTGACGGCGGACTCGGCGGGACTGGCCGACAAGGTGCAGGGCCTGGTCGACGCGGCCAACGCCGCGCTCGGCGCGATCTCAGGGAACAGCACGTACGACGCGACCACCCGCCGCGGCGGGCCGCTGCTCGGGGACTCTACGGTGCGCTCCCTGACCTCCCAGGTGCTGCAGGCGGTCAGCTCCGCGGTGGGTGGGTCCTCTCTGGCCACCGTCGGGATCCAGCTCACCCGCAACGGCTCGATCACCTTCGACCGGCAGAAGTTCCTCGACGCGTACGCCGCCAACCCGGCCACCACGCAGAACCTGCTGTCCAGGTCCGGCACGTTCACCGCGGCCAAGCCGCTGACCGGCACCGTGTCCTTCGTCGCCGCCACCGACGCCACCCAGGCCGGCAGCTACGACGTGCGCATCACCCAGGCGGCCACCCAGGGAACCGCGACGCTGAACACCAGCGCCGGCATCGCGGCCGGGATCACGTACACCATCACCGCGTCGGGCAAGACCGCGACGTACACCACCGACGGCACCGAGACGGCGAGCGTGCTCGCCCAGCGGCTGGGTGCTCTGTCGGCCTCGGCGGGCCTCGGCGTGTCCGCGTCGGCGGGCACCAGCTCGGTGACGCTGCAGACGGCGGCGTACGGCAGCGGGGCGACCGTGTCGGTGACCGCCACCTCCGGCCCCGCGTGGACCAGCACCGCCGGCACCGACGTCGCCGGGTCGGTCCTCGTGGGCGGCGTCTGGACCGCCGCCACCGGCAGCGGCCAGGTGCTGACCATGCCTGCCGGGTCCGGTGCGGCCGGCGGGCTGGGCCTGCTGGTCACCCTCACCCCGGCCGACGTCACCGGGCTGGCCGGCGCCACGGCCGGCACGCTCGCCTACAACCCCGGCCTGGCCCAGCGACTGGCCTCGCTGGCCACCGGCGCCACGGACGCCAGCACCGGCTCACTCACCTCGGCGATCAACGGCCACAACGCGACCATCAAGGACCTGGGGGACCAGATCGCCGCCTGGGACGTGCGGCTGGCCGACCGGCAGGTGGCGCTGCGCCGGCAGTTCGCCGACCTGGAGGTCGCCCTCGGCACGATGCGCGACCAGTCCAGCTGGCTGGCCGGGCAGATCGCCGGGCTCGCCCCGATCCGCTAGCCGAAGGACGGAGACCCCGCCGATGAGCACCGCTGCCGTCTGGGACCGCTCGGCGGCCCACCGCTACGTCGGGGACCTGGTGGCGACCGCCAGCCCGGCCCGCCTGCTGGTGGCGCTGTACGACCGGCTGTTGCTCGACCTCGACCGGGCCGTCGAGGCGCTGCGGGACCCGGCGCCCGCCATGCCGGCCGGCCCGCACCTGCTGCACGCCCAGGAGGTGCTCCTGGAGCTGCGGGCCAGCCTCGACGTGGCCGGCTGGTCGGGGGGGCCGGGGCTGGCCGCGGTCTACGCCTACCTGCTGCGGGAGCTGGTCGCCGCGAACGTGACCGCCGACGCCGCCCGGGTGCTGGCCTGCCGCGACCTGGTCGAGCCCCTGGCCGACGCGTGGCGGCGGGCCCTGGGCGAGCTCGGCAGCGGAGGCCGGCCGTGACCGGCGCGGCGGCCGGCGCCCTGACCGGCACGGCGGTCGACTGGGTCAGCGCCTGGACCGCCGCCCTGGACGAGCTGGAGCTCGACGTCGCCGCTGCGGAGGCGCTGCTGGCCGACCGGCAGCACCTCGACGGCTCCGCCGGCCCGCTGACGCCCGGCGGCTGGCAGCCGCCCCAGCTCGGCCCGATCCCCGGGGAGCTGCGCCCCCGCGCGCAGGCCCTGCTGGACCGCCAGCTGGCCACCGCCGCCGCGCTGACCCTGGCGCTGGCCGGGGCCCGCCGCCAGCTCGCGCTGACCCGGCGGCTGCAGACCGGGGACGACGGGGGCCGACCGCTCTTCGTGGACACCGCGGGCTGAGATGGTCGCCACCACCGTCGTCGTCGTGACCGGGGGCCACTGGTCGCAGACGACCGCCTGCCTGGACGCGGTGCGCGCCACGCTGCGCGCCGGGGACGAGCTGCTCTGCGTCGTGCCCGGCCACCTGGCCGTCCCGGCCCGGGCCGTGCCCGCCGGCGTACGCCGGGTGCCCGCGCCGCCGGGCGCCGACCTGGCCGCCGCCCGGCGGGCCGGGCTGGTCGCCGCCCGGCACGACCTGGTGGCCTTCCTCGACGACGACCTGCTGGTGGCCCCGCACTGGCTCGACCCCCTGCTGCGCGCCCTGGCCGACCCCGCGGTCGGCGCCGCCGGACCGCGGAGCAACCGGGTCGCCGGCCCGCAGATGCTGCCGGAGGTCGACGGGGCCGCCGAGGCGGCGGGCAGCGTGCGCGCCGCCGTACGGGGGGTGGCCCAGCGGCTGCGACAGGAGGCCGCCGGCACGCTGACCGAGGTGGGCGAGCTGTCCCGCCTGGCCGTCCTGCTGCGCCGCGCCGACGTGCCCCCGCCGGTCGGGCCGCCCGGCGCCCCGGCCACCGATCCGGCCGACGCCGTGCCCGGTGCCCGGGTCGTCGCCGGGGACTCCTACGTGCACCACCTGGCCGGGCCCGGCTGCCTGCTGCGGCGCAACCGGCGGCCGCTGCCCGAGCCGGCGCAGGTCCTGCTCTCCGCCGTGGTCATCGCCCGGGACGAGGCGGACGGCATCGCCGCGGCGGTCACCGCCGCCCGGGCCGTCGCCGACGAGGTCGTCGTCTACGACACCGGTTCGACCGACGCCACCGTGGCCCTGGCCGCGCAGGCGGGGGCCCGGGTGGTCCAGGGCTTCTGGGACGACCACTTCGGGGCGGCCCGCAACCGGGCCCTGGCGCACAGCAGCGGGGAGTGGGTGCTGTCCGTCGACGCCGACGAGATCGTCGCCTGCCCCGACCCGGAGGCGCTGCGCCGCCAGCTGGCCACCACCCGCGCCGACGGGCTGCTGGTCACCATCGACAGCGTCGAGCCCCTCGGCCTCGGGCTGCACAGCACCACCGTCGGCTGCCGGCTGTTCCGCCGCCCAGTGTGCCGCTGGGCCGGCCGGCTGCACGAGCAGGTCGTCGACCGGGAGCTCGGCGGGCCCCCGCCCACCGAACCGGCCGCCGGGCTGGTGCTGCACCACGACGGCTACACCCTGGAGCGGCTGGAAGGCCGGGACAAGGGCCGCCGCAACCTCGACCTGGCCCTGGCCGCGGTGGCCGCCGCCGACGCGGACAGCTTCGCCGGCCGGGCGCTGGCGCTGGCCAACCTGGTGCGGGCCCGGCTCACCGTCGGGGACCTCGCCGAGGCGCTGGACACCGCCGAGGAGGCGCTGGCCGCAGGGCTGGTCGGGCTGAGCGTCCGGCACCTCGCCGCACCCCTGGTGCACTCCTGCCTGGGGGCGGCCCGGTGGGAGGACGCCGAACGCTGGCTGGACCGGCTGCAGACCGCGGGGGAGCTGCCGGCGCGGGTGGACTTTCTGCGGGCCCGGCTGCTGGCCGGCCGGGGCGACACCAGCGGTGCCCTGGCGCTGTGGGCCGGCCTGCCCGAGGAGGCCACCGACGCGTACGGCGGGGCGTTCCGCCACACCGAGACCCTCACCTTCGCCGCTGGGCTGTACGTGGCGCGGGGCGAGCCCTCGGCCGCCGCGGACCTGCTGTGCGCCGGCCTGCGCGCAGGGGTGCTCGACTGGGACCTGACCACCTGCCTGGACGTGCTGCGGGCCGCCGGCCGTGGCCCCGCCGACCTGGCCGCGGCGGTGCCGCCGCCCCTGTGGCGGCACGTGGTCGCGGTCGCCCTGCGTGCCGACCCGGCCAACGCCGACGACCTGCTGGAGGCGTTCTGGCAGCGGCGTCCCGCCGACCTCGCGGTGCTGGCCGCGGCCGGCCGGGTGGCCGCCCGGCTGCCGGTGCTGCGCGCCTTGGAGTGGTCTGCGCGACTGCGCGCGGCCGCCCCCGCGGCGCCCTGCCCGCTGGTGCAGATCGCCAGCGACCCGTCCCGGCCGGCCCGGGACCGGGTCGTGGCGCTGTCGGTGGCCGTGCAGGCCTGGGACGACCCTCGCGCCTGGGCGGCGCTGCCCGCGGCGCTGGCCGCGGTGCCCGACGCGGCCGCCGCCGACGTTCTCGCCGAGCTACGGGTCCTGGCCCCGACCGTCGCCGCCGCCGTGGAGTGGGACGGCGCTGCGCCGAGCGGGTGATCCGCGGCGAACCGCTCAGGAGGCGCCCCACCCCGCCGAACAGGTCGGCGAGCACGGATGGCTCATCCTCGCCACGGACCGGCGTGACCCTCGCGGAGCCTCGTGCTCCGCCGCTGCCACGGGAGCGCCGGTCGTGTACGACGACGTCACCTCGGTCGCGCTGCACAGCGCCCTGCGCGGCCTGGCCCTGCGCCAGCGGGTCGGTGCCGACAACATCGCCAACATCCAGACCCCCGGCTTCCTCGCCGGGCGCGTCGACTTCGAGAGCGCACTGCGCCAGGCGCTGGCCACCCGCGGCAGCGCCGACGTGACCCCGGCCGTGGCCCGCTCCCTGGAGCCGACCCGGTTGGACGGCAACAACGTCAACCTCGACCAGGAGACGCTGCTCGGCATCGACAGCAACCTGCGCTACCAGCTGATGCTGCGGGCCGTCGACGACCGGTTCGGCCTGCTCCGGGCCGCCGTGCGGGGCACTGTCTGATGGCGCTCTTCGACGCGATCGGCATCGCGGGCAGCGGGGTCACCGTGTACCGCAAGTGGCTCGACGCGGTGTCGGACAACATCGCCAACGTCAACACGGTGCGGCCCACCAGCGGGGAGGCGTTCCGGGCCCGGTACGTCGTCGCCCGAGCCGTCGACTACGGCGCCGGCACGGGGGGCGTCGTCGTCGGGGGCATCGCGCTCGGCGACCCCGCCGGCCGGCTCGTCTACGACCCGCAGCACCCGCTGGCCGACGCGCAGGGGATGGTCCGTCTCCCCGACATCGACCTGGCCAGCCAGATGACCCAGCTGATCATGGCGCAGCGGGGCTACCAGGCCAACCTCGCCGTGGTCACCCGGGCCCGCGACGCCTACCAGGCCGCCATCGGACTCGGGAGGTCCGCATGAGCGTTCCACCCCTCGGGCCGGTCGCCCCCGTGCTGCCGGCCGCCCCCCTCGCCGCGAGCGCCCCCGTCACCGGCGTCGCCGGGGTGACCAGCGGCGCCGCAGCCGGCGGCGCGGGGAGCTTCGGCGCCCAGCTGGCCGGCAGCCTGCAGTCGCTGCAGCAGCTGCAGACCCGCGCGGACACCCTCGCCGTGCAGGCCGCCACCGGTGACCTGCGCGACGTCCACGACTACACCATCGCCAGCACCGAGGCGTCCCTGGCCACCCAGCTGACCGTCGCCGTCCGCAACAAGGCGGTCGAGGCGTTCAACGAGATCATGAGGATGCCGGCCTGATGCGCGACCGACTCACCGGGGCCGTCAGCCGCGGCTCGCGGACCTTCGGCGGGTTCACCGCCGGTCAGAAGGCGGTGACCCTGCTGGGCGTCGCCGCGCTGGTCCTGGGCGCGGTGCTGTTCACGCAGTGGGCCGCGCGCCCGGCGTACGCGCCGCTGTTCAGCAACCTCGCCGCCGCCGACGCCAGCGCCATCGTCGACAAGCTCACCACCGCCAAAACGCCCTACCAGCTGGCCGACGGCGGGGCGACGATCCTCGTCCCGCGGGACAAGGTGTACGCGCTGCGGCTGCAGATGAGCGGCCAGGGCCTGCCGGCCGGCAACACCACGGGCTACTCGCTGCTGGACAAGCAGGGCATCACCACTTCCGACTTCCGGCAGCGGGTGGACTACCAGCGGGCGCTGGAGGGCGAGCTCACCAAGACCATCGCAGCCCTCGACGGTGTGCGGTCCGCCGTGGTGCACCTGGCCATCCCGCAGCGCGACGTGTTCGCCACCACCGAGCAGAAGCCGACCGCGTCGGTGCTGGTGCAGACCGCGCCGGGCAGGACCCTCACCGGCGGGCAGGTGCAGGCGGTGGTCAACCTGGTCGCATCCAGCGTGGTGGGGATGAGCCCGGACCAGGTGACCGTCGCCGACGCCAGCGGGAAGGTGCTGTCCACCGCGGGCGGGAACGGTGCGCTGGCGGCCGCCGGGGACACTCGGGCGCAGCAGACGCAGGCCTTCGAGGACCGCATGGCGGTGTCGCTGCAGGACATGCTCGACCGGGTCGTCGGCCCCGGGCACGCCGTGGTCCGGGTCACCGCCGCCCTCGACTTCGACCAGACCAGCACCACCACCGAGCGCTTCCTGCCGCCGGACAAGGGGGTGCTGCCGCTGGCCGACACGACGACCACGGAGACCTACGTGGGGGGCGGTACGCCGGTTGGCGGGGTCCTCGGCCCGGACAACATCGCCGTACCCAACCCGACCAGCAGCGCCGCCAACCAGTACAAGAAGGACACGGCCACCCGCAACAACGCGGTGGGCAAGGTCACCGAGGTCCGCAAGTCCGCACCCGGCGCGGTCCGGCGACTCAACGTCGCCGTCCTGCTCGACGCGACCACCGCCGGCGCGGTGCAGCCCACCGACGTCAGCGCCCTGGTGTCCAGCGCAGTCGGCGCCGACCCGACCCGCGGCGACACGGTCGAGGTGTCCCGGATGCCGTTCAGCACCGCCGCGGCCGAGGCGGCCAAGGCCGACCTGGCCAAGGCCGCCCAGGACGCTTCCCGGGCCAACCTGTTAGGGCTGGCGAAGACAGGCGGCCTGGTGCTGGTCACCGTGCTGATCCTGCTGGTGGCGTGGCTGTCCGCGCGCCGCCGGCGGGGGGCGGCGGAGTCCGCGGCCGAGCTGCGGGTCGAGGAGGTGGCCCGGCTGCTGGAGTCGGCGAACGCCGCCCGGGCCGTGGAGGGGGGCGGGGGCGGCGTACCGGCCCTGGAGGGTGGGGCCGGGCCCGGGCCGGCCGAACGCACCCGGGCGGTCCGCGACGAGATCGGCCAGCTGGTGGAACGCCAGCCCGACGAGGTGGCCCAGCTGCTGCGCGGCTGGCTCGCCGACCGGAGGGCCTAGCCGATGGCCGAGATCACGGGGCTGCGCAAGGCCGCCGTCCTGCTCGTCCAGATGGGGCGGGAGAGCTCGGCACGGATCCTCTCCCAGCTGCGGGACGCGGAGGTGGAGGAGCTCACCGCGGAGATCGTGCGGCTGCAGACGGTGGACCCGCAGACCGCCGAGGCGGTGCTCAGCGAGTTCCACTCGATGCTCGTCGCCCGCCGGTACGTCGCCCAGGGCGGGTTCGCCTTCGCCCAGGAGGTGCTGGAGGCGTCCCTCGGGGACGCCCGGGCCAGCGAGATCATGGCCCGGCTCTCCGCGGCGATCATGGAGATGCCGTTCCAGTTCCTGCACCGGGCCGACCCCCGCCAGGTGCTCTCCTTCCTGCAGGACGAGCACCCGCAGACCATCGCGCTGGTCCTCGCGCACATGACCGCGGAGAAGGCCTCGACGACCCTCTCCGGGCTGGACCCCGCGCTGCAGGCCGACGTGGCGCACCGGATCGCGGTCATGGACCGCACCAGCCCCGACATCATCAAGCAGGTCGAGACGATGCTCGAGCGCAAGCTGTCCTCGGTGCTCGCCCCGGCCGAGCTGTCCGCCGTGGGCGGGCTGCAGCCCCTCGTCGAGATCATCAACCGGGCGGACCGGGCGACTGAGCGGCTCATCCTGGAGGGCCTGGAGGGCAAGGACCCGGCGCTGGCCGAGGAGGTCCGCAGCCGGATGTTCATGTTCGAGGACATCGTCACTCTCGACGACCGGGCGGTGCAGCTGGTGCTGCGCCAGGTGGAGACCGCCGACCTGGCCACCGCGCTCAAGGGCGTCCGGGAGGACGTGCGCGACAAGGTCATGCGCAACCTCTCTGAGCGGGCCGCGGAGAACCTCGCCGAGGAGATCGAGCTGCTCGGCCCGGTGCGGCTGCGCACGGTGGAGGAGGCCCAGGTCAAGATCGTCCAGGCCATCCGGACGCTGGAGGAGGCCGGGCAGATCGTCATCCGGAGGGGCGAGGATGACGACTTCGTCGCCTGACACCG
>JBMOMH010000049.1:0-14713 GCA_049323135.1 Actinomycetota bacterium
GACGTCGGGAGACCGGATGGCCGAGGACTGCCTGTTCTGCAAGATCGTCAGCGGCGAGGTGCCGGCGACGATCGTCCGGGAGAGCCCCCGGACGGTGACCTTCCGGGACATCAACCCGCAGGCTCCCACGCACGTGCTGGTGATCCCCCGGGGGCACGTGCCGGACGTGGCCGCCCTGGCCGCGGCCGACCCGGACACGCTGGCCGAGATCGTCGGGGAAAGCGCGGCGGTCGCCGCCGACGAGGGCCTGAACGGGTACCGCCTGGTCTTCAACACCGGATCGTCCGTGGGGCAGACCGTGTTCCACGTCCACGCCCACGTCCTCGGCGGCCGCTTCCTCGGCTGGCCCCCCGGCTGACCGGAGTGGGAACCCCCGGGGGCGGCGGCGCGGGCCGCTACCATGGGAGCCTGGTCGCATCCCCGAGACCGGAGGGCAGGCGCGAACAGGCCGCACAGGCCGACCCATGGCCGAGACCACAGCCATCCAGCACAAGATCGTCGTCCCCACGAGCCTGTCGATGGTCGGCCTGCTCGGCACCGGGGACGAGTTCCTGCGGGCGGTGGAACGGGCCTTCCGCACCGACATCCACGTCCGCGGCAACGAGATCACGGTGACCGGTGAGCCGGGCGAGGTCGCCCTCGTCGAGCGCCTCTTCGACGAGCTGGTGGCGATCCTGCGCACGGGGCACGGGCTGTCCACCGAGTCGGTCGAGCGGGCCGCGGCGATGCTGCGTGCGGAGGAGGCCGAGCGGCCGGCCGACGTGCTCACCCTCAACGTGCTGTCCACCCGGGGCCGCACGATCCGCCCGAAGACGCTGAACCAGAAGCGCTACGTCGACGCCATCGACCGGCACACCATCGTGTTCGCCATCGGGCCGGCCGGCACCGGCAAGACCTACCTCGCGGTGGCCAAGGCGGTGCAGGCGCTGCAGGCCAAGCAGGTCACCCGGATCATCCTCACCCGCCCCGCCGTGGAGGCCGGGGAGCGGCTCGGGTTCCTGCCGGGCACGCTGTCGGAGAAGATCGACCCCTACCTGCGGCCCCTGTACGACGCCCTGCACGACATGGTGGACCCCGAGTCCATCCCCCGGCTCATGACGGCGGGGACCATCGAGGTGGCCCCCCTCGCCTACATGCGCGGGCGCACCCTCAACGACGCGTTCATCATCCTCGACGAGGCGCAGAACACCTCGCCGGAGCAGATGAAGATGTTCCTCACCCGGCTCGGGTTCGGCTCCCGGATGGTCGTCACCGGGGACGTCACCCAGATCGACCTGCCCACCGGGACGCACAGCGGGCTGAAGGTGGTGCAGGGCATCCTCGCCGGGCTGGAGGACGTCACGTTCTGCCGGTTGACCAGCCACGACGTGGTCCGGCACAAGCTGGTCGGGCAGATCGTGGACGCCTACTCCCGGTACGACGCCGCCAACGGCAGCGAGCCGGCGCCGCGGGCCCCCCGGCCGGCGCGGGCCCGCGACGCCCGCGGCTGAGCGGCTGAGCGGGGGAGCGGGGGAGCGGTGTCCGTCGAGGTCAACAACGAGTCCGGGTTCGCCGTCGACGAGGGGCGGCTGGCCGCGCTGGGGCGACACGTGCTCGATGCGCTGCGCGTGCACCCGCTGGCCGAGCTGTCCGTCGTACTCGTCGACGAGGGCACCATGGCGCACCTGCACGAGCAGTGGATGGACGAACCTGGGCCCACCGACGTCCTCGCCTTCCCGATGGACGAGCTGCGGCCCGGGGGCGAGGACGACGAGGAGACCGAGCCGGGGCTGCTCGGCGACGTCGTCCTCTGCCCGCAGGTGGCCCGCGCCCAAGCCCGGGAGGCGGGGCACAGCGTCCAGGACGAGCTGGACCTGCTGTGCACCCACGGGATCCTGCACCTGCTGGGCTACGACCACGGCGACCCCGAGGAGCACGCGCAGATGTTCGGGTTGCAGGCCGAGCTGCTCGCCGCCTGGCAGCTGGCCCGGCGCGCCGGGGGCCGGCGATGAGCGCGCCCGACGCCTGGTCCCTGGTGGGGGCGGCCGCGCTGGTGCTGCTGGCCGGGGGCTTCGCCGGGGCCGAGGCGGCGCTGTCCCGGGTCTCCCGGGTGCGGGTCGAGGAGCTGGTTCGGGAGGGCCGCCGGGGGGCGCGGCACTTGGCACAGATCGTCGCCGACGCGTCCCGCTACCTCAACGTCCTGCTGTTCCTCCGGGTGCTCTGCGAGCTGGCCGCGGTGGTGGTGGTGGCGGTGGTGGCGGTGGACCTGCTGGCCACTCGCTGGCAGGTCGTCGTGGTGGTCAGCCTGGTGATGGTGGTCGTCTCCTACATCGCGGTCGGCGTGGCCCCGCGGACCCTGGGCCGCCAGCACGCCGACCGGGTCGGGCTGGCCGCCGCCCCGGTCGCCGCCGCGCTGGCCCGGCTCCTGGGCCCGCTGACCAAGCTGCTCATCCTGCTCGGCAACGCGCTCACCCCCGGCCGGGGCTTCCGGGAGGGGCCGTTCAGCACCGAGGCGGAGCTGCGCGACCTGGTGGACCTGGCCGAGGAGCGCCGGCTCATCGAGGCCGGCGAGCGCAAGATGATCCACTCGGTGTTCGAGCTGGGCGACACGATCGTCCGCGAGGTCATGGTGCCGCGCACCGACATGGTCTACATCGAGCGGTACAAGACGCTGCGCCAGGCCATGTCCCTGTTCCTGCGCAGCGGCTTCTCCCGCATCCCGGTGGTCGGCGAGAACCTCGACGACGTGGTCGGCATCGCCTACCTCAAGGACGTCGTCCGGCGCACCTTCGAGTACCACGACGCGGAGACCGCGGAGCGGGTCGAGTCGGTGATGCGCCCGGCGACGTACGTTCCTGACTCCAAGCCGGTCGACGAGCTGCTGCGGGAGATGCAGCTGTCCCAGACCCACGCCGCCGTGGTGGTGGACGAGTACGGCGGCACCGCCGGGCTGGTCACCATCGAGGACCTGCTGGAGGAGATCGTCGGTGAGATCGCCGACGAGTACGACGTGGAGCAGCCGGCCGTCGAGGAGCTGGCCGACGGTGCGCTGCGGGTCACCGCTCGGCTGCCCGTCGAGGAGCTGGCCGAGCTCACCGGCGTGGCGCTGGAGGACGAGGACGTGGAGACCGTCGGCGGACTGCTGGCCAAGCGACTAGGCCGGGTGCCCATCGCCGGCTCCCAGGTGTCGGTGGCCGGCCTGTCCCTGGTCGCGGAGACCGTGGAGGGTCGGCGGAACCGGGTGGCCACCGTGCTGGTCCGCCGCGTCGACGGGGCCGGCGCCGACCGGGAGCCGGCCGAGCCGGCAGAGCACGCCGATGCCTGAGCTGCCCGACGAGGACGCGAAGATCGTGACCCTGGCCCGGGCGGCGCGGGCCCGTGCCGGGGCCGAGCAGGGGGCCGCGGTGCGCGACACCGACGGGCGCACCTACGCCGCGGTGGGTGTGGCGCTGCCCTCGTTCACCGTGTCCGCGGTGCAGCTGGCGGTGGCGATGGCCGTCTCCAGCGGCGCCTCCGGCCTGGAGGCGGCCGCCCTGGTGGGCGAGGGGGAGCCGAGCGGGGAGGACCTGGCCGCGGTCGCCGACCTGGGCGGGGCGGGTACGCCGGTGCTGGTCGCCGGGCCGGACGGGGTCCTGCGGGCGACCCGGGCCGCCCCGGACGTCGCGGCCCCGGACGTCGCGGCCCCGGACGTCGCCGCTGGCCCTGGCGACGCCGGGTGACCGGCTTCCGGTCCGGCTTCGCCTGCCTGGTCGGCCGGCCGAACGCCGGCAAGTCGACCCTGGTCAACGCCCTGGTCGGCCACAAGGTGGCGATCACCTCGACCCGGCCGCAGACCACCCGGCACACCGTGCGCGGGGTGGTGCACCGGCCGGACGGCCAGCTGGTCGTCGTCGACACGCCGGGGCTGCACCGGCCCCGCACCCTGCTCGGGGAGCGGCTCAACGACCTGGTGCGGACGACCTGGACGGAGGTCGACGTGATCGCCCTCTGCGTGCCCGCCGACGAGCGGGTAGGGCCGGGCGACCGGCTGATCGCCGCGGAGGTGGCCCGGCTGTCCACCCCGGTGGTCGCCGTGGTGACCAAGTCCGACCTCGTCGACCGGTCGGCGCTGGCCGCCCAGCTGGTCGCGGTGGCCGGTCTCGGCGACTGGGCCGAGGTCGTTCCCGTGTCGGCGGTCCAGGACCACCAGGTGGGGCTGCTGGCGGACCTGCTGGTCGCCCGGCTTCCGGAGGGGCCGCCGCTGTACCCGGCGGGGGAGCTGACCGACGCCCCCGAGGAGGTGCTGGTGGCCGAGCTGGTGCGGGAGGCCGCCCTCGAGGGGGTGCGCGACGAGCTGCCGCACTCCCTCGCCGCCACGGTGGAGGAGATGGTGCCCCGCGCGGACCGCCCGGCGGACCGCCCGCTGCTGGACGTGCGGGTGACCCTGTACGTGGAGCGGCCCAGCCAGAAGGCGATCGTCATCGGGTCCGGCGGGAGCCGGCTGCGGGCGGTAGGTACCGCCGCCCGGCGGCAGATCGAGGCGCTGCTGGGCACCCCGGTCTTCCTTGACCTGCACGTGACGGTGGCCAAGGACTGGCAGCGTGACCCCCGCCAGCTGCGCCGCCTCGGCTTCTAGCCTCCGACGAGCTCGACCCGACAGTAGCCCGTGGCGGCGCGGGCCAGCCGGCCGTCGGACGTCACCAGGGTGAGCCCGCGCGCCTGAGCCAGCGCGACGTACGGTGCGTCGTAGGCGCCAACGTCGGCGCGCATCTCCCACATGCGCGCGAGCAGCAGGTCGAGGGAAACATGGTCGACGGCGAGCCGCGGGAGCCGCTCGACCGCCCGCAGGGCCTCGTCCTCAGCGATCTTGTGCCCGAGCACGAGACCTCGCAGGACAGAGAACACCTCTGCCTTCCAGTGTTCGGGCGCGGCCCACTCGGTGTCCCGCGCTAACGCGGCACGTGCCGTGCGCCCCCGCTCGTCGGCGTACGCCAGCATGCTCGCCAGGACCGAGGCGTCGACGACGATCACGCGGCACCGGGGCGGCGTCGCGAGCGCCTGCGGCTGCCGCGGTCCCCCCGGGCCTGGTTCAGCAGCTCGGCGGCGTCGGGGGCGTCCACCGCGGCCCCACCACCCCGGTCGAGATCCCCTTCGATCTCGGCGAGGAGCTCACGGTTGCGGTGGAACTCCGCCTGCCGACGGAGCAGGGCGAGGAGGAAGGCCTGCAGCGACTGTCCACGCTCCCGCGCCTCCCGAGCCAGGGCGTCCCTCACCTGGTCGGGTACGTTGCGGATCGTCACCACGGTCATGACTGCATGATGCAGTCATCACTCCTGCAGGTCAACGCCACGCGACCGCCCCGGTCATGCCGGGCGGGCCGCCGGTACCGGAACCTGGGGGGGCGTCAGGTCGAGCTGCCAGTCCTGCCAGCTGTCGAGCACCCGGTAGCCCAGCGCCTCGTTCACCGCGATCATGTGGCGGTTGCTGGCCGCGTTCCAGGTGACCAGCTGGCGCACCGCCGGCTCGGCGGCCACCAGCCACGGCAGCATGGCCAGCTTGACGCGCAGGCCGAGCCGGTGCCCCCGGTGGGCGGCCAGTACGACGGTGTCGCCCTGCCCCGACCACTGCGGATGGCCGCCGCGCACGTACACGGCGGTCAGCGCGGCCAGCTCCCCGGTCGGCTGGTGCCGGGCCACCACCGTGTAGGGGCGGTCGCCGCGGCCGGCCGCGGCCGCCTCGTAGGCGCGGATCCGTTCGGCGCTCCACACCTCCGGCTCCCAGTCCAGCTCCCCGACGGGGGCGTCGTTCATCGCGGTGAGCAGCGCGGTCACCCCGGCCAGGTGCTCGGCGGGGGTGGGTCCGGCCCAGCGCAGCAGCCGGTACGCCGCCGACGCCGCCTCCGCCTCGGCCCGCCGGGCGGTCAGGGCGGCCGGGGCCAGGGCGGTGACGTCGAGCACCCGGCGTACGTCGGTCAGCACGACCCGGGCGCCCGCCGCCGCGGCGAAGCCGGCCCCCGGCGACCCGGTACGAACCTGGCCGACGAGGGTGCGCCGCCCGGCCGCGCGCGCCCGGGCCACCAGGTGGGCCAGCAGCGCCCGGCCCAGCCCGGCGCGTCGCCGAGCCGGGTGGACCACCACCTCGGCTTCGGCAAGGTGCCGGTTGTCCCACCGCGGCAGCTCCAACTGGTAGCCGGCGACCACCCCGCGGTCCGGGTCGACGGCCACCCAGTGCTCGGGGCGGTCCCCGTCCCAGCCGTAGCGCAGCGATCCGACGTGCTCCTGCCAGGACATCGGGGGCGGGTGGGGGTCGTCGGCGGCCCGGGCGGCCCGCCGAACGTCGTACCAGCCGCGGACGGCCCGGCCGGTCAGGTCCTCGGGGTCCACCCGTTCGATGTGCACCCCGGGTGTCTAGCCGGCCCAGCCGGGCCGGGCAAGCCGTTTTCCCGCGGCCACCCGGGACCCTGGGCTGCTACCATCGACGGGATGTCTGCGCGCGGGCTGCTCCTTAGTCGCCGCGGCGAGGGCCTCTAGGAGGCCGGCTCCCTCGTCGCGGAGTCGCTGCGTGCCGGTCGGCCGTGCCACCCATCCGACCCCGAGGGAGCCCCCACCGTGACCGAGCACGTACGTCCCCGCCCCGCCGCCGTCCAACGTCCCAGCGGCATGCCGACCCACCGTTACCCCGCCTTTCCGCCGGTGCCGCTGCCCGACCGCACCTGGCCGGGGAAGGTGGCCACCGCCGCGCCGCTGTGGTGCAGCGTCGACCTGCGCGACGGCAACCAGGCGCTCATCGACCCGATGTCCCCGGCGCGCAAGCGCCGCATGTTCGACCTGCTGGTCCGCATGGGCTACCAGGAGATCGAGGTCGGCTTCCCATCGGCGAGCCAGACCGACTTCGACTTCGTCCGCCAGCTCGTCGAAGAGGACCTCGTCCCCGACGACGTCACCATCCAGGTGCTGACCCAGGCCCGAGACGCGCTCATCGAGCGGACCTTCGAGGCGGTCCGCGGCGCGCGCCGGGCCATCGTCCACCTGTACAACTCCACGTCGACGCTGCAGCGTCGGGTCGTCTTCGGCCTCGACCGGGACGGCATCACCGACATCGCCGTCCAAGGAGCGCGCCTCTGCCAGAAGCTGGCCGAGACCATGGGGGACACCGACGTCCGGTTCCAGTACTCCCCGGAGTCCTTCACCGGCACCGAGCTCGAGTACGCCGTCGAGGTCTGCAACGCAGTCAACGAGGTGTGGCAGCCGACCCCCGACCGACCGGTCATCGTCAACCTGCCGGCGACGGTGGAGATGGCCACGCCGAACGTGTACGCCGACCAGATCGAGTGGATGCACCGGAACCTGGCCTTCCGGGACAGCGTTGTGCTGTCCCTGCACCCGCACAACGACCGGGGCACCGCCGTGGCCGCCGCCGAGCTGGGCTACCTGGCCGGGGCGGACCGCATCGAGGGGACGCTGTTCGGCAACGGGGAGCGCACCGGCAACGTCTGCCTGGTGACGCTGGGGCTGAACCTGTTCTCGCAGGGCATCGACCCGATGATCGACTTCAGCGACATCGACGAGATCCGGCGCACCGTGGAGTACTGCAACCAGCTGCCCGTCCCGGAGCGGCACCCGTACGGGGGCGACCTGGTCTACACGGCCTTCAGCGGGTCGCACCAGGACGCCATCAAGAAGGGGTTCGAGGCGCTGGAGCGGGACGCGGCGGCCGCGGGCGTCCCCGTCGCCGAGCACCCGTGGGCGGTGCCGTACCTGCCGATCGACCCGAAGGACGTGGGCCGCAGCTACGAGGCGGTGATCCGGGTCAACAGCCAGTCCGGCAAGGGCGGCGTCGCCTACATCATGAAGTCCGAGCACGCCCTGGACCTGCCGCGGCGGCTGCAGATCGAGTTCAGCCAGGTGATCCAGGCGCGGGCCGACGGCGAGGGCGGCGAGGTCAGCCCCGAGGAGATGTGGGCATGCTTCGCCGGGGAGTACCTGGGGCGCACCGAGCCGCTGGCGCTGCTGTCCCACCACACCTCCGCCGCCGTCGACGAGCGCGACGTGCTGGCCGTGGAGGTCCGGGTCGACGGGCAGGCCCGGGAGCTGCAGGGCACCGGCAACGGGCCGATCGCGGCCTTCGTCGACGCCCTGGAGGGCATCGGCGTACCGGTTCGGGTCCTCGACTACCACGAGCACGCCATGTCCTCCGGCGGGGACGCCCGGGCCGCGGCGTACGTCGAGTGCGCGGTGGGGGAGCGGGTGCTGTGGGGCGTCGGCATCGACGCGAACATCGTCACCGCCTCGCTGAAGGCCGTGGTGTCCGCGGTGAACCGGGCCGGTGCGGCACGATGAGGGGGTGAGCCTCTACCGGGACGAAGGCGTCGTCCTGCGCACCCAGAAGCTGGGGGAGGCCGACCGGATCGTCACCCTGCTCACCCGGGCCCACGGCCGGGTGCGCGCGGTGGCCAAGGGGGTGCGCCGGACGACGAGCCGGTTCGGCGCCCGGGTGGAGCCGTTCTCGTTCGTCGACGTGCAGCTGTACGCCGGCCGGTCGCTGGACATCGTCACCCAGGTGGAGACGCTGGCGGCGTACGGCGAGCGCCTGGTGGTCGACTACGCCCGCTACACCGCGGGCACCGCGATGCTGGAGACCGCCGAGCGGCTCACCGTCGAGGAGCGGGAGCCGGCCACCCAGCAGTTCCTCCTCCTGGTGGGGGGGCTGCGCACCCTGGCTGCCGGCGGCCACGACCCGGGCCTGGTGCTGGACGCCTTCCTGCTGCGGTCCCTGGCGGTGGCCGGGTACGCCGCCAGCTTCGACGCCTGCGCCCGGTGCGGCCGGCCGGGGCCGCAGCCGTTCTTCTCGGTCGCCCACGGCGGGGCCACCTGCGCGGACTGCCGCCCGCCGGTGGCCGCCTCCCCGGCGGCGGAGACCACCGCGCTGTGTGCCGCGCTGCTCACCGGCGACTGGGTGTCCGCGGACGCCAGCGAGCGGCGGCACCGCCGGGAGGCCAGCGGGCTGGTGGCCGCGTACCTGCAGTGGCACCTGGAGCGGGGGCTGCGGTCGCTGCCGTTGGTGGAACGGGCGTGAGGGGCACCGGGCCGCGCCGCGCCTACCGGCCGCCGGACCCGCACCCGTCCGGGGCCCGCCCGCCGGCCATCCCGGCCGACCTGCTGCCCCGCCACGTCGCGCTGGTCATGGACGGCAACGGCCGGTGGGCCCGAGCCCGGGGGCTGCCCCGGACGAAGGGCCACGAGGCGGGGGAGGGGGCCCTGCTCGACGTCATCAAGGGCGCCCTCGAGCTGGGCATCCCCACCCTGTCGGCGTACGCCTTCTCCACCGAGAACTGGCGGCGTTCGGCGGAGGAGGTGCGCTTCCTCATGGGGTTCAACCGGGACGTCATCCGCCGCCGGCGCGACGAGCTGCACGCCATGGGGGTGCGGGTGCGGTGGGCCGGCCGGCGGGGCCGGCTGTGGCGCAGCGTCATCCGGGAGCTGGAGGACGCCGAGGCGCTGACGGCGGGGAACGACGCGCTGACCCTGCAGTTCTGCGTGAACTACGGGGGGCGGGCGGAGATCGCCGACGCCGCGGCGCGGATCGCCCGGGCCGCCGTCGAGGGGCGGCTGGACCCGGACCGGGTGGACGAGCGCACCGTCGCCCGGTTCCTCGACGAGCCCGGGCTGCCCGACGTGGACCTGTTCGTGCGCTCGTCGGGGGAGCAGCGCATCTCCAACTTCCTGCTGTGGCAGTCGGCGTACGCCGAGCTGGTGTTCCTCGACACCCTCTGGCCCGACGTGGACCGGCGGCACCTGTGGCTCGCCGTGGAGACCTACGCCCGGCGGGACCGGCGCTACGGGGGCGCCGACGAGGTGACCCTCCGGACGTGAGTCAAGACTCCGTCAAGGTTCCGTCATGAGTTCGCCGGTGATCTAGCCGGGCGAGGCGGACAAACCATAACGTCCGGAGCGCCGCCGAAGTTCCCGCGGCGGGTGGCATGTCCCAAAGGGGGGTCTCATGTCCTGGTCCCGTCGCCGCCGCACCGTCGCCGCCACCGCCCTCGCCACCGCCGCCCTGGCCGCCGCGGCCCTCAGCGCCCCGACCACCGGCGCGGGCCAGGGTGGGTCCCCAGGCGGGGCTGTGGTCGCCGCGGGCGGTGAGGGCACCCTCGGGGCGTTCCTGCGGGACAACCCCGCGCTCAACCGGCGGGCCGTTCCGCTGGCCGCGGTCCGCGAGAAGCTGGGCAGCGGGGAGGGGGACCGCCGGCCCAGCGACGGGCCGGCCGCCCAGCTGTACGACGCGCAGGCGTTCCCCCGCGGCACCATCGCCGAGGCCCAGCGGGTGGCCGCCGCGGCGGCCTTCGGCCAGGCCAGGTCCCGGGGCGACCAGAAGGAGGCGCAGGGGCAGAACTACCGCTGGCGCGAGGTGGGGCCCACCGTCGGGCGGGTCCCCGGCGTGGTGACCTACACCGGCACGCCGACGGTCACCTCCGGGCGGGTCACCGCCCTGGCCATCTCCCCGACGTGCACCCCGAAGGAGTGCACCCTGCTCGTCGGGGCCGCCGGCGGCGGCGTCTGGCGGACCACCAACGCCCTGGCCGACCGCCCGAGGTGGCTGCCGGTGGGCCGGGGGATCCCGTCCAACGCCATCGGCTCGATCACCCTCGACCCGACCGACCCGACCGGCCGGACGGTGTACGTCGGCACCGGCGAGGCCAACGGCTCCGGTGACTCCGAGGCCGGGGTGGGCCTGTTCCGGTCCACCGACGCCGGCAGCACGTTCACCGAGGTGACCGGCTTCCACGCCTACGGCAAGGACCGGGGGATCGGCACCATCGCCGTGGACCCGGTCAACCCGGCCCACCTGTACGTCGGGACCACGGTGGCCCGGCACGGCTCCTCCTCGGCGGCCGGCGGTCGCTACACCCCGCCCGGCGCACCGACGATGGGCGTCTACGAGTCCACCGACCGCGGCGCGACCTGGACCCTGACCCTGTCCCTGCCGCAGGACAGCGTGGACCCCAGCTCGGCGACCGGTGGGGACTTCTTCCGCGGTGGGGTGAGCTCGATCCAGGTCGACCCGACCAGCCCGTCGACGGTGTACGCCGCGGTCAACGCCTACGGCCTCTATCGCCGCACCGGCGGCGGCGCGTGGACGCAGATCTACGCCACACCGTTCCCGGACACCCTGTCCAGCCGCATCGAGTTCGCCCTCGCCACGCTCCCCGACGGGAGGACCCGTATCTACCTCGGGGACGCCACCGCCTTCCGGTCCAGCGGCGGCCCGGTGGCCGGCCTGCTGCGCAGCGACGACGGCCGGGCCCCGTCCCCCTCGTTCACCATGCTGTCCAACCCCACGAAGGGGACGCCGGGCTACGGCTCGTACAACTTCTGCCAGGCCCAGTGCTGGTACGACATGGTCGTCAAGAGCCCGCCCGGCCAGCCGGACACCGTCTACCTGGGCGGCGCCATGAACTACAACGAGATCTTCACCGCGAACCCGCCGTCCAACGGCCGGGCGGTGGTGCGGTCGACCAACGCCGGGGTCGGCGTCACCGACATGACCAACGACGCGGCCGCCCGGCCCAACGGGCTGCACCCCGACCAGCACGCCCTGGTCTTCGTCCCCGGCAACCCGGACCTGTTCTTCAGCGGCTCCGACGGCGGGGTGGTGCGGCAGAGCGGGCCGTTCGTGGACCGCTCGGCCGACTGTGACCGCCGCGGGCTGGTCAACCCGCTCGACCTGGCCGACTGCCGGATGTGGCTGGCCGCGGTCCCGACCAGCAACACCGACGTCAACTCGGGCCTGGCGACGCTCCAGTTCCAGAGCGTGTCCGTCAACCCCGGGAACAGCCGGAACCTCCTCGGCGGCACCCAGGACAACGGCACCTGGTCCTACGCCGGGCAGCCGTCCTCGTGGTTCGAGAGCGTCGGTGGCGACGGCGGCCAGTCCGGGTTCGACGCGGGCAACCCGAACATCCGCTACCACTCCTACTACGGGCCCAACCACGACGTGAACTTCCGCGGCGACGACCCGCTGGGCTGGAACTGGATCAGCGACCCGCTGGTGCAAAGTGGCGAGTCCGCGGCGTTCTACGTGCCGCTGACCGTGGACCCGGTGGTGCCAGGCACCGTCTTCGACGGCCTGCAGCATGTGTGGCGCACGTTGGACAACGGCGGGGACCGCGCCTACCTGGAGAAGCACTGCAACGAGTTCACCGGCGACTTCACCGTCCCCTGCGGCGACTGGGTGCCGCTCGGCGGGACGCAGGGTGACCTGTCCAGCGCCGTGTGGGGCACGGACTTCGCCGGGGCGGCGAACTACGTCGTCGCCGTCGAGCGCGCCCCCAGCAACCGGGGCACCCTGTGGGCGGGCACCCGGCGCGGGCGGCTGTTCGTGTCCAGCAACGCCGACGCGGCCAACCCGGCGGCGGTGACCTACACCCGCATCGACAAGGTCGCCGGGCTGCCGACCCGCTTCGTGTCGGGCATCTCCATCGACCCGAAGGACCCCAACCGCGCCTTCGTCTCGTACTCCGGCTATGCGGCGTACGCCCCGGGCGGGCACGTGTACGAGGTCCGGTTCGACCCACGGACGGGCCAGGCCACGGCGCGGGACCTCAGCTACGACCTGGGCGACCAGCCGATCACCGACGTGGTGTACGACGCGCGCAGCGGGGCGCTGTTCGCCGCCACCGACTTCGGGGTCGTGGCGCTGCAGGCCGGGGAGCGGACCTGGGCCGCGACGGTGGGGCTGCCCCCGGTGGCCACGTACGGGCTGACCCTCGCCCCCGACGGGCGCACCCTCTACGCGGCCACCCACGGCCGTGGGGTGTGGTCGGCGAACATTGCCCGCGGCGGCGGGGGTGATGGCCGGGGTGGTGGCGGCGGGGGTGACGGCAACGGGTAGCGCGCGGCCGGGCGGAACCACCGCGGGGTGGGCGGCGTCCAACCGGGGTGCCTGGCATGTCGCGCGCCCGGGTGTCCGACCCGAGGTCAGCTCGCCGGTCGGGGCTGGTCGTGGCTGGACCGGTGCTGGTGGGGCTGCTGCTCGCCGGCTGCGCGGCGCCACCGGTCGCCGGCCCCCGGGCCACCGGTGCTCCGGCCGGGGCGCCGGTGCCCGCTGAGCCCACCGGGCCGCCAGCCGGGTCCCCCCCTGGCGGGGTGACCCCCGGGGACACTCCTGGGGACCTGGTGCCCCTGCCGGTGCCGCCGCGCGGGACGGGCCGGCTGACCGTGCTGACCGGCGTGCCCGAGCGGGGCCCGCAGGGGTGCCTGCTGCTCACCGACCGCGGGGTGCGCTGGGCGCTGGTGGGGGATCTGGTGGAGGGCTCAGCGGCCGGGCTGCTTGCCGGCCGCCGGGTGTCCGTGCGGGGCGTCGCCGAGGACGGGCGGCCCAGCCCCTGTCCCGGGGCCGTGCCCTTCCTCGTGCTGGCACCGCCGACCCCGTCGCCCGACCAGGGCGGGCCGGCTTGAGACCCCTCACTGCCTGGGTCGTCGTCTCCCGCCCCAGGGGAGGGTGCGGCGGTCAGGGGTGGGCGGCGCGGTGGCAGGTCGGGCAGGTCCCGGTCAGCTCCACGGTGTGGGTGACGTCGGCGTAGTCGTGCGCTTCGGCTACCCGGGCCGCCCAGCGTTCCACCGCGGGCCCCTCGACCTCGACGGTGCGCCCGCAGCCGCGGCAGACCAGGTGGTGGTGGTGCCGGCGTACCGCGCAGCGCCGGTAGCCGGCCTCCCCGGAGTCGCTGCGCCGTACGTCGAGCAGCCCCTCCTCGGCCAGCCCCTGCAGCACGCGGTAGACCGTGCTGAGGCCGACGCGGTCACCGCCGGCCCGCAGCGCGCCGTGCACCTCCTGCGCACTGCGGAACGCGTCGCTGTCCGCGAGCACGGACAGGATGGCCGTCCGACGCCGGCTCACGACAGGGCCACGACCGCGCCGATGAACACGACGCCTCCGATCGTGCAGGCCAGGGTCAGCCGGGACGGGTGGCGGCTGTGCGCCTCGGGCAGGATGCTGCTCGTCGCGATGTAGACCAGGAAGCCGGCGAAGAAGCCAAGGTACGCCGCCACGAACTGCTCCGGCGGCCGGAAGAACAGGGTCGAGGCGGCGCCGGCCAGGGGCGCCAGGGCGTCGAGGACCAGCAGCACCCGGGCCCGGGCGACCGAGTTGCCGTGGGCGAGCATCAGGGTCACCGTGTTCAGGCCGTCGGCGAAGTCGTGGCCGATGACGGCGATGCTGACGGCGACTCCGAGTGCGGTGTTGGCCTGGAAGGCCACCCCGATCCCCACGCCGTCGAGGAACGAGTGGCCGACCAGGCCGAGGGCGGAGAGCAGGCCCACCTGCGGATGGTGGTGCTCGCCGTACTCGCCGTCCTGCTCGTGCAGCGCCAGGGAGCGCTCGATGACGTGCAGGACGAGGAAGCCGGCGACGAAGGCCAGCATGACCAGCGGCAGGCCCAGGACCTGCGGGCTGGCCAGGGAGAAGACCTCCGGCAGGAGGTCGAGGGCCACCAGGCCTAGCAGCACGCCGGCGGTGAACCCCAGCACGAGGTGCAGCCGGTCGCGGTGGCGCAGCGCGAACACGCCGCCCAGAGCTGTGGACAGGACGGTGGTCAGGGCGAAGAGGAGGGGCATGCGTCGCAGGCTATCAGATAATGGGAACCGTTATCATTTCCGGGCGAGCTGGTACGCCGCCGCGCCGAGGACGAGGAGTACGACGACCACTCGAGGCACCCGAGCCGGACCCTGCAGCGCCGGCCAGGACAGGTAGCCGACCC
>JBMOMH010000050.1:0-1346 GCA_049323135.1 Actinomycetota bacterium
AGCTACTCACCGACGAACTCAACGCCACACCAGCCCGCCTGCCTGGAGATCGCCGACCCCTGACCTACCAGGTCAGCCCGGCATGAGTTTCAAAGATGATCACTCACGTACTTGCGGAGGTCTGAGGCCCCATCGTTAACTCATTCCGCTACCGGCGGGCGAGAAGACCGACAAGGGCAAGATCCTCGACGAGCTGTGTGCCACGACCGGCTGGCACCGCCACTATGCGCGCAAGGCGCTGAGCCAGGCGCTGACGCCGACGGTGGTGCGCCCGCGCCGAGCCCGCACACCCACCTACGGCCCGGAGGTCGTGGTAGCGCTGCGGTTGTGTTGGGCGGTGCTGGGCGGGCCGACCGGCAAGCGGCTGGCGCCGGTGCTGGGCGACCTGGTGGCCCGGCTGCGCCGCTTCGACGAGCTGACGCTGACCGAGGAGGCGGCGGCAGCGCCGGTGGCCATGTCGCCGACCACGATCGACCGCCGGCTCGCCCGCCCGCCCGGCGATGGCGCTGCGGGACGGTCGCACACCAAGCCGACGGCGGCAACGCTGTCGGGGGACCACGCCTACACCCTCACCGTCACCGACGTCGCCACCGGCTGGACGGAGAACCGGTGGTGCCGAACAAGGCCCGCAAGTGGGTCCTCGCCGCGCTCGAGGAGATCGCCAAGATCACGCCGTTCCCGGTCCTCGGCGTGGACTCGGACAACGGCGGCGAGTTCATCAACCACTACCTGCTGGCCTGGTGCGAGCAGAGAGAAATCACGTTCACCCGCTCCCGGCCGGGCAACTCCAACGACGGAGCGCACGTGGAGCAGCAGAACTGGGCAGTGGTGCGCACCGTCGTCGGCTACCACCGCTACGACACCGCGGCGGAACTGGCTTCGCTGCCTCACGTGGGAAGGGTCCGCGAGGGGCCAATCTTGATCCGGGGGTCTGGACGGGTAGAGCCGGTCGCGGTGGGGTTGTCGATGGGCGAGCGTAAGGCGGTGACCCCCGGAGATGGCCGGCTAGTACCGGCGGCCGGACAAGGGGCGAAGGAGGTGATGCTGACGCAATTGTGCGAGTTGACCGGCTGGCACCCGAACCACCCGCGCGAGACACTGGGCGCCGGCCGCGTTGGCCCAGGCTGGTCAGCCGCACCGAGTCACGATCGGCCGTCTACGGGCGCCCGGGGTCGCCCGAACGCAGTGGCTGAGGTGCCCGGACCCGGGGCGTGGAGCCGGCCGCCGCCCGATCCATGTCCCCCCTGCCTCACGGGCACCCAAAGCCCCTCGCGCCACGGATTCTTTGGAGCGAGGTCGGAGTCTGTGGTAGGAAATGGGGGGGGTTGGCCACAGTGCGGAGCCGA
>JBMOMH010000051.1:0-14693 GCA_049323135.1 Actinomycetota bacterium
ACGCCGAGGAAGCCAGCCGCGCCCTGCGCGACGGCCAGGTTCTCCGGCCGGGCCAGCACGGTCTCCACGCCCAGCCAGGCGGCGTACCCGAGGAGGGTGCCCCCTTCGAGGGTCACCGCGGCGGCCGCCGCGACCAGCGCCGGCGGCCGACCGGCCGGGAGTGGGGGGCCGGCGGGCGACCCGGCAGGCGGGCCGGCGGGCGACCCGGGCGGCGACACGGCGCCAGGGTAGTGGTTCATCGCCCGGCTACCCTCGCTGCATGCGCGCGCTGCTCGTCGTCAACCCGGCGGCCACGGCGACGACGCCGCGGACTCGGGGGGTCATCCTCAGCGCGCTGGCCCACGACCTGAAGGTGGAGGTCGTCGAGACCGACCACCGCGGCCACGCCCGACAGCTCGGCCGCCGGGCGACCGAGGAGGGGCTGGACCTCGTCCTCGCCCTGGGCGGTGACGGCACCGTCAACGAGGTGGTCAACGGCCTGCTCACGCACGGCCCGCACGGCGGCGTTCCCGACCTGGGCGTGCTGCCCGGGGGCAGCACGAACGTGTTCGTCCGGGCGCTGGGGCTGCCCAGGGACCCGGTGGAGGCCACCGGCATGGTCCTGACCGCGGTCCGGGAGGGCACCCGGCGGACCATCGGGTTGGGCCGGGCCGGCCCGCGCTGGTTCACCTTCAGCGCCGGGCTCGGCTTCGACGCCGAGGTGGTCCGGGCGGTGGAGGAGCACCGGGGGGAGGGCCGCCGCTCCTCGCCCGCGCTGTACCTGCGCGAGGCGGTCCGGGTGTTCTTCCGGGAGCTGGACCGGTCCACCCCGCCACTGCGCCTGGAACGCAGCGGCCTGCCCCCGGTGGACGGCCTGTTCGTGGCGATCGTGTCCAACGCGGCGCCCTGGACCTTCCTCGGGGAGCGTCCGGTCAACCCCTCCCCGGCAGCGTCCTTCGACCTTGGGCTGGACCTGTTCGGGCTGCGCTCGCTGCGGACGGCCACGACCCTGCGGCACGTCCGCCAGCTCATCGGCGGGGTCACCCCGCACGGCCCGGCGGTGCTGGCGCTCCACGACCAGACCCGGTTCGTGCTCACCGCGGACCGCCCGGTCGCCTTCCAGGTCGACGGGGACTACGTGGGTACGGCGGATCGGGTCGAGTTCCAGGCGTTTCCCGGCGCGATACGGGTACTGGCCTGAGGCCGGCGGGCCCGGCCCCGCCGCTTGTGACCAACGCAACACCCGGTCGTTGAGAAAGGACAGGATGTCCCCTTGTGCGCGGGGCGCGCGTTTGCGACCCTCGTCAGGTGGCGCCCGCCCCACCGGGCGGGTGTCGTGCTGTCCGGCTCCCCACCAGGAACCGGACGCGATCGTGAAACCGTTCACAAACCGTACCGATCGAGATAGTCTGCACGGCGGGGACCGGAGGGTCCCCGCGCAGCCGACAAGGAGTGTGTGATCCGCATGGACTGGCGCCACCGAGCCGCCTGCCGTGACGAGGACCCGGAGCTGTTCTTCCCCATCGGCAACACCGGCCCGGCCTTGCTCCAGATCGAGGAGGCCAAGGCGGTGTGCCGGCGCTGCGAGGTGCGCGAGCCGTGCCTGCAGTGGGCCCTCGAGACCGGACAGGACGCTGGCGTCTGGGGCGGCCTGAGCGAGGACGAGCGGCGCGCGCTCAAGCGGCGTACCGCCCGGGCCCGCACCCGGACCTGAGCGGACACTCCCCCAGCACCGGTTAGTCGTTAAGGACCCCGGCGCGGCTCCCGCTCCCGGACCGGTACGTCGAGCACCACCCGGGTGCCCCCCTGCCGGCCCGCCCCGATCTCCAGCTGGCCCCCCATCTCCCCCACCACCAGGGTCCGCACGATCTGCAGGCCCAGGTTGCCCGAGGTGTCCGGGTCGAACCCCTCGGGCAAGCCCACCCCGTCGTCGGTGACACTCACCCGCAGCCGGCCGGCTCGGCGGTCGGCGTCGACCACCACCTCCCCGGGGCGGCCGGCCAGGCCGTGGGTCACCGAGTTCTGCAGCAGCTCGGTGAGCGCCATCGCCAGCGGGGTGGCCAGCTCGGCGGACAGGGTGCCGAAGCTCCCGGTGCGCACCCGCCGCACCGGGGCCTCCCCCGCGGCCACGTCGGCGATCATGGCCAGGACCCGGTCGGCGACCTCGTCGAAGTCGACGTGCTCGTCCAGCCCCTGCGACAGCGTCTCGTGCACGATGGCGATCGAGCCAACCCGGCGGACCGCCTCCTCGAGCGCCTCCCGGCTGGCCGGCGCGTCGATCCGCCGGGCCTGCAGCCGAAGCAGGGCCGCCACGGTCTGCAGGTTGTTCTTCACCCGGTGGTGGATCTCCCGGATCGTCGCGTCCTTGGTCAGCAGCTCCCGGTCCCGCCGGCGCAGCTCGGTGACGTCGCGGACCAGCACCAGCGCCCCGATGCGCACCCCGCCGGGCAGCAGGGGGATCGCCCGCAGCTGCACCACGCCCTCGGCCCCTTCGATCTCGGTCTCCCGGTGGATGCGCCCGCTGAGCACCGCGGCCGGGGCCTCCTCGGTGGGGCCGGCGTGCCCGGCCAGGGCGGCGGTCACCTCGCCCAGGTGGGCGCCGACGAGGTCCGCGGCCTGGCCCAGCCGCCGGTACGCCGACAGCGCGTTCGGGCTGGCGTAGGTGACCCGCCCCTCCCGGTCCAGGCGAATCAGCCCGTCCCCCACCCGCGGCGCGGAGATCATCTCGGCCCGCCCGCCGGGGAACGGGAACCGGCCTTCGGCGACCATCCGGGCCAGGTCGGCGGCGCACTCCAGGTAGGTCAGCTCCAGCCGGCTGGGGGTGCGGGCGCTGAGCAGGTTGGTGTGCCGGGAGATGACGGCGAGGACCCGGTCGGCCCGACGGACCGGGATCGCCTCGACCCGCACCGGGACGTCGTCGCGCCACTCCGGGTCGCCCTCCCGGCAGATGCGGCCCTCGTCGTACGCCGCGTCGACGAGCGGGCGCCGGCCCCGAGGCAGCACCGTGCCGACCAGGTCGTCGCGGTAGGCGGTCGGGCCGGTCGTCGGCCGCAGCTGCGCACCGGCGTGGTAGCGGTCGCCGTCCCGGTCAGGCAGCCACAGCACCAGGTCGGCGAAGGACAGGTCGGCCAGCAGCTGCCAGTCGGAGACGAGCACGTGCAGCCACGCGAGGTCGGCCTCGGTGAGGTCGGTGTGCGCGCGCACGAGGTCGTCCAGGCTCGGCACGCGGGCAGGGTACCCGCCGCAAGACCCGACGCACCCCCGAGTGGATCATTTGCCAGACTGCGGTGACGTGACTGCACCCGCCGTGCCCCACCCCCCGCCCCCCGCTGTGCCCGGCCGCCGGCGCCGGTGGCACGGGGGGAAGGGGCCGGCGGCATGACCGAACCCGAGCGGGTCCGGCAGCATTCCCGGACGCGAGAGGTCAGCGCGGCGTACTGGGAGCGGGTCGTCGCCTCGGACTTCGCCGTGCCCACCGACCGCAGCCTCATCGAGCACACCGTCGAGCTGGTGGACCTGCTCGCTTCCCCCGACGCCCACCTGCGCGACGCCCTGGCCTGCGAGGTGCTCGCCACCTGGGTCCGCCGCGGCGTCTACGACGACCTGCTGCCCGGGCTGGGCGACGGCATGGGCCGCGGCCTGGCCGCCGGGCTGGGCGACCGGGGCACCGACTCGGTGTTCCGCCGCTCGTACTCGGCGGTGGTGCTCACCGCCGTCCTCGAACGGGACAACACCGCGCACCTGCTGCATCCCGACGTGGTGCTGCGCTGGGGGGACCGGGGCCTGCACTGGTTCCTCACCGAGCAGGACCTGCGCGGCTGGGCCGGGGCGGGCGGCTGGGCGCACGTGGTGTCCCACGGCGCGGACCTGCTGGCGGCGCTGGCCCGCTCGCGCCACCTGGACCGCTACGGCGTCGGCGTGGTGCTCGACAGCCTGCTCAGCCGGCTGGAACGCACCGACGGCTGGCTGCTGCGCCACGGCGAGGAGGTGCGGCTGGCGTACGCGACGATGGCCGCGCTGCAGCGCGAGCCGCTCGACGACGCCGGCCTGCGCGCTGTGTTCGAGCGGGCCGCGGCGCTGGGCAGCGAGCCGCTGGACGGCGCCCGGGCGGACACCCGGCAGAACGTGCTCGCCTGGCTGCGCGAGCTGCACACCCAGGTGCTGCTGGGGGTGCGGGCCATGCCTTGGTACGGCGACGGGGACTACTTCGCCGAGGAGACCCCCCGACGGGAGCGGGTCATCCAGCTGGTCCGGGAGGCTCTGCGCGCCTACGCCCCGGCGTACTACCGAGCCGCCCGCAGCTGATCTTCAAGACCTGCCCCGCTGCCGCGTTAGGCGGGCCCGGGTCTGGACTAGAATCATGGTTCGTGCTCACCGTGCCGCTCTCGGAGGCCAAGGCCCGGCTGTCCCAGATCGCCGAGGAGGTGCACCGGACCCACGAACGAGTGGCGATCACCAAGAACGGCCGCTCGTACCTGGTCCTTCTCGCCGCGGAGGACCTCGAGTCACTCGAAGCCACCCTTGATCTGCTCAGCGACGCCGCCGCCGTGCGTCGCATCGAGCAGGCCCGCCGGGAACTGGACGCCGGTCTCGGCATCTCGGCCGAGGAGATGGCCCAGCTGATGGCAGCTCGGGGGGAGCCTCCCAGCCAGCCTCGCCGCGAGCCCGGCGGTGCCTGAGCCGCTCCGGTACCGGCTCGTCCTGTCCCCTGGCGCCCGGCGCGCGCTCACCGAGTCGCTGAACCCTGCCGCCGCCCTCGCCGCCTGGGAGTTCGTCAGCGGGCCGCTACGCGACGCCCCACATCGGGTCGGCACCGCGCTGCGGGAGCCATTCGCCGGGCTGTGGCGCGCCCGGCGCGGCGAGTACCGGGTCATCTATGAGATCGACGACGACCAGCGGCTCGTCCGCGTGGTCGACGTCGACCATCGTCGAGACGTCTACCGCGGCTAGCCACGGGGCTGCAGGGCGAGGGGCTTCGCCGAGCCAACCCCGTGATCGGGGGCGATCAGCTGGGGGAGACCAGCTGGGGCCGCGTGGCCGCTAGGGCGACGGGTGCGGGGCGGGTACGACGCGTACCGGCGCGGGCGCATCGAACACCACCGGTGCCCCGCTGCGGGCCTGGTTGACCGCCCACAGGCCGACCAGGTCGGCCAGCGCGATCATCACCGCGGCCACGGCGGCCACCCACAGCCGGCGCCGGCGCTCCCGGCGCCGCCAGGCCGCCTGCGCCCGGCGGTAGGCCTGCGGGGAGGCGCTGACCTGCTCGGCCAACGTCCCCAGCGCCTCCCGCAGCCGGTCCTCGGTCCGGGTCACCGCCGTCCCTCCAGCAGTCGGGTCAGCGTGGCCATACCCCGCGCGGTGTGCGCCTTCACCGCGCCCGCCGAGATGCCCATCGCCGCGGCGACCTCGGCCTCCCGCAGGTCCAACCAGTAGCGCAGCACCAGGGCCTCGCGCTGCCGGGGTGGCAGCGCCGCCAGGGCCGCCACCACCTCCCGCTGGTCCTCCCGCAGCACGGCCTCGTGCTCGGCGGAGCCCACGTCCGGCGGGGGGCTCTCCGGATGCCGGCGGACGACCTGCAGGTGGCGGACCCGCATCCGGGCCAGGTTCACCAGCACCGAGCGCAGGTAGGGCAGGGCCGCGTCCGGGTCCCGCAGCCGACCCCACCGCCGATGCAGCTCGCAGAACGCCTCGGCGACGATGTCCTCGGCGTCCCCGTCGGCCCCCAGCAGCGCGGCCAGCCGGAGCAGCTGGGTGTGGTGCCGGTCGAACAGGCGGGTGATCGCCGCCTCCCGTTCGACGTCCCGCAGGTCCAGCCCCGCCGCGGATCCGACGGCCGCCTCGACCTGGTCGGCGAGCGGGACGGCCGGCTGGTCGGCGAGCGGGACCTCCGGCTGGTCGGCGAGCGGGACGGTCCGTGCCGGCGGCGTACGCGGCGGCGTCACGGCCGCACCGCCAGCCACTCCCGGTCCGGCGGCCCGCCCCGGTCCCGGTCCGGCCCGGCCAGCTGGTCGATGCCGGAGGTGTCCAGGCCCTCGGCCAGGCCCAGCCGGCGGCACAGCCCGGTCACCGCCACCGCCACGGCCAGGTTCCCGGCGAGGGCGAGCAGGGCGACGTACACCTGCAGGTGCACCCCGAACAGCGCCACCGGTAGCACGGAGACGAACCCGTTGACGGCAAGCAGGGCAGTGCCCGCGACCATGCCGGCAGCCCAGCCGGCGAGCAGGCCCACCCGGTGCAGTCGCCGGGTCCACAGGCCGAGGACCACCGCGGGGAACGTCTGCAGGATCCACACCCCGCCCAGCAGCTGTAGGTTGATCGCGTCGGCGGTGCGCAGCCCGAGCACGAAGACCAGGGCGCCCACCTTCACCAGCACCGACACGAGCCGGGCCACCTGGGTCTGGTGCTCGGGGGTCGCCTGCGGGTGCAGGTACTCCACGTAGACGTTGCGGGTGAACAGGTTGGCTGCGGCCACCGACATGATCGCCGCGGGTACCAGCGCCCCGATGGCCAGCGCCCCGAACACCACGCCGGTGAACCAGGGCGGGAAGGTCCCGGCGACGAGCAAGGGCAGCGCCAGCTCGGCCCGGCCGGGCGGGGCGGCGACCCCGGCGGCGACGGCGGCCACCCCGAGCAGCGCGAGCAGGCCCAGCACCGCGGTCCAGGCGGGCAGCAGCACGCAGTTGCGCCGGATCGTGCCGGCGCTGCGGGCGGCCAGGGTCGCGGTGACCACGTGCGGGTACACCAGCAGCGCCAGCGCCGAGCCCACCGCCAGGGTCGTGTACGCCGAGGTGAGCTGGTCAGACAGCACCAGCGAGCCGGCCCCACCGGTGCGGGCCGCCAGGGCCGGCCCGGCCGCGGCGAAGATCCCGCCGAACCCGCCGAGCCGGCGCGGCACCAGCGCGACCAGCACGAAGGTGACCCCGAAGACGAGCACCGCCTTGAGCACCGCGATGGCCGCCGGCGCGCGCAGCCCCCACCGGTAGGTGCCCACGGCCAGCACGGTGAACGCCGCGGTGAGCACCAGGTCCCCGGCCGGTCCCTCCGGAGGCACCCCGAGGGCGGTGAGCACCGCCTGGATGCCCAGCAGCTGCAACGCGACGTACGGCATGGTGGCGAGGATCCCGGTGCAGGCCACGGCCAACGCCAGGCCAGGAGACCCGAAGCGGCCCCGCACCACGTCGGCCCCGGTGACGTACCCGTTGCGCGCGGCCACCGTCCACAGCCGGGGCAGCACCAGTAGCGCCAGCGGGTAGACGACCACCGTGTAGGGGACGGCGAAGAAGCCCAGCGCCCCCACGCCGTACACCAGGGCCGGGACGGCCACGAACGTGTACGCCGTGTAGATGGCCCCGCCCATGAGGAACCAGGTCCACCCGGTGCCCAGCCGGCGACCGGCCAGGCCCCACCCGGCCAGGTCCCCCACCCGCTCGCCCTCGGGCGGCCGACGGGCGGGCCCCCGCCAGGCCGAGCAGCGACACCGAGCCGAAGACGGCGGCGAACACCACCACGGCGGTCACCGACCGGTCCATGCCCGGCACCCCACGCTCCCCTCGCCGGCGGGCCGCCGGGGACGGCCGCCCGGTGCGTTATAGCAGGTCCGGCGAGGTGCCGGGAGGGTTCCGGCATCCGGTACGGCTAACCCACCACTGACCCGAAGGCGTCGGTAAACCTGTCGGGGCCACTGCGCAACCTAGGGACGACCAGGGGGCCGACCTCGACCAGCGGCCCCCGACCCTCGGTAGCACCGTCAAGGAGGTTCGTGTGGCTTCGCACCGATCCGACCGCCCCACGGAGGGGCCGCCCACGCGGCGCGGGATCAACGTCAACCCCTGGAACTTCCTGCTCGTCATCCCGTTGCTCGGCACGCTGTTCCCCGCGGTCTACAACAAGCAGACCCCCACGCTGGGCGGGATCCCCTTCTTCTACTGGTACCAGATGCTGTGGATCCTCATCAGCGTCACGTGCACCGTGATCGTCTACCGGGCGACGAGGGGCGAGCGCTGATGACCGGGGTCAAGACCGTCGAGCTGGCCGTCTTCGTCTTCTTCTTCCTGCTGGTCACCGTCATGGGCTTCGTCGCCTCCCGCTGGCGGCGGGCGGCCACCCTGGACCATCTCGACGAGTGGGGCCTGGGCGGGCGCAACTTCGGCGCCTGGATCACCTGGTTCCTCGTCGGCGGTGACCTGTACACGGCGTACACCTTCGTGGCCGTCCCGGCACTGATCTACGGCGCGGGCGCGCTGGGCTTCTTCGCCGTCCCCTACACGATCATCATCTACCCGATGGTGTTCCTCGTCGCGCCGCGACTGTGGTCGGTGGCGCACCGGCACGGCTACGTCACCCCCGCTGACTTCATCCGCGGCCGGTACGGCTCCCCCGGGCTGGCGCTGGCGGTGGCCCTCACCGGCATCGTCGCCACGATGCCCTACATCGCGCTGCAGCTGGTGGGCATCGAGGCGGTGCTGAAGGCGACGGGCATCTCCGGGGACTGGCCCATCATCCTGGCCTTCGCGATCCTCGCCGCCTACACCTACCAGTCGGGGCTGCGCGCCCCCGCGCTCATCGCGTTCGTCAAGGACACGCTCATCTACATCGTCGTCATCGCCGCGGTCATCGTCATCCCCATCAAGCTCGGCGGGTGGGGGAAGATCTTCGGTGCGGCCAACGCCAAGTTCCAGGCCACCCCGGCGGTCACCGACGGCATCCTGCTCAACAACGCCCAGCTGCTCGGGTACTCGACGCTGGCCCTCGGCTCGGCGCTCGCGCTGTTCCTCTACCCGCACTCGATCACCGGCCTGCTCGCCTCGAAGAGCCGGGACGTCATCAAGCGCAACATGGCCGCGCTGCCGGCGTACAGCCTGGTGCTGGGCCTGCTCGCCCTGCTCGGCTACATGGCCATCGCCGCCGGCATCAAGCCGACGACGGGGCTGAACGGCAAGCCGGATGCGAACACCATCGTCCCGCTGCTGTTCGAGAACATGTTCCCCAGCTGGTTCGCCGGCGTCGCCTTCGCCGCCATCGGCATCGGCGCGCTCGTCCCAGCGGCCATCATGTCCATCGCCGCGGCCAACCTGTGGACCCGCAACGTCTACAAGGAGTACCTGCGCCCGAACGCGACACCGGCGCAGGAGGCCAAGATGAGCAAGCTGGTCTCGTTGCTCGTCAAGGCCGGCGCGGTCGCGGTGATCCTCGTGCTGGACCCGCAGTTCTCCATCGACCTGCAGCTGATCGGCGGCATCATCATCCTGCAGACCCTGCCGGCGATCGTCTTCGGGCTGTTCACCCGCTGGTTCCACCGGTGGGCGCTGCTCGCCGGCTGGGCAGCGGGCCTCGTCGCCGGCATCTACATGGTCTACGACACGCCCAACCCGGCCATCAAGCGCGCCCACTTCGGCGGCTCTCAGTACGCGTTGGCCAACTTCGGGTTCGACACCAAGACGACCATGTACACCGGGCTGCTGGCGCTGGCCGCCAACCTCGTCGTCGCGGTCCTGCTCACCCTGCTGTTCCGGGCGATGCGCACCCCGGACGGGGTGGACAGCACGGCCGAGACGGACTACCACGTCGAGGCCGGCGACCCGGGCGTCCGCCCGCTGCCGGTCAGCGCCGCGCAGCAGCGGCTCGAGCCGGGGACCTGACCTCCGGCTGGCATGCTGGCGCCGGGGCCTACCCGGGCCCCGGCGTCGGGGTCGGCCACCAGGAGGGAGGTCTGCGGTGGGTGAGGTGACGGTCGGCGTGCCGGTCCGCCGGGAGGGGCACGGCGGGGACCTCGCCGTGGCGGTGGCCCGGGCGCACGGCGTACGGGCCATGTTCACCCTGTCCGGGGCGCACGTGTTCCCCCTGTACGACGGGGCGGTGCGGGCCGAGCCCCCGCTGCCGCTGGTCGACGTGCGGCACGAGCAGACCGCGGTGTTCGCCGCCGAGGCCACCGCCAAGCTCACCCGCACCCCCGGGCTGGCCGTCCTGACCGCCGGCCCCGGGGTGACCAACGGGATCAGCGCGGTGACCACCGCCTGGTTCAACGGCTCCCCGCTGCTCGTGCTGGGCGGCCGGGCGCCGGCGTACCGCTGGGGCACCGGCAGCCTGCAGGAGCTCGACCACCCGCCGCTGCTCGCCCCGGTGACCAAGCACGCGGGCACGGTGGGCGAGGTGGCGCAGGTGGCCGCGGCGGTGGACGACGCGCTGCGGCTGGCCACCACCCCGCACCGGGGCCCGGTGTTCCTCGACGTGCCGATGGACCAGCTGTTCAGCCGGACGGAGGTGGAGCTGCCCGGGCCGCGGCCGGTGCCGCGCGAGGCCCCCGACCCGGAGGCCCTCGACGAGGTGGCCGCGCTGCTCGGCGAGGCCAGCCGGCCGGTCCTCGTCCTCGGCTCGGACGTGTGGACCGGCGGGGCCGAGGCGGCGGCCCGGCGGGCGGCCAGCACGCTCGGCCTGCCGGTGGTCACCAACGGGATGGGCCGGGGCATCCTCCCCGGGGGCCACCCGCAGCTGGTGTCCCGGGCCCGGGGGGAGGCCTTCGGCGGGGCCGACCTGGTGCTCGTCGTCGGAACCCCGCTGGACTTCCGGCTCGGCTACGGCCGCTTCGGCGGCGACGGCGGGCCGCCGGCCCGGGTGGTGCACCTGGTGGACGCCCCCGACCAGGTGGCCACCCACCTGCCCCTGGCCGGCGCCGTGGCCGGCGACCTCGGCCTGGTGCTGGACGGCCTGGTCACTGCCTGGGAGGGGCTGCTGCGTCGCCCGTCGTACGCCGACTGGCTGGGCCGGCTGCAGCTGGCCGTGGCCGCGGCCACGGCGCGGGACGCCGAGCTGCTGGCCAGCGACGCCGACCCGGTGCACCCGGCCCGCATCCACGGCGAGCTGGTCCGCCGGCTCGACGACGACGCGGTGGTCATCGGGGACGGGGGGGACTTCGTGTCCTTCGCCGGCCGGTTCGTCGAGCCGCGCACCCCCGGCGGCTGGCTGGATCCCGGCCCGTACGGCTGCCTGGGCACCGGGCTGGGCTACGCGGTGGGGGCGCGGCTGGCCCGGCCGGCCGCGCAGGTGGTGCTGCTACTCGGTGACGGCGCCGCGGGGCTGTCCCTGATGGACGTGGACACCCTGGTCCGGCACCGGCTGCCGGTGCTCATGGTGTGCGGCAACAACGGGGCCTGGGGGCTGGAGAAGCACCCGATGCGGTTCCTGTACGGGTACGACGTGGCCGCCGACCTGCAGCCGGGGTGCCGGTACGACGAGGTGGTGCGGGCGCTGGGCGGCGCCGGGGAGCTGGTCACCCGACCGGGGGACATCGGCCCCGCCCTGGACCGGGCCTTCGCCGCCGGGACGCCGTACCTGGTCAACGTGCTCACCGACCCCGAGGTGGCCTACCCCCGCACCACCACCGGCATCTGAGCGCCGGCCGGCCGGACCCGGCGCACGAGGCCGGGGCGGGTGGCTCACCGACGTACCCCGCCTGGCGGCAACCGCCTCGGCTCTCGGCAGCACGTCCTCGTCCAGCTGCACGGTGAGGCTCCGCTTCGTCACGGTCGAGCACCTCCGCGCCGAAGCATGCGACCCACCGGACGACACGGGGCATCCCGACCTACGCCGCCAGCAGGCTCGCTCCCCCGACGGAGCAGGGGGTCAGCGTGGGCGGTAGACGTCGCGGCGGTGCTGGATTCGGTGCACGATCACGACCCGGGCGTCGTCGTCGATGGCATAGACGATGCGGTAGTCGCCCCGGCGGGCCGAGTAGAGCCCGGCCAGGCCACCGAGGAGCGGCCTGCCCAGTCGATGGGGGTGCTCACGGAGCGGGCCGTGCAGCGCCGCAAGGGCAGCGACGCGAACCTTGGCGGGGAGCCGGTCGAGGTGGCGCAGGCCCTCCGGAGTGATGCGCACCTCGTACCTGGCCTGAGCCACCGGCTTACGCCGGCGGCAAGGGGAGCAGTTCGCCGCCGGTCGCCTCGGCCTGGGACCGGGCGAGGGACCTGGTGAGCTCCGGGTCCCGGAGGATGTCCAGTGTCTCTTCGAGCGAGTCCAGCTCGTCGGGACTGATCAGCACGAAGGAGGGTCGGCCGTTGCGCGTCACCATGATCCGCTCGTGCTGGCGTTCGACCCGCTCGGCCAACTGCGAAAGGTGCGCTTTGGCTTCGGAGAACGGGAGCGTGTCACCCATAGTCAATATTCTGACCTCTTCTGGGCTGAGGTACAAGGCGCGCGTCGACAGGTCCCCGGGGGCGTTCCCGGGGCAGCCGGCTCGTCCAGCCGGCGCCTAGCATGGACGGCACCGTGCCGTGGAGAGCGCCCGTGGTCTATCGCCTGCTGGCCGACGCCGTGGTGGCCGTACACCTGGCGTTCCTCGGGCTGGTCGTGCTCGGGGGCTTCGCGGCGTGGGCGTGGCGGTGGGTGCTGCCCTGGCATCTGCTGGCGGCGGCGTACGGCGCCCTGGTCGTCCTCGTGGGGTGGGCCTGCCCGCTGACCGAGCTCGAGCTGTGGCTACGGGAGCGCGCCGGGGAGCCGCGCTACACCGGCGGCTTCATCGACCACTACCTCACGGGCCTGCTGTACCCGGCCGACGCCAAGGCGCAGGCCCGGCTGGTCGCCGCCGCCGTGGTCGTGCTGTCCTGGGCGGCCCTGCTGGCGAGCAGCCTCGGCCCCCGCTCCCGCCCCCCTCTCCCCCCCGCATGAAGGCGTCCTTCACTCCTCAAGAAGGGTCAGAAGGACGCCTTCATGCAGAGGGGGTCGGGGTTAGTCGACGCGGACGGGGCCGTGCGGGGTGGCGAAGTGGACGGCCAGCAGGCCGGTCGCCTCGGCGTCGACCCACTCGACCTCGACGTCCTCCAAGGGGCTGGCTTCCGGCTCGCCCAGCCAGGACGCCACGACCCCCGGGTCCCCGGACAGCTCCAGCCGGGCCAGCCGGACCCGCCCCCCGGGGGCGCCGGGGTGGTCGGCCGCCGGCACCTGCCACTGGACGAAGAACGGCAGCTGCGGGTCGGCCATGGTGCCCTTCACGCCGAGCCGCTTCCAGCGCAGCTCCACCCCGTCGGGCCGATGCCGGTTGCCGTCGACGGCGGGCCGGCCCAGCCGCTGCTCGACCGGCCGGATGTCCGGCACCGACACGACCCAGCCCAGCCAGCCGCCTCCGGCCTCCGCCCGGCCCTTCACCGCCTGGCCGAAGGGGGACTTCTCCAGGGCCGGGTGGTCCAGCGGGGCGACCACCTCCACGTAGCAGCCACCGGCCAGCGGCAGCACGAAGTTCCGGGTGCCGAACCGGGGGTGCAGCCCGCCGTCGGTGAACCCGGCCCCGAGCTGGCTGCCCAGCCGTTGCGCGGTCGCGGCCAACCCCTCCGGTCCGGCGACGTAGGAGACGTGGTCCAGGCGCATCCCCGCATCCTGTCGCACCCCCGTACGGCGCCGCGGCCGGGGCCCGGTCAGGCCGCGCCAGCGGGGGCGAGCACGGCTCCGGCCGGGGCGGCGGGGCGCCGGAACGTCCGCCGGTAGCGCTGCGGGGTGGTCCCGCACCAGCGGGGGAAGTGGTGGCGCAGCACCGCCGCGGTCCCGAACCCGGCCCGCTGCGCGACCACCTCGACGGGCAGGTCGGTCTCCTCCAGCAGCCGCTGCGCGCGAAGCACCCGCTGGCCGGTGAGCCAGTGGTACGGCGTGGTGCCGGTCTCGGCGCGGAACCGGCGGGCGAAGGTGCGGGGGGACAGGTGGGCCCGCGCCGCCAAGGACTCGACGGTCATCTCGGCGTCCAGGTGGGTGGCCATCCAGGTCAGCACGTCACCGAGCACGTCGCCCTGCGCGGCGGGCACCGGCATCTCGACGTACTGCGCCTGCCCGCCGTCCCGGTGCGGCGGCACGACCATCCGCCGGGCCAGCGCGTTGGCCACCCGCGACCCATGCTCCCGGCGGACCAGGTGCAGGCACAGGTCGATGCCGGCCGCGGTCCCCGCGCTGGTCAGCACCGGGTCGGCGTCCACGTAGAGCACGTCCGGGTCGACCACCGCCGCCGGATGGCGGCGGGCCAGCTCCGCGGCGTACATCCAGTGCGTGGTGCACCGCCGCCCGTCCAGCAGGCCGGCCGCGCCGAGCACGAAGGCGCCGGAACACACCGAGAGCACCCGCGCGCCGCGGGCCACCGCCGCCCGCAGCGTGTCCAGCACCTCCGGGGGCCAGGCGCGGTCCGTCCCCATGGCCGGTACGGCGACCAGGTCGGCGCGGGCGGCCCGGTCCAGGCCGTGCGGGACCTGCAGCCCGAAGCCGACCGAGGTGCGCACCGGCCCAGGGCGCAGCCCGCAGACGGCGAAGTCATAGCCGGGCAGGCCCTGTCCGGTCCGGTCCACCCCGAAGACCTCGCAGAGCACCCCGAGCTCGAACGGGGCGACCCCGTCGAGGGCCAGCACGGCCACGTCCCGTAGCACGGTGCCAGTATCCCCGCAGGTTGGCAGGAAGTCGAGGGAGTACGGCAGTCCTGCCACTCGTCGCGGCCGGCCGGCGGGCGCACCGTGGATGCCATGACCGGTGCGCTGCTCCTGCTGCTGGCCCTGCTCCTGGCCGGCCTGCTGGTCCTGCTCGGCCGCTGCGCCGACTCCCGGGACAGCCACGACTGGAAGGACCGGCCCGGCTGGTAGGAAAGGGCCCGTGGACGTCACCGTGCGGGTCGCCCGCCCCGAGGAGCTGGCGGCCGTCGGCCGGCTCACCGAGACCGTGTACGGCGGGGAGCGGCTCGTCGGCCGCGA
>JBMOMH010000052.1:0-782 GCA_049323135.1 Actinomycetota bacterium
CGCCGGCTGCGGTCGCGGCGGCGGTCGCCGCGCTGCGGGCGCGGCTGGCCGACGTCGACGGCAGCGTCGTGGTGCTCGCGGCCCCGCCCGAGGTGCGCGCCGCGCTGGACGTGTGGGGCCCGGTGCGCGGGCTGGACCTGATGCACCGGGTGAAGGACCAGTTCGACCCGGACCACCGGCTCGCCCCGGGCCGGTTCGTGGGAGGGATCTGATGAGCCAGCCGGCCGGTGCGGGCGAGCCGCGCCCCGCCTTCGACGACCACCGGCCGCCGGCCCAGGACCTGGTCGACGACTGCGTGCACTGCGGCTTCTGCCTGCCCACCTGTCCGACGTACGTGCTGTGGGGGGAGGAGATGGACTCCCCCCGCGGCCGGATCTACCTGATGAACGAAGGGCTGCAGGGGGAGCCGCTCACCCCGACGATGGTCACCCACTTCGACCGCTGCCTGGGCTGCCTGGCCTGCGTCACCGCCTGCCCCTCCGGGGTGCGCTACGACCGGCTCATCGAGGCCACCCGGGCCCAGGTGGAGCGGCGGCACCGGCGCAGCCCCGGCGAGCGGGCCCTGCGCGCCGCGGTGTTCGCCCTGTTCCCCTATCCGCGGCGGCTGCGCCTGCTGCGTGGCCCCCTGCGGCTGTGGCAGGGCAGCGGGCTGGACCGGCGGCTGCGCCGATCCGGGCTGCTGGCCCGGCTCTCCCCGTCCCTGGCCGCGCTGGAAGCGCTCACCCCACCGCTGCACGCGGCCCCGCGGCTGCCCGCCCGCGTCCCCGCGGTCGGGGCCCGCC
>JBMOMH010000052.1:792-14608 GCA_049323135.1 Actinomycetota bacterium
GTGGTGGGGCTGCTGGCCGGGTGCGTCCAGTCCGCCTTCTTCCCGGACGTCGGCGCGGCCACCGCCCGGGTGCTGGCCAGCGAGGGTTGCGACGTGGTGGTGCCCGCGGGCCAGGGCTGCTGCGGGGCGCTCAGTGGGCATGCCGGCCGAGAGGCGGAGGCGGTGCGCCTGGCCCAGCGGACCATCGCCGCGTTCGAGCGGGCCGGCGTGGACGCGGTCGTGGTAGACGTGGCCGGCTGCGGGTCGGCGATGAAGGAGTACGTCGACCTGCTCCGGGACGACCCGACCTGGGCGGCCCGGGCGGCCGCGTTCAGCGCCAAGGTCCGCGACGTGTCCGAGCTGCTCGCCGAGCTCGGGACGGTGGCCCCCCGCCACCCGCTCCCGCTCACCGTCGCCTACCACGACGCCTGTCACCTGGGCCACGCCCAAGGTGTGCGGGCTCAGCCGCGGGCCCTGCTCCGGGAGATCCCCGACCTGGTGCTGCGGGAGATCCCCGAGGCCGAGCTGTGCTGCGGCTCGGCGGGGGTCTGGAACGTGTTCAACCCCGAACCGGCCGCGCAGCTCGGCGACCGCAAGGCGGGGAACGTCCTGTCCACCGGTGCCGACCTGCTCGTCACCGCCAACCCGGGCTGCCTGCTGCAGGTCGCCGCCGCCCTGCGGCGGCGCGGACAGGACCTCGCCCTCGCGCACACCGTGCAGGTCCTCGACGCGTCGATCCGGGGCCTGCCGGCGCACCACCTCACCCGCCCGTCACTCCCCACGAGGTGACCATGTACCGTCAGGTGCTCGACCCGGTCGGCGGCTCGCTCTTCCTCAGCTCGATCTTCGCCGCGCTGCCGCTGCTCACCCTGTTCGTCCTGCTCGGCGTCGTCCGGATGAAGGCCTGGCTGGCCTCGCTGATCTCCCTGGCCGTGGCCCTGGGGGTGGGCATCGCCGTCTACGGCATGCCGGTCGGCCAGGCCGGGCTGGCCGCGACGCTGGGGGCCGCCTTCGGGTTCTTCCCGATCCTGTGGATCGTGCTCAACGCGATCTGGGTCTACAACATGACCGTCGAGACCGGGCACTTCGACGTGCTGCGCCGCTCTTTCGCCCGGATCAGCGACGACCAGCGCATCCAGGCGGTGATCATCGCCTTCTCCTTCGGGGCGCTCCTGGAGGCGCTGGCCGGGTTCGGCACCCCGGTGGCGATCACCTCGGTGATGCTCATCGCCCTCGGGTTCCGCCCGCTGAAGGCGGCGGTGTTGGCCTTGGTCGCGAACACCGCGCCCGTCGCGTTCGGTGCCCTCGCGGTGCCGATCACCACGCTGGCGAAGGTCACCAACATGCCGGTGCAGGACCTCGGGTCCATGGTCGGCCGGCAGACCCCGATCCTCGCCGTGTTCGTCCCGCTGGTGCTGGTGTTCATCGTCGACGGGCGGCGGGCCATCCGCCAGACCTGGCCGGCGGCCCTGGTCGTCGGCGTGGTGTTCGCCATCGCCCAGTGGCTCACCTCCAACTACGTGTCGGTGCCGCTCACCGACATCGTCGCCTCCCTGGCCTCGGCCGCCGCGGTGGTGCTCTTCCTGCGCGTGTGGCGGCCCGCGATGGCGTACTCGGAGGCCGGCAACGGCCCGCTGCCCGCGGTGGCCGGCGGCGCTGCCGACGCGCCCACGCCGGAGTTCGCCGGCCGGGTGGCCCACCCGGACGCCGGGGTCGAGGTGGCCCGGGCGTACGCGCCGTACCTGATCATCATCGCGGTGTTCGTCCTCGCCCAGGTCAAGCCCATCGCCAAGGCGCTGGACAGCGTCACCGCGACCTTCGCCTGGCCCGGCCTGCACCTGCAGAACCCGGCCGGGTCCCCGCTCACCGCACTGGCCACCTTCCGGCTGAACTGGCTCTCCGCCGCCGGCACGTTGATGATCATCGCCGGGCTGCTGACCATCCCCGCGATCGGCGTGTCCGCACGCAAGGCGGTGCACGCCTACGCGCGCACCTGGGTGCAGCTGCGCTGGGCGATCCTCACCGTGATGGCCGTGCTCGCGCTGGCGTTCGTCATGAACGCCTCGGGGCAGACCGCCACCCTGGGCAACTGGATGGCCGGCGCGGGCGGCGCCTTCGCGCTGATCTCCCCGATCCTGGGCTGGCTGGGGGTCGCCGTGACCGGGTCCGACACCTCCTCGAACTCCCTGTTCGGGGCGCTGCAAGTGACCGCGGCCGGCAAGGCCGGCCTGGACCCGCTGCTGATGGCCGCGTCGAACAGCTCCGGCGGAGTGCTGGGCAAGATGGTGTCGCCGCAGAACCTCGCCATCGCCGCGGCCGCCGTCGGCCTGGCCGGCAAGGAAGGGGAGATCTTCCGCAAGGTCATCTTCTGGAGCGTGCTGATGCTCGTCGGCATGGGCGTGCTCAGCTACCTGCAGTCCACCCCGGTGCTGTCCTGGATGGTCCCCTGACCCGGGGCTGACCGGACCCCGCGCCCGCCGTACGCCGACCCCGCCCGGCGGGGCAGCCACCCCGGCTGCCCCGCCGGGTCAGCCCTGTCGCCGGCGGTGGTCGGCGAGCCACCCCGGGCGCACCTCCCCGTCGGCGACCAGCACCGCCGGCCCGGTCAGCTCCAGCGCCCCGTCGGCGGCCAGGCCGACCTCCAGCCGGCCCCCGGGCACCTGCACCTCGAAGGTGACCGGGCCGGCCAGCCCGGCGTCCCGGGCGGCCGCGGCGGCCGCGGCACACACCCCCGTGCCACAGGACCGCGTCTCGCCCACGCCCCGCTCCCACACCCGCAGCGCCAGCCGGGTCGGCCCCTGGCGCGCCACGAACTCCACGTTGACGCCCTGCGGGAACGCCCCCCCCGGTCGCACCTCCGGCGCGGTGCCCAGGTCCCCGGCCTCGGCCAGGTCGTCGACGAAGGCCACCGCGTGCGGGTTCGGCAGGTGCACCGGGGTCGCCGACCAGGTCCGGCCCGCCGCGGTGACGGTCACCCCCGGCCCGGCTGGGAAGCTCGCCCGCCCCATCTCCACGGTGACGTCACCCACCGCGCCCAGGCGCACCCCGGTCAGGCCGGCCCGGGTGGCCACCTCCCACCGGCCCACCGGGGCGAGGTAGGCGTCGACGAGGTACCGGGCGAACACCCGCAGGCCGTTGCCGCAGGTCTCCGCGACGCTGCCGTCCGCGTTGCGGTAGTCCATGAACCAGCGGGCCCGGTCCGACATGGCCGCACCCTCCGGGTCGGCCGCCGCCAGCACCACCCGCAGCACCCCGTCCGCCCCCAGGCCGGCCCGCCGGTCGCACAGCGCGCGCACCAGGTCGGGGGTGAGGTCGACCTCCCGGGCCGGGTCGAAGAGCACGACGAAGTCGTTCTCCGTGCCGTGGCCCTTGGCGATCCGCACCCGCTGATCCTAGGTCGCCGGCTGGGGCCGGCCGGCGTCCGCCACGACCGCGAGCGCCCGGTCCAGCAGGTCGGGGTCGCCGCCCTCCAGCCAGCGGACCCGCGGGTCCCGCCCGAACCACGACTCCTGCCGCCGGGCGAACCGCCGGGTGGCCCGCGCCGTCTCGGCCCTGGCCTGCTCCTCGGTCCACTCCCCGTCGAGGACACGCAGCACCTGGGCGTAGCCGAGGGCGCGGGAGGCGGTGGGCCCCGAGCGCAGGCCGGCCCGGTCCAGCCCGTGGACCTCCGCGACGAGCCCCGCGTCCCACATACCGGCGACCCGGGCGGCGATCCGGGCGTCCAGCTGCGGACGGGGCCAGCGCAGCCCCAGCACCACGGTGCCGGGTCGCACCGGGTAGCCGGGCAGGCTGGCCGCGAACGGGCGCCCGGTCAGCTCCACCACCTCCAGGGCCCGGACCAGGCGCCGGCCGTTGCTCGGCAGGATCGCCGCGGCGGCGGCCGGGTCCCGCTCGCGCAGCCGCCGGTGCAGCTCCGCCGCGCCGTGCCTGGCCAGCTCGGCCTCCAGCCGCTCCCGCAGCCGCCGGTCGGTGCCGGGGAACCGCCAGTCGTCGAGCACCGCACGCACGTACAGCCCCGACCCGCCGACCAGCACCGGCACCCGGCCCCGGGCGCGGACCCCGGCCAGCGCGGCCCGCGCGGCGGCCTGGTACTCGACGACCGACGCCGGATGGGTCACGTCCCACAGGTCGAGCAGGTGGTGCGGCACCGCGGCACGCTCGGCGGGCGCCGGCTTGGCCGTGCCGACGTCCATGCCCCGGTAGAGGGCCATCGCGTCGGCGTTGAGGATCTCCCCGCCCAGCTCCGCGGCCAGGGCCAGCCCGAGGGTGGACTTGCCGGCCGCCGTGGGGCCAACGACGGCGACCAGGTCGGCCCCGCTCACCGACCGGCCGCCCGGCGCCAGATGGCCACCAGGTAGGCCACCCCCCACGGGTCGCCCTCGGCGAGCAGCTCACCGGTGTAGGACCCGTCCTCGGCGGCCCCGGCGAGCACCTGCCAGGGGGCGCGACCGGCCGCCTGCAGCTGCTCGGCCAGGGCGGCGTCGAGGGCGGCCAGCGCTGCGGGGTCGGCGGCGGCCAGCGCGCGGGCGACGGCCGCGTCGAAGTCGGCGGCCCGAGGGTCGAGGTAGCCGGGAGCCTTCTCGCCGCGGCAGGCGGTGCCGTCCCCCAGCACCAGCAGGCCCACCCGGTCGGCCCGGCGGGCCAGCGCCGCGCCGACCCCGGTGCACCGACCCGGGGGCTCGGCCGGGTGTACGCCGTACAGGGCCACCGCGGTGCCCCGCGGAACACCCCCGGCCTGCCGCAGCAGCCAGGCGCCGACCGTCAGCGACAGGGGCCAGGCCGGACCGGCCCCCGGGGCGCCGGCCGGGTCAAGGGTGACCTCGACGCCGACGCCGTAGCCGGCGAGGCTGCCCCGTCCGGCCAGCGGCACCGGTCCGGTAGCCGGCGCCGTCCCGACCAGCACCAGCAGGTCCGGGCGCGCGTCCCACACCGTGCGCACCGCGACCCGGCAGGCCTCGCGCACCCCGGCCAGGTCCCCAGCGGCCCCCACGGACACCTCAGGCAGCAACCCGGGTGGGTGCGGGCAGCAGGCGGCGACGACCAGCACCTGGGGAAGGCTAGCGCGCGGGCCCGCGACGACCGGCGGGCCACGTCGGGGAGAATGCCCGGACGGGCCGGTGAGCGAGATCGGGAGCGCGATGAGTGACGCAGGGGCACGCTGGGGGCGTGTCGCCGCTGACGGCACGGTCTACGTGCGGACCCCGGACGGGGGGGAGCGACCGGTGGGGTCGTGGCAGGCGGGCCCCCCCGAGGAGGGGCTGGCGCACTTCGCCCGGCGCTACGAGGACCTGCTCACCGAGGTGCGGCTGCTGCAGACCCGGATCGAGACCGGCCGGGCCGACCCGCGGGCCACGCTGGCCCGCGCCGACGCGCTACGCGCGGGCCTGGGCAGCGCGGCCGTCGTCGGGGACCTGGCCGAGCTCGCCCGCCGGCTGGACGCGGTCACCGCCGCGGCGCAGGCGCGCCAGGCGGAGCTGACGGCCCGCAAGGCGGCCGCCCGCGCCGAGGTGACCGCCATCAAGCAGCGGCTCACCGAGGAGGCCGAGGCGCTGGCCGAGAGCACCCAGTGGAAGGTGGCCGGGGACCGGCTGCGTGAGCTGGCGGGCCAGTGGCCCCGCGGCCACGGTGCCGACCGGCGCGCCGAGGACGAGCTGTGGGCGCGGTTCCGTGCCGCCCGGACCTCCTTCGAGCGGCGCCGCGGCAGCCACTTCGCGACCCTGGACCAGGAGCGCCGGGCGGCCGAGGCCCGCAAGGAGGCCCTGGTCGCGGCGGCGGAGGCCCTGGCCGACTCCACCGACTGGGGACCCACGGCGAACCGACTGAAGGCGCTGATGGCGGAATGGAAGGAGGCCGGGCGAGCCGGCAAGGAGACCGACGAGGCGCTGTGGCGGCGTTTCCGGGCGGCCCAGGACGCCTTCTTCACCCGCCGGGCCGGGCACCACGCCGCGCAGGAGGAGGAGCGGGCCGCCCACGGCCGGCGCAAGGCCGAGCTGCTGGCCCGCGCCGAGGCGGTCGACCCGCAGGCCGACCTGGAGCGGGCCCGCGCGGTGCTCCGGGAGGTCACCGAGGCCTGGGACCGGGTGGGCCCGGCACCCCGGGACGACGAGGCGGCGCTGGCGGACCGGCTGCGTGCGGTCCAGGAGCGAGTGCGCCGGGCCGGCGAGCAGGTGGCCCGGCGGGAGGCGGCGGCCAGCAACCCGCTGGTCGGCTCGCTGCGCGACGCCGTCGACCGGCTGGAGGGCCAGGTCGCGGCGGCTCGGGCCGCCGGGCGGGACGACGAGGCGAGCCGGCTGGAGCGTGACCTGGCCGCCCGTCGGCAGTGGCTGGCCCAGGCGGAACGGTCGCTCTAGCGGGGGCTAGCCGGCGGGGCGGGGCCCGGGCAGCCCGAGGAAGGTGCCCGCCGGCGCCGCCGACCCGGCGCGGCGAGCGGCCCAGGCGTCCCCCGCCCGGGTCCGCCGCAGCCCCAGCAGCGGTCCATCGGCGATGAGGTGGTGCGGCGCGGCGGCGCTGACCCGGACCCGCACCAGGTCCCCCGGTCGGGGCGGCTGGGGCGGCGGGGCGAAGTGCACCAGCCGGTTGTCCGCGGCCCGGCCGGACAGCCGGGCCGTGGCGGCGTCCTTGCGCCCCTCCCCCTCGGCGACAAGGACCTCGAGGACGCGGCCGACCTGGCCTCGGTTCTCCGCCCACGCCACCTCCTCGACGAGGGCGACCAGCCGGTCGTAGCGCTCCTGCACGACCTCCTTGGGCACCTGGTCGGGCAGCGCGGCCGCCGGTGTCCCGGGGCGGGGCGAGTACTGGAAGGTGAACGCCCCAGCGAACCGGGCCTCCCGGACGACGTGCAGCGTCTCGGCGAAGTCCGCCTCGGTCTCCCCGGGGAAGCCGACGATGATGTCGGTGGTGATCGCCGCATCCGGGATCGCGGCTCGCACCCGCTGCAGGATGCCCAGGTAGCGGCCCTGCCGGTAGGACCGGCGCATGGCGCGCAGCACCCGGTCCGAGCCCGACTGCAGCGGCATGTGCAGCTGGGGCATCACCGCCGGGGTGGTGGCCATGGCCTCAATGACGTCGTCGGTGAAGTCCCGCGGATGAGGGCTGGTGAACCGCAGGCGCTCCAGCCCCTCCACCTCCCCGCAGGCCCGCAGCAGGTCGGCGAAGGCGCCCCGGTCCCCACGCTCCACCCCGTAGGAGTTCACGTTCTGGCCCAGCAGGGTCACCTCGAGGACGCCCTCGGCCACCAGCGCCCGGACCTCGCGCAGAATGTCGTGGGGGCTGCGGTCCCGCTCCCGGCCACGCAGCTGCGGCACGATGCAGAAGGTGCAGCTGTTGTTGCAGCCGACGGAGATGGCCACCCAGGCGGCGTACGCCGACTCCCGCCGGCTGGGCAGGGTGGACGGGAAGACCTCCAGCGCCTCCCGGACCTCGACCTGCGCCTCCTGCGCAACGCGGGCCCGTTCGAGCAGCGCCGGCAGCGCCCCGAGGTTGTGCGTGCCGAACACCACGTCCACCCAGGGGGCGCGGCGGGTGATCTCGCCGCGGTCCTTCTGCCCCAGGCAGCCGCCCACGGCGATCTGCATGCCGGGCCGGGCGGCCTTGACCGACCGCAGGTGGCCCAGGTTGCCGTACAGCCGGTTGTCCGCGTTCTCCCGCACCGCACACGTGTTGAGCACCACCACGTCGGCGGGGTCGTCGGCGCCCGCCGGCCGGTAGCCCTCGGCCTCGAGCAGCCCGGCCAGCCGCTCCGAGTCGTGCACGTTCATCTGGCACCCGAAGGTGCGCACCTGGTAGGTCCGGCTGGTCATCTCAGCGGACAGCGTAGGTCACGCTTGCGCATCGAAGGCGGCTGGCTTTTTACCGCCCCCCGGGGGAACCGATACGGTTCCACGCCAGGACCGCCCCGCAGCGGCGGCCGACCAGCCTCGTCCGGCCCAGCACCTGGCCCGGGCGTGGGGTATCCCGGGGAGGAGGCGGAAGCGACATTGGCCAAGCCGTTGGTCGTCCTGGAGCGGGTGAACAAGCACTTCGGCCCGCTGCGCGTGCTCCGGGACATCGACCTGACGGTGCACGAGGGCGAAGTCGTCGTCGTCGTCGGCCCCTCCGGTTCGGGCAAGTCCACGTTGTGCCGGACGATGAACCGGCTGGAACCGGTAGACAGCGGGCGAATCCTGCTCGACGGGGTGCCGCTGCCCGCCGAGGGCAAGGAGCTGGCCCGGCTGCGGGCGGACGTCGGCATGGTCTTCCAGCAGTTCAACCTGTTCCAGCACATGACCGTGCGGCAGAACGTCACCCTCGGCCCGACACGGGTGCGGGGCGTGCCCCGGGCTCAGGCCGAGGCGCGGGCCCGCGAGCTGCTCGCCCGGGTGGGCGTGGCAGACCAGGCCGACAAGCTGCCCGCGCAGCTGTCCGGGGGCCAGCAGCAGCGGGTGGCCATCGCCCGCGCCCTGGCCATGGACCCCAAGGTGATCCTCTTCGACGAGCCGACCTCGGCCCTTGACCCGGAGATGATCAACGAGGTGCTCGACGTGATGCGCGACCTGGCCCGCAGCGGCATGACCATGGTGGTGGTGACGCACGAGATGGGCTTCGCCCGCTCCGCGGGCGACCGCGTCGTGTTCATGGACGAGGGGCGCATCCTCGAGGAGGCCCCGCCGGAGGAGTTCTTCCACCACCCGCGCACCGACCGGGCGCGGGACTTCCTTTCCAAGATCCTCACGCACTGACCGGGCGCGGGGGCGCCGGCACGACCACGACCCACGTCCCGGGCCGACCGCCCGGGCGAGACAGGAGAAGAGGGTGGCATCGATGCGGATACGACGCCTGACCGGCGCACTGGCGCTGGCCGGAGCGCTGGCCCTGACCGCGGCGGCCTGCGGCGGCGGGGGCGGGGGCGGGGGCGGCACCAACGTCAAGGTGGCCAACAAGCCGTCCTTCGACCCGGGGACGACGATGGCCAAGCTGAGCTCGGCCGGCAAGGTGCGCGTCGGGACGAAGTTCGACCAGCCGCTGTTCGGGCTGAAGGGCCTCGACGGCAAGCCCGAGGGCTTCGACGTGGAGATCGCGAAGATCATCGCGGCGGGGCTGGGCATCGCCCCCAGCAACATCGAGTGGGTGGAGACGGTGACCGCCAACCGGGAGCCGTTCATCCAGCAGGACAAGGTCGACTACGTGGTGGCCACCTACACCATCACCGACAAGCGTCGGCAGGTCATCAGCTTCGCCGGGCCCTACTACACCGCCGGTCAGGACATCATGGTGAAGAAGGGCAACCCCCTGGGCATCAAAGGACCCAACGACCTGGCCGGCAAGAAGGTCTGCTCGGTGACCGGGTCGACGCCGTCGGCCACCATCCGCAAGGACTACCCGCAGGCGCAGCTGGTGGAGTTCGACGTCTACTCCAAGTGCGCCGAGGCGCTGAAGAACGGCCAGGTCGACGCGGTCACCACCGACAACGTGATCCTCATCGGGCTGGTCAGCAAGGACTCGGCCTCCTTCGAGCTGGTCGGCAAGGCCTTCACCAAGGAGCCCTACGGGATCGGCATCAAGAAGGGTGACACCGCCTTCTGCCAGTTCATCAACGACACGCTGAAGAAGGCCGCCGACGACGGCAGCTACCTCAAGGCCTGGCAGGCCACCGCGGGGAAGGTCTCCAAGGACACCCCGACGCTGCCCGCCCCGGACCCCTGCAGGTAGCCCGCTAGCGCAGGGCGTCCCGAACCGAACCACAGCCCGGCCGCACGCCGGCCCCCCCTCGGGGCGGGCCGGCGTCGGCCCGTCCTCCCGGGAGCCGCATGGACGCCGTCCTCGCCAACCTTGACGTGTTCGCGTTGGGCTTCCGGACCACGGTCAGCCTCACCTTCGCCGCGGCCGCGCTCGCCCTGGTCCTCGGCGTCCTGATCGCCGCGATGCGGGTCTCGCCGGTGCCGGTGCTGCGGGCGGCCGGCCTCGCCTACGTGGAGGTGGTCCGCAACACCCCGCTGACCATCGTCTTCTTCTTCGCCGTGTTCGTGCTGCCGCAGGTCGACGTCCGCCTGTCGTTCTTCCTCTTCGCCGTGATCGCGCTGACCGTCTATCACGCCGCGTTCTTCGCCGAGGCGGTCCGGTCGGGCGTCAACGCGGTGCCGGTGGGCCAGGCCGAGGCGGCCCGCTCGGTCGGGCTGACGTTCGGCAAGTCGCTGCGGATCGTCATCCTCCCGCAGGCGCTGCGCACGGTCGTACCCCCGCTGATCAACGTGTTCATCGCCCTGACGAAGAACTCCTCCATCGCCGCCGCCTTCGGTGTCACCGAGCTCACCGCGGTGTTCCAGCGGCTGGCCAACGCCAACCCCCAGGCGGTGATCGCGATCCTGGTCGGCGCGGCCCTGGGCTACCTGGTGATCACCATCCCGTCGGGCGTCGTGGCCGGCCGGGTGGAGCGGAAGGTGGCCTTCGCCCGATGAGCAGCGTCCTGTACGACGCGCTGGGCCCCCGGGCCCGACGCCGGGCCCGCCTGGGGTCGGCCCTCGCGGCGGTGCTCCTCGCCGGGCTGGTCGGCCTGGCGCTGCAGCGCCTGGCCGGCAAGGGCACCCTGGACCCGGAGCTGTGGCGGCTGTACGGCAACCCCGACTTCCTGCGGCTGCTGGCCCGCGGCATGTCGGCCACCCTGCAGGCGGCGGCCGCGGCGATGGTCCTGGCGGTGCTGGTTGGGGGGCTGCTGGCCGTCGGCCGGCTTTCGCAACGGTGGTGGGTACGCGCCCCCGTCCGGGCCTGGGTGGAGTTCTTCCGGGGCATGCCCCTCCTGCTGCTGATCCTGTTCCTGTACCTGGGGCTGCCGGCCCTGGGCCTGCCGGTGCCGGTCTTCTGGGCCCTGGTGCTGGGCCTGGCGCTGTACAACAGCGCGGTCATCGGGGAGATCTTCCGGGCCGGCATCCTGTCCTTGCCGAAGGGACAGAGCGAGGCGGCGTACGCCATCGGGCTGACCCACACCCAGACGCTGGCCCTGGTGCTGGTCCCGCAGGCGGTCCGCCGGATGCTGCCGGCCCTGGTCAGCCAGCTGGTGACCCTGCTCAAGGACACCTCGCTGGGCTTCGTCATCAGCTACGGCGAGCTGCTGCGCAGCGGCCGGGGCGCCGTGGAGTCGCTGGGCGGCCGGTACTCGGTGGTCGTGTACACCGGGGTGGCTGCGCTGTACATCGCGGTGAACATGACCCTGTCCTGGGTGGCCCGGTGGCTGGACCGCCGCACCCAGCGCCAGTACGGGCGCACCGTGCACGTGGGCGCGGCAGACGAGGCGGCCTGACCGGGCGGGGCCGCGCCGGTCCGGCCCGCCGGACCGGTGTTCAGCGCGCGTACTCGGTGGCCCGGGACTCGCGCACGACGGTGACCCGGATCTGCCCGGGGTAGGTGAGCTCCTCCTCAACCTGCTTGGCGATGTCCCGGGCGATGACCTGGGCCTGGATGTCGTCGACCCGGTCGGGCAGGACCATGACCCGCAGCTCGCGGCCCGCCTGCATGGCGAACACCTTGTCCACCCCGTCGTGCTGGCGGGCGATCTCCTCTAGGCGCTCCAGGCGGCGCACGTAGGCCTCCAGGGACTCCCGCCGCGCACCCGGCCGGCCGCCGCTGATCGCGTCGGCCGCCTGGGTGAGCACCGCCTCCACGGTGCGAACCGCGACCTCGTTGTGGTGGGCCTCGATGGCGTGCACCACGTCCTCGGACTCGCCGTAGCGCCGGGCCACCTCGGCGCCCACCATCGCGTGGCTGCCCTCGACCTCGTGGGTCAGCGCCTTGCCGATGTCGTGCAGCAGGGCGCAGCGGCGGAGCAGGGCCGGGTCCAGCCGCAGCTCGGCGGCCATCACCCCGGCCAGATGCGCGGACTCGACCAGGTGACCCAGCACGTTCTGCCCGTAGGAGGTCCGGTAGCGCAGGCGACCCAGCAGGGCCACCAGGTCGGGGTGCATCTCGGTGATGCCCAACTCCACCAGGGCGTCCTCGCCGGCCCGCTGGCACAGCTGGTCGACTTCGCCCTTGCTGCGCTCGTAGGCCTCCTCGATGCGGTGCGGGTGGATGCGCCCGTCGAGGACGAGGGACTGCAGGGTGAGCCGGGCGATCTCCCGGCGTACCGGGTCGAAGCAGGACAGCAACACCGCCTCAGGGGTGTCGTCGATGATCAGGTTCACGCCGGTGACGGACTCGAAGGTGCGGATGTTCCGCCCCTCCCGGCCGATGATCCGACCCTTCATGTCGTCGCTGGGCAGGTGCAGCACGCTGACCACGGACTCGGCGGTCTGGTCGCTGGCCACCCGCTGCACGGCCAGCGTGACGAGACGCCGGGCCCGCGCCTCCCCTTCCTCCTGCGCCTCCCGCTCCAGGTCACGCACGATGAGCGCCGCCTCACGCTTGGCCTGGTGCTCGATGCTGGCGACCAGCTCGGCCTTGGCCTGTTCGGCGGTCAACCCGGCGGTGCGTTCGAGCACCAGCCGGCGCTCGGCGGCTACGTCTTCCAGCTCGGCGCGGCGCCGCGCCACCTCCTCGGCCAGCCGGGTCAGCTCCCGCTCCCGTTCGGCTAACCGCACCTGCTCGCTGCCGACCCGCTCCTCCCGCTCGGCCAGCCGCTGCTCCCGCCGCTCCAGGTCGACCCGCTGCTGGTGCAGCTCGTCCTTGACCAGCTGCGCCGCGGCCTCGGACTCGGCCCGCCCCCGGGCCGCGTTCTCGGCCACCCGGCCGGCCAGCGCCTCGGCCTGCCGGCGGATCTCCCCCGCCTCGACCTCCGCCCGGTGGCGGATCTCCGTCGCCTCCTGGCGGGCCTCCTCCAGCTCCAGCTGGGCAAGCGCCAGCACGCCACCCCGTCCGGCGCGGGACGCGGCCCGTCGGGACCATGCCACCGCCCCGGTCACCGCAGCGGCCACCACGGCGGTCGCCAGTACCGCCCCGACGATCTCCACGTGGCCACCCTCCGTCGCTCCCTCGCCCCTGCCGGGAGCCCCGGCGGGGGCGCTGCCGCCGGCACGCCGCTGGGGCGGCGCCCGGCCAGGAGGGAAACCGCGGTGTTGCGGCGGGCAGCGCACGCCGGCCGCCCACGGCGGGTGTCGCGGCACCGCCATCCACGGCCGGTCTCGCAGCGCCCGGCCCAAGTCCGGGCGACGCACGAGCCGGGCCCCGTCGGGCCGATCAGGGGCCGAAGGGCCCAGGTGTCAGGTCAACCGGTAAAGCCGGGTCATCATCCTGTCCAGGGTGGGGTGCCGTTGCGTTGCCATTCGTGCCTGGTGTCAGCCGCGGTTGCGCAGTGTTCCCTTCCTGCCACTGAGGCTAGGAGGGGGTTACAGAATGGTCAAGGCGCCACACGATCATCCGGGTCGGCAGCCTCCCTCCTCGACCCGAGGGCGTCGCCCACCACCCGGGCGGCGAGGCCGGCCGGGTAGCCCCGGCGAAGCAGCAGCGCGACGAGGCGCCGGCGCCGGGCCTCCTCCGGCACCCCGCGCAGCGCCGGCAGCCGGCGGGCGACCAGGGTCCGGGCCGCCAGCTCCTCAGCCTCCGGCTCGATGGTCGCCACCGCCTCGGCGACCACCTCGGCGTCGACCCCCCGCCGCCGTAGCTCCCCGGCCAGGGCCCGGCCGGCGAGGCCCCGGCCGGCCTGCCGGGAGCTCACCCAGGCGGCGGCGTAGGCCCGGTCGTCCACCAGGCCCACCTCGGCCAGGCGGTCCAGGGCCGCGGCCGCCGCATCCTCCGGGACTCCCCGCCGCCGCAGCGTCTCGGCCAGCTGGCCCCGGGTGCGCGGAGCGCGGTCGAGCAGCTGCAGGCAGATGGTCCGGGCGACCTCGGCCGGGTCGCTGCCTGCGCCGCCCTGCGGGTCCGCCCCCGCGGC
>JBMOMH010000053.1:0-14576 GCA_049323135.1 Actinomycetota bacterium
CTGCCGGGCGGCGCCACAACACGGGTGCGACCCACGGCCCCAGCCGGGTGACCCACACCCCGCTGCCCTACAAGCAGAACTCGCCCCCTCATCCCCGGTGCTCACCCACACTCATGCCGGAAGACCCATATAGAGGATGGTCGAGAAGGCCGCGGCACTGCGGAAGGTGTCGGCGACGACGAAGAAGAACACGTAGATGCCGACAGCGCCGACCAGCGCCCCGAGTTCGGGCCGGGCCAGCACCCGGTGCAGCGGTGAGACGCGCTTGACGCGCTCGTCGACCACCACCGTGGGCGTTGTTGCAGATGCCTGGGTCATCCTGCGCTCCAAGTCCCCGGGGGGTGTGGCCGGGGAGCCGGTGACCGGCTCCCCGGCGTCACGTCAGCGGGTGCCGCGCTTGGCGTATGCGGCGACCTTGTCGATGTTGCTCTTGTCGATGAACGACGGCCCGGTGAGCACCGCCTGCCCGCCACCGATGATGTTTCCGTTGGTCAGGTACAGCCACAGCGAGTCGACCGCCTCGTAGCCCTGCAGGTAGGGCTGCTGGTCGATCGCCCACTGCACCGAGCCGTTCTGCAGCGCGGTGACCAGCTCGGCGTTGGTGTCGAAGGTGACCACCTGGGCCCTGCTCCCCGCGTCCTTGACCGACTGCACGGCGGCCAGGGCGATGGGCGCGCCCAGCGTGATGACCCGGTCGATGCTGGGGTCCTGCTGCAGCTTCGCAGCGATGGTGGAGCGCACCGAAGGCAGGTCCCGCCCGTTCACGTAGAGCTTCTGGTTGGTGCCGCTGAAGCCCTTCGCGACCCCGGCGCAGCGGGCCTCCAGCTGCACCTGACCCTGCTCCTGGACGACGCAGAGGACGTTCTTCGCCCCCTCCTGGGCGAGCCGGGCGCCGGCTGCCTCGCCGGCCACGGACTCGTCCTGCCCGAAGTACATCAGGGCGCCGGTCTTCTTCCAGTCGCTGACGCCGGCGTTGAACTCGACGACGGGGATCCCCGCGGCGATGGCCTTCTTCACCACCGGGGTGAGGGCGTTCGGGTTCGACAGCGTCGTGGCGATCCCGTCGACCTTGCTGTCGATCGCCGTCTGGATCAGCTCGGCCTGCTTGGGGGCCTCCGGGTCGTTCGAGTAGAGCAGCTGGATGTTGTCCTTGGCCGCGGCCGCCTCGGCGCCCTTGCGGATCAGGTCCCAGAACGTGTCGCCCGGGGCCTCATGCGTGATCATGGCGATCTTCAACCGTGGCGTGTTGGCCTGGCCGGCGGCCGGCGCGTTCGTGGCCGCCGGCTGGGCGGCCTTGCCACCACCGCTGCTGCAGGCGGCGGCGCCCAGGGCCAGCGCCGCCACCAGCGCGATGAGGGGCAGGGCCCGTCGACGTGACCGGACGGGCAGAGCCCGTCCAGGTGACCGGACGGGCAGAGCCCGTCCAGGTGACCGGACGGGCAGAGCCCGTCGATGGTGCCTCATGTGGTCCTCCTTGCAGGGGTCCGGCCAGGCCGAGTGGCCGCCGGATGTGGGTGGGGTGGGGGGCGGCTAGGGGCGGGACGTCTGTCCCCGCAGGCCGCATCCGGTGAGGTACTGCCGGGTTCGGGTCGCGATCGGCAGCGGTACGTCGGGCGGGCAGGGGTAGAGGTCCTGCTCGACGATGGCGAAGAGGTCGGCGTCCAACCCGGCGAGCTCGTCGAGCAGCGGTTGCATGGGCGGTACGCCGTACGGTGGCTCGACCATCACCCCCTGCCGGACGGCGGGGGCGAAGCCGAGACCCTCCTCGTGTACCCGGTTCAGCACCGCCGGGTCCACCTGCTTGAGGTGGACGTAGCCGATGCGTTCCGGGAACCGGGTGATGATGGCGAGGTTGTCGCCCCGGCAGTAGGCGATGTGCCCGGTGTCCAGGCAGAGGGACACCACCTCCGGGTCGGTGTCCTGCAGGAAGCGCTCGACCTGGTCCTGGGTGTCGACGTGGCTGTCCGCGTGCGGGTGGAACACCAGCGAGACGCCGAACTCCTCGTGCACGAGGCGGGCGAGTCGCGACATCCCGTCGACCAGGTCGCGCCACTGCCCGGCCGTCAGCTCCCGCGGCTGGGTGAGGGCACCGTCCAGGTCGGTGTAGCCCTCCGGCAGCAGCACCAGGTAGCGCGCGTCGAGGGCGGTGAGCAGCCGCGCCTCCTGGCGGCAGTCCTCGATAGCCTGGGTGAGGGCCTCGTGCCCCCGGTGCAGGCCGGCGAACACCGCCCCGCCGGACAGCCGCAGGCCCCGGCGGCCCAGCTCGTCGCGCAGCCGGTCCGGGTCGGTCGGCAGGTAGCCGTACGGCCCCAGCTCGAGCCATTCGTACCCGGCCGCCACCACCTCGTCGAGGAAGCGGGGCCACGGCACCTGGTGGGGGTCGTCCGGAAACCAGACGCCCCACGAGTCCGGCGCCGTGCCCAGCCGGATGCGGTCCAGGACCGGCCGCGCCGGCTCGGGCGCGGAGCGTGCGGACATCGTGGTCTCCATCGCCGCGGCCGCTCAGGTCGCCGTCGGGAAGTGGTAGCTGGCGCCCGCGGGATGCTCGACGTGGGGCCACCGCGAAGTCACGACCTTGGCCCGGGTGTAGAACGACACGCCTTCCGGACCGTGGATGTGCTTGTCCCCGAACAGCGAGTTCTTCCAGCCGCCGAAGGAGTAGTAGGCCATCGGGACCGGGATGGGCACGTTGATCCCGATCATCCCGACGTGGACGCCCCGCTGGAAGCGGCGGGCGGCCTCGCCGCTGGCGGTGAAGATGGCGGTGCCGTTGCCGTAGGGGTTGGCGTTGACCAGCGCGATGGCCGCCTCGACCGAGTCGACGTGCAGCACCGACAGCACCGGGCCGAAGATCTCGTCCCGGTAGACGTCCATCTCCGGGGTGACCTGGTCGACGACCGTCGGGCCGACGAAGAAGCCCTCCTCGTACCCGGGGACGACGAGGTCGCGGCCGTCGACGGTGACCCGGGCCCCCTGGCGCTGCGCCGAGTCGATGTAGCCGACGATCCGCTCGCGGGCTTCCCGGGTGACGACCGGACCCATCTCGCTGGCCTGGTCGCGCCCCGGGCCGACCCGCACCTTGGGGGCCTTGTCGGCCAGGGCGTCCAGCAGCGCCGGCCCGGCCGGCCCGACGGCGACGGTGGCGGAGATGGCCATGCAGCGCTCCCCGGCCGAGCCGAAGGCCGCCGCCACCAGGTGGTCGGTGGCGAAGTCCACGTCGGCGTCCGGGAGCACGATGGCGTGGTTCTTCGCCCCGCCGAGGGCCTGCACCCGCTTGCCGGCGGCGGTGCCGCGCTCGTAGATGTAGCGCGCCACCGGGGTGGACCCGACGAAGGACACCGCGGCGACGTCCGGGTGGTCCAGCAACGCGTCGACGGCCACCTTGTCGCCGTGGACGACGTTGAACACGCCGTCCGGCAGGCCAGCCTCGGCCCACATCTGGGCCACCAGCAGCGACGCCGACGGGTCCCGCTCGCTGGGCTTGAGGACGAAGGTGTTGCCGCAGGCGATGGCCACCGGGTGCATCCACATGGGCACCATGACCGGGAAGTTGAACGGGGTGATCCCGGCGACTACCCCCAGCGGCTCCCGGAACGAGAAGGTGTCCACGCCGGTGGAGACCTGGTCGGAGTAGTCGCCCTTGAGCAGCTGCGGGATGCCGCAGGCGAACTCCACGACCTCCAGCCCCCGCTGCACCTCGCCGCGGGCGTCGGAGACGACCTTGCCGTGCTCGTCGGACACCACCTCGGCGAGCTCGTCGATGCGGGCGTTCACGATCTCCCGGAAGGCGAACAGCACCTTGGTGCGCCGGCTCAGTGACGCCTGCGACCAGTCCGCGAAGGCCGCCGCTGCCGCCTGGACGGCGGCGTCGACGTCGGCGACCTCCGCCAGCGCGACCGAGGCCTGCTGCTGGCCGGTGGCCGGGTTCCACACCGGGCCGGACCGGGTCGAGGTGCCGGTGGTGGTCTTGCCCCCGATCCAGTGGCTGATGGTCCTCACGTTCGTCCTTTCGTCGCTACAGGTAGGTCCGCTGCCGTGCCTTGTTCGCCTCGTACGCCGCCCGCGCCTTGACCGTCGTGTCCAGCGTGGCGACCTCCGCCACCGGCACGTCCCACCACGCGTCGCTGTCCGGCGCGGGGACGAGCGGGTCGGTCTCGACGTGTACGACGGTGGTCCCGGTCGCGCGGCGCGCGGCTTGCAGCGCGTCGCGCAGCTCCGCCACCGTCCCCGCCCGCAGCACCTGGGCGCCCAGACTGGCCGCGTTCGCCGCGAGGTCGACGGGCAGGACGTCGCCGTCGAGCCGGCCGGTGGCCGGGTTGCGGGACCGGTACCAGGTGCCGAACCGCTGGGCCCCGACCGTCTCGGACAGCTCCCCGATGGAGGCGAACCCGTGGTTCTGCACGAGGACGACGATGAGCTTCACGCCCTCCTGGACCGCGGTGACCAGCTCCTGCGCCATCATCAGGTAGGAGCCGTCGCCGACCATGACGAACACCTCGCGGTCGGGGCAGGCCATCTTCGCCCCCAGCCCACCGGCGATCTCGTAGCCCATGCAGGAGTAGCCGTACTCGACGTGGTATCCCTTGGGGTCCCGCGTCCGCCACAGCTTGTGCAGGTCCCCGGGCATCGACCCCGCCGCGCACACGACGACGTCGCGGGGTGCGGCGACCTCGTTGACCACGCCGAGGACCTCCGACTGGGCGGGCCGGGGGCCGTGGCCGAGGTGGTAGGCCCGGTCCACGGTGCGGTCCCACGCGGCGGCCAGGTCGCGGGCCCGGTCCCGGTAGGCGCCGTCTGTCGACCAGCCGGCCAGGGCCGTGGTGAGCGCGGTGAGCGCCTCCCGGGCGTCGGCGACCACGCTGACGCCGGCGTGCTTGGCGGCGTCCACCGGTGTCACGTTGACGTTGACGAACCGGACGCCGGGGGCGGCGAAGGCCGTCCGGGAGGCGGTGGTGAAGTCGCTCCACCGGGTGCCCACGCCGAGCACGACGTCGGCGTCGCGCGCCAGCGCGTTGGCGGCCGTCGTACCGGTCGCCCCGACCGCGCCCACCGACAGCGGGTGGTCGTAGGGCAGGGAGCCCTTGCCGGCCTGGGTCTCGGCCACGGGGACACCGGTGGCCTCGGCGAAGGAACGCAGCGCGTCGGTGGCCTCGGCGTAGACGACCCCACCGCCGGCGACCAGCAGGGGCCGGCGGGCCTGCCGCAGCAGGGCCACGGCGCGGGCCAGCGCCGCCGGCTCGGGGACCGGCCGGGGGACGTGCCAGACGCGTCGGGCGAACAGGTCGACCGGCCAGTCCCACGCCTCGGCCTGCACGTCCTGGGGCAGGGCGACGGTGACCGCGCCGGTCTCGGCGGGGTCGGTGAGCACGCGCATCGCCCCGAGCAGCGCGGCGGGCAGCTGCTCGGGCCGCCACACCCGGTCGAAGTAGCGCGACACCGGTCGGAACACGTCGTTCACCGACACGTCGCCGCTGTCCGGCCGCTCCAGCTCCTGCAGGACAGGGCTGGCCACGCGGGTCGCGAAGACGTCGCCAGGCAGCAACAGCACCGGCAGGCGGTTGATGGTGGCCAGGGCGGCCCCGGTCACCATGTTGGTGGCGCCCGGCCCGATGGAGGACGTGCACGCCAGCGTGCTCAGCCGGTTGCGCATCCGCGCGTAGGCCACCGACGCGTGCACCATGCCCTGTTCGTTGCGGGCCTGGTGGTAGGGGAGCAGCGCCGGGTCGGCCAGCTCGCTCTCCAGCAGCGCCTGGCCGAGGCCGGCGACGTTGCCGTGCCCGAAGATGCCGAAGCACCCGGCGACCAGCCGCTGCTCCACGCCGTCGCGCTCGCTGTACTGCGCGGTGAGGAACCGCACCACCGCCTGCGCGACGGTCAGCCGCACCGTGTCCCCGCTCACCGTGGCCTCCCACCGGTCGCGCCGAAGGGCAGCCGGGGGTCGACCGGCTGGCTGGCCCAGGTGTCCCGCACCCAGGCGTGCGCCGGGTCGTCGCAGATCTGCCAGCTGCGTTCCCCCGGCCCGGCCATGACGTTGAGGTAGTACAGGTCGTAGCCGGGGGCCGCCATCGACGGACCGTGCCACCCGTGCGGGACCAGGACGACGTCGCCGCTGCGCACCTCGACGAGCACGTCCACCGGTCGCTGCGGGGTGCCGTACACCCGTTGATACCCCAGGCCCGGGCCGCCCGGACCGGCGGCCACCTCGAAGTAGTAGATCTCCTCGAGCACGGACTCGCCCGGCCGGTCCTCGTCGTGCTTGTGTGGCGGGTACGACGACCAGTTGCCGCCCGGGGTGAGCACCTCGCAGGCGATGAGCCGGTCGGCGGCGAGCTCGCCGGGCGTGGCGAAGTTGTTGACCTGCCGGGAGCACGGCCCCGCGCCGCGCAGCTCCACGGCGACCGCCGCGGCCGCCACGTGGCGGAACGGCAGCCGGGCCGCCGTCCGGGCCCAGGGCAGCGCCACCTTCGCCCCGTCGTCGCTGCGCAGCGCGACGGTGCTGCCTTCGGGCAGGTAGGCGAAGTCGCTCGGTCCGGCGAACACGTCCGGGCGGCCGGCGAGGGACACGGTCTGCCCGTCGCAGGTCACCTCGACGCTGCCGGCCAGGGGCAGTACGAGCGTCTCTGCCTGCGCGGTGGGCACCGTCACGGCCGTCCCGGGCGCCAGCTGGCCCACCCGCAGCCCGGCGTAGCCCCATCCGGCGCCCTCCGGGTCCACGTCGAGGAGCCACGGGTGCCGGGCTGTCGAGCCGGCCGGCCGGTGCAGTGCGGTGGCGGTGCCGGTCACGGTCACTGCGACCCCCCTGCCCGCAGCAGCTCGGCTGCTGCGTCCACCGCCCCGGCGACGTCGCCGTCCGGCGGGTAGAGCAGGGCGCGGCCCACGACCAGGCCCCGTACGCCGGGCAGGGCCAGCGCCTTGCCCCAGCGGGCGTAGGTCTCCGCCGGCGCGCCGGACGGGTCGCCGCCGAGGATCAGCGTCGGCAGCGTCGTCGCCGCCATCACCTCCTCCATGCCGTCCACGACCGGCAGCTTGAGCCAGGTGTGGGCGCTCGTCGTGCCCAGGGCGGAGGCGACGGTGACCGACTTGACGACGGCGTCGGTACTCAGGTCGTTCACGACCCGCCCGCCGTGCCGCTGCGAGACGAACGGCTCGACCATGGCCAGCAGGCCCTGGCGGGCGAGGTCGGACACGGCCCGGCCGCAGGCCTCCAACGTGGCCACCGTCCCGGGGTCGGCCAGGTCGATGCGGCAGAGCATCTTGCCGCCGTCCAGCCCGTGCGCGACCAGGCCGGGCACGTCGTACGCGGTGAACCGGTCGTCCAGCTCGAAGGTGGCGCCCTGCAGGCCGCCCCGGTTCATCGACCCGACGACGACCATGCCGTCGAGCTCCCCGAGCAGCAGCAGGTCCTCGAGGATGTCCGGGGTGCCCAGCACGCCGTCGACACCGGGTCGGCGCAGCGCCGTGACCAGCCGGCGCAGCAGGTCGTCGCGGTCGGCCATGGCCCGCGGGTTGCCGCGCACGCCGAGGGCGCCGCGCGCGGGATGGTCGGCGGCGACGAGCAGCAGCCGGCCGTCGGCGCCGAGCAGCGGACGCCGCCGCCGCGCCGCGGCCAGCTCGGCGATCCGGTGCGGCTCCCGGGCGCGCAGGTCGCGCAGGGCGACCAGGTCGAGGTTCAGGTCCAGGTTCGGGTCCGGGTTCAGGTCGCGGTCAGCCATGGTCGGTGTCCTTCAGGAGGGCCGCCACCTCGGCCGTGGTCGGCATCGCCGTCGAGCATTCCAGCCGGGAGGCCACGATGGCGCCAGCGGCGTTGGCGAACCGCAGCACCTGGCGCAGCGGCCAGCCGGCCAGCAGGCCGTGGCACAGCGCCCCGCCGAAGCCGTCCCCGGCGCCCAGCCCGTTGACCACCGCCACGGGCATCGGGGCCACCTCCACCCGTTCGGTGGCGGTCAGGGCGAGGACCCCCCGTGGACCCTGCTTGACGACCGCCAGCTCCACGCCCGCGGCCAGCAGCGCCTTGGCCGCGGCGTCCGGCTCCCGTTCGCCGACGGCGACGGCGCACTCGTCGAGGTTGCCGACCGCCACCGTGACCTGCGGCAGTGCCCGCGCCACCTCGGCGTGGGCCTCCTCGGCCGAGGCCCAGAACATCGGCCGGTAGTCCAGGTCGAGCACGGTGAACCGGCGTCGGGCGCGGGCCGCCCAGGCGGCGTAGTGGGCCGCGCGGCTGGGCTCCTGGGACAGCCCGGTCACCGTGGCCCAGAACACGCCGGCGGTGCGGACCGCGTCGAGGTCGAGGTCGGCGGCCTCCAGGCACAGGTCCGGCGCCTTGGGCTGCCGGTAGAACCACAGCGGGAAATGGTCCGGCGGGAAGATCTCGCAGAACGTCACCGGCGTGGGCAGGCCCGGCACGGCGGTCACCTGGCTGTCGTCCACGCCGAGGTCGCGCAGCGCCCGGTGCACGAAGCGGCCGAAGGGGTCCTCGCCGGTGCGGGTGACGACGGCGGTACGCCGGCCGTGCCGGGCGGCCGCCACGGCGACGTTGGTCGCGGAGCCGCCGAGGAACTTGCCGAACGTCTGGACGTCCTCCAGGCCGACGCCGACCTGCAGTGGGTAGATGTCCACGCCGACCCGGCCCATGGTGAGGACGTCGTACGGTGCCCCGGTCACGACCGCCTCCTCATGCCAGCCCCCGCAGGTAGGCGACGCTGGCCGCGACGTCCTGCCGCGGCCCGGCCCCGCCCGGGTCCGCCGCGTCCGGGTGCGCCGCGAGGACCCGGTCCTGCTCCATGACGTACCAGCCGGCGTACCCCGCGGCCTCCAGGGTGGTCACGATGCCCGCCACGTCCACGTCGCCCTGGCCCAGGGGGCGGTACATGCCCGCGGCGACGGCGTCGCTGTAGCTGACGGCGCCGCTGCGGACCCGCTGCGCCCACTCGGCGTCGACGTCCTTGAGGTGCACGTGGGTGACCCGGTCGGTTGCGTCGCGGGCCAGCGCCGCGGGGTCGGTGCCGCCGATGAGCAGGTGCCCGGTGTCCAGGCACAGCCCCACCGAGCTGCCGTCGAGGATCCGGGCCACCTCGTCGTGGCGTTCCACGACGGTGCCCACGTGCGGGTGCAGGGTCGCGCGCACCCCCCGCGCGGCGGCGTGCTCGGCGAGGCGGTCCAGGTGGGCCAGCAGCGTCTTCCAGGCCGCGTCGTCCAGCGTGGGCCGGGTGTCGTAGCCGGGCCGGCCGGTGGCCGCGGCGAGGACGAGGACGCCGGCGCCGGCGGCGACGAACCCGTCCAGGGCCGCGTCGACCTCGAGGAGGGGGTCGTGCTCGGGGTCGTGCAGGACCACCGGGACGAAGCCGCCCACCGCGGCCAGGCCGTGCGCGGCGAGCAGGGCCGCCTTCGCGGCGGGGTCCGCGGGCAGGAAGCCGTCGGGGCCGAACTCGGTGGCCCGCAGGCCGACCGCCACCATCTCGGCGAGCACCCGCTCGGCCGGCAGCTGGTGCCCCCAGCCGGGCACCTCGCAGACGCCCCAGGAGATGGGTGCGCCGGCCACCCGACCGAGCAGACCGGTCACTGGCGGACCTCGGCCAGGGCGACCGGGCGGCGCCGGGCGCGGGAGAGCTCGCAGGCCTCCGCGACGTAGAACGCCTCCAGGGCGTCGGCCACCGTGCACGGCACGGCACGGCGGCCGGCCACGACGTCGGTGAAGGCGGCGAGCTCGGCGACGTACGCGGGCCGGAAGCGCTCCATGAACTGCGGGTACGGCGCCCCTCCGGGGAAGGAGACGCCGGGCTCGACGGACCGCAGGGGCAGCCGGTCGTCCAGGCCCACGGAGATGCTGTCCCGGGACCCGAGCACCTCCAGGCGTACGTCGTAGCCGCGGGCGTTGTAGCGGGACCCGGCGACGTGGGCGAAGGCCCCGTCGTCGAGGGTGAGGATGGCGGCGGCCGCGTCGACGTCCCCGGCCTCGCGGAAGAAGTCGGCGCCGTGGTTGGCGCCCACGGCGTACACCTCGACGACCTCCCGGCCGGTGACCCAGCGGATGGCGTCGAAGTCGTGCACGCTGCAGTCGCGGAAGAAGCCGCCGGAGACCGGCACGTACTCCGGCGGCGGCGGGGCGGGGTCGAGGGTGCCCGCGCGCAGCGTGTGCACCCAGCCGAGCTCGCCGCTGGCCACCGCGGCCCGGGCGGCGGTGTAGCCGGCGTCGAACCGGCGCTGGAAGCCGACCTGGACCGGGACGTCACGGTGCGCCACCTTGTCGAGCACGGCCAGCGTGCCGGCCACGTCCGGGGCCACCGGCTTCTCGCAGAAGGTGGGCAGCCCGGCCTCGACGGCGGCGAGGATGAGGGGGGCGTGCGCGTCGGTGGCCGCGGCGATGACCAGCCCGTCGAGGCCGGCGGCGAACAGCTGGTCCACGGAGTCCACGGCGGTCACGCCCAGCCGCTCGGCGACGGCCCGGGCCCGCTGGGGGTCCGCGTCGGCGACCACGAGGGAGTCCACCGGCGGCAGCGAGGCCAGGCTCTCGGCGTGGCAGGCGCCGATCCGTCCGGTTCCGGCGAGCCCGATGCGCATCATGGTCCCTTCGCGGCGATTGCGGCGGCACCCCCCGGCTTGGGCGGTGGCCGCCCGGCTTGGCGGTGGCCGCCCGGCTTGGGCGGCGTGGCTTGGGCGGCGGCGGTCGGGGTGTGGGCCCGCGTCCGCGTTGGGCAGGACTATCGCGAGGGCGACCCCTGCATGTCAAGAGGATGACACAAAGTCTTTACATATGGACTACAGCCGGTACGGTGTTGATGCCAAGATGCGTCACCAAGGTCCGTCGGACCGCGCCCCGGGAGGGCAGGATGAGCCAGTTGCTGTTGCAGGTGGACCGGTCCAGCCCCGTCCCGCTCTACTACCAGCTCGCCCAGCAGATCGAGCAGGCGATCGAGCGCGGCGAGCTCAAGCCGGGCGAGCGGCTGGCCACCGAGGTCGAGCTGGCCGACCGCCACGGCCTGTCCCGGCCGACCGTGCGCCAGGCCATCCAGGAGCTGGTGCGCAAGGGCCTACTGGTGCGCCGGCGGGGCGTCGGCACGTTGGTCGTGCACGGGCACCTCAAGCGTCGGGTCGAGCTGAGCAGCCTCTACGACGACCTGGTCCGCACCAACCGGCGCCCCACGACCCGGGTGCTGGTGCACGAGCTGTGGGCCGCCGAGGCCGACGTCGCGGCCGCGCTGGGCGTGCCGGAGGGGGCCGACGTGGTGCACCTGCAGCGCCTGCGCTACGCCGACACCGAGCCGCTGGCGCTGATGCGCAACTGGCTGCCGGTGGAGCTCGCCCCGTTCAGCGCCGAGGAGCTGGAGGAGCACGGGCTGTACGAGATGTTGCGCCGGACCGGCGTACACATCCGCATCGCCTCGCAGCGCATCGGCGCGCGGGCGGCGACGGTGGAGGAGGCCCGGCTGCTGGGTGACCGGCGGGGAGGCCCGCTGCTCACCATGGAGCGGACGGCGTACGACGACTCCGGGCGGGCCGTCGAGCTGGGGCGGCACGTGTACCGGGCGCAGAACTACTCTTTCGAGGTGACCCTGGTCGAGCGGTAGTGGGCGTCCCGCGTGGGGGAGGCGGCGATCCCCGGAGGGAGCGTCGATGGACAGCACGATCATGGACTTCCCGCTGACGGTCGCCGGACTATTCCGGCACGGTGCGGCGGTGCACGGCGGGAGCGTGGTCGAGACCTTCGACGGTCAGGGGCTGCGGCGGGCGACGTTCGTGGAGGTGGCGGCCCGGGCCAACCGCCTCGCCGGGGCCTTGCGGGCGCTGGGGGTGGGCCCGGGCGACCGGGTCGGGACCCTGGCGTGGAACAGCCAGGAGCACCTGGAGGCCTACCTGGCGGTGCCGTCGATGGGCGCCGTGCTGCACACGCTGAACCTGCGGCTGTTCCCCGACCAGCTCGCCTACGTCGTCAACCACGCCGAGGACCGGGTGGTCATCGTGGACGCCAGCGTGTTGCCGGTGCTGGCCCGGGTGCTCGACCGGCTGGAGACGGTGCGCAGCTTCGTCGTGGTGGGGGAGGGGGACCTATCCGTCCTCGGCGATCGGCAGGTCGTCCACTACGAGGAGGCACTGGCGGCCGCGTCCGACGCGTACCCGTGGCCGGAGCTGGACGAGCGGTCGGCGGCGGCGATGTGCTACACCAGCGGGACGACGGGCCATCCCAAGGGCGTCGTCTACAGCCACCGGTCGACCTGGCTGCACTCGCTGGCCACGGCCACCGGGAACGTCTTCGGCCTGGTGGAGCGGGACCGGGTGCTGCCCGTCGTACCGATGTTCCATGCCAACGCCTGGGGGCTGCCCTACTCCGGGTGGTTTGCGGGGACCGATCTGGTGTTCCCTGGTCGGTTCCTGGACGCCGTCTCGCTGGCGGGGCTCATCGAGTGCACCCGCCCCACGGTGGCCGGGGCCGTGCCGACCATCTGGAACGACCTGCTCAGCTACGCCACCAGCCACCGGGTGGACCTGTCCTCGTTGCGTCTGGTGGCCTGCGGCGGCTCGGCGGTGCCGCGGGCGCTGATCGAGCGGTTCCAGGCCGAGCATGGGGTCACCATCGTGCAGGCGTGGGGGATGACCGAGATGAGCCCGCTGGGGGCGATCGCTTGGCCGCCGAAGGACGCCGAGCCGGGGGAGGAGATGGAGTGGCGTTCCCGGACCGGTCGGGTGGTGGCCGGGGTGGAGCTGCGCCTGGTCGGCTTCGACGGCACGGTGCTGCCCTGGGACGGCACGTCCGTGGGCGAGGTGGAGGTACGGGGGCCGTGGGTCACCGCGTCGTACTACCGGGACGACGACCCGGCCAAGTTCGACGACGGCTGGCTGCGCACCGGGGACGTGGCCACCGTGGACCGGCACGGGGTGATGCGGATCACCGACCGGGCCAAGGACGTGATCAAGTCCGGCGGGGAGTGGATCTCCTCGGTAGAGCTGGAGAACGCCCTCATGGGCCACCCGGACGTGCGCGAGGCGGCGGTGGTCGCCGTGCCGGACGAGAAGTGGACCGAGCGTCCGTTGGCCTGCGTCGTCCCCAAGCCGGGTGCCGGGGTGACCCCGGAGGAGCTGGCCGGATATCTGCGGTCGGTCGTCGCCTCCTGGTGGGTCCCCGAGCGGTGGGTGTTCCTCGACGAGGTGCCCAAGACCAGCGTCGGCAAGTTCGACAAGAAGCAGCTGCGGGCCCGCCAAGCCGAGGGTGACCTGGCCGTGATCGAGCTGGGCGGCCAGCAGGCCCCGGCCGGCTGATCGCGTGCCGAGCCCCGCCGGTCGGACCGTCAGGCGGCGAGGAGTCGTCGGGTGGGTGGGTGTCGGGGGTTGCGGCGGCGTCGTCGGTGTTGCCGGTGGGCCCAGTCGGGGGGTGGGGTGACGGTCCAGGCGCCGTGGGTGCCGTGCAGGGTCCATCCGTCGTGGCGGAGCTGGTGGTGGTAGGGGCAGAGCAGCCGGCCGTTGGCCAGGTCGGTGGGGCCGCCGGCCTGCCAGGGGATGATGTGGTCGATGTCGCAGTCGGCGGCGGGGCGGCGGCAGCCGGGCCAGGTGCAGTGCTGGTCGCGCTGGGTGAGCGCGCGCCGTTGCGCGGGGGTCCAGGTGCGGGTGCGCCGGCCCAGGTTCACCGGCTGGCCGGTGGGGTCCAGGACGAGGCGCGCCCAGGTGGCCCCGCACAGGGTGGTGGCCAGGTCGACCCAGTCGACGTCGCCGGTGCGCGACCAGCGGGGCCGGGCCGGGGCCGCACCGGGGGGCCGGTCCGAGCCGGGGGCCGGGCCGGGGGCCGCGCCGGGCAGCCACGCCGGGGTGGGGCCGGGGCTGGGGTTGGGGGGTTGGCCGGCGTCGCCGGTGGCCCACCCGGCGGGGTCGGTGGCCGGGGCGGCCAGCGCGGTGGCGGGCAGCACCAGCAGCACCTCGGCGGGGGCCCGGCCGGCGCCGGTGGGCCCGCCGGTGGGGCCGGCGGTGGGGCTGGTGGCCCGCCGGCACAGTTCGGCGAGGGCGTCGGCGCGCCGTTGCGCGGCGGTGCGGGTCTCCTCCGGCAGCGGGGCGGCCAGCGGGCCGAGGGCGGCCAGCACCGCTTCCCCGGTGGCCGGGTCGAGCAGCCCGTGCAGGTCGACCATGCCGTGGAAGGTGCGGGCGCAGTACAGCCGGCGGGCCGCCCGCAGCGTCTCCGGCTCGGCGTGGGCCACCTCGGGACGCAGCCGGTCCAGCAGCGGCACGGCCACCCGCCGGTGCAGGTCCTCCGGGTCCCGCCCGGTGGCCTGCTCGACGAGCAGGTCGGTGGCCGCGGGCACGGTGGCCGCGGGCAGCTGGGCCAGGGTGCGCCCGACCAGCCGGGCCTGCTCGCTGCCCACCCGGCCCGCGGCCAGCGCGGCGGCCACCGCGGGGTGGTCCCGGCAGGTGGCGGCCAGCCCGACCAGCCGGCCGGCCTCCGGTGCGGACACCCCGGTGGCCGCCACCAGCCAGCGGCGCAGGCTGCCCGCCCCGGCCGCCTCGGCCAACCCGGCCCGGTCCGCGTCGGCCAGCCGGCCGGCCAGGACCGCGTCCAACCGGTGCCGGCAGGCCAGCAGCACGGCCAGCTCCGCCGC
>JBMOMH010000054.1:0-14446 GCA_049323135.1 Actinomycetota bacterium
GCGGCGTTCTTCCCGCCGGCGACGTCGACGACCTCGCCGGCCAGGTAGGTGGGCGACCCGGAGATCACCCGCAGGACGGTGCGCCTGGTGGTCACGGGGACACTCACCAGGCTCAGACCGCGGAGGCGAAGAAGTAGCCGAGGTCGGCGCCGACCACCTTGTGGTCGAAGGCGATCTCGGACTCGATCCGCTTCGCCTTGTGCAGCGGCATGTCGATCTGGGAGGTGCCGACCGGCAGGCCCAGCCCGGAGGACACCCCGGTCCAGGCGAAGTTGTACCCGGCGGTCGGGGTGTACAGGCCCGGGGTGGGCGTGACGTAGGCCAGCAGCGCGCTGTCGGGGTAGACGAAGTCGTAGCCCTCGGGGGCGCCCTCGACGTTGGTGGCCTTGACCGCGGAGGCGACCAGCACCCGGTCCACCTCGAAGATCCGGCTGAGCAGCGCGGTGGTGATGTTCTCCGAGGAGGTGTACTTGATCAGTTCGCGGAGCACCGGGTGGTGCTTGAGCCGGCGGAACACCCGGTAGCCGAGGACCAGGGTGTTCGGCTCGAAGCCGGTGGTGCTCAGCACCTTCTCCTTGCCGTCCTCGACGTCCTCGATCGGGTCGGAGTTGGTGTAGTCGCTCCACTTGACGAACTGGTTGGCGCCGGGCGCGGCGGCCACGCCGGTCATGTCGGTGCCCCAGATCCCGGTGGCGAAGTAGTCCGAGACGAACTGGATCTCCCGGCGCAGCAGCAGCCGGCCGGCGACGAACTTGGCCGCGTCGGAGTACGGGTTGAGCGGGGCGTCGGTGTTGGCGACCGTCTGGTTGCCGACGTCCTTGTGGAACGCCCACACGTCGCAGGAGTAGTTGTCGGTGCCGAGGGTGTAGCCGGACCCGGCCGACTCGGTGGCGTCCGCGCGGCGCTGCGCCTCGTCCCGGAACCAGTCGTTCTTGCCGTACTTGTAGAACTTGTCGGACTTCTTGTCCACCGGGATGGTCGGGAACACCCGCTCGGCGATGAACCGCGACTCGTCCTGGAAGTACGCGACGGAGATGTTGGTCAGGATCGCGTCGAGGTGCGAGTCCTGGAGCGTGGGCTGCGGCATGGTCTACTCCTGGTTCTCAGGCTCGGGCGGCGATCAGGACGCGCGGTGCGGCGCGGCGCAGTCGACGAGGGCGGTGACGATCTGGCCGGCCGCGCTGGTGGCGGTCAGCGCGCGGCCGACGACGTACTCAGTGGTGTCGGTCCCGACCGTCTTGGCGTCGGCCTGGCCGTCGGCGGAGGTGCCGATCAGCGCGCCGATGCTCAGCGCGGCGTCGGCGACGACCTTTGAGCCGCCCTGGACGACGACCTCGGCCTCCTCGCCGGCCCGCGGGTTGTTCTGCACCACGCCGACCGGGATGTCGGTGGCGGCGGCGCACAGCGCGGCCCGGCCGTTGGCGTCCACCTTGACGAAGTGGTACTGCAGCAGGTCGGCCGCGGCGACCAGCGTGATCTTGAGGCTGTGGTTGCTGATCTCGTACGCCATGGCTCAGGCGCCCCTCTCCTGCAGGTACTGCGCGTACAGGTCCGGGTTGGCCTGCGCGATCTCGGCGAAGTGCTGGGAGACGCTCTTGGTGGCGTCCTGCTCGTGCGCGGCCTTGGCCAGCGCGTCGAGCCGGGCCAGCGCCGTCTCGCCCTCGGGGGCCGACCGGCGGCCGGTCTCCTTGAACAGCGCCTCGGCCTTGGAGGCGGCCTCGGCGGCGTTCAGCGCCTTGACCACCTCGGCGTGCAGGTCGGGGCTGGTCTCGGCCAGCCGGCGCAGCGCCGGGGCGGCCTTGGCGACGTCGATCTGGACGTGCGCCCAGTCCTCCTTGGCCTTGGCCACGGCGGCCTCGTCGGCGGCCTTGGCGACCGCCTGCTCCTCGGCGGCCTTGGCGACGCGGGCCTGCTCCTCGGCGGCGCGCTGGGCCTCGCGGGCGGCCTCCAGCGCCTTGCGGACCGGCTCGGGGGCGGACTTGACCAGCGCGTCCAGCGCGGCGTCCGGGTCCTCGGCGGCGGCCTTGTCGGCGGCGTTCGCGGCGATCTGGGCGGCCAGGTCGTCCCGCTCGGCCTTGAGCGTGGCGATCTCGGCCTGCAGGGCCTCGATCCGCTGCTCGGGGGTCTGCTCCGGCATGTCGGTTCCCTTCGTGGCGACCAAGGCGTCCAGCGCGCTGCGGGTGGCCTGCGGGTCGGCGGCCTTGATGACCAGCCAGCCCTCGTGCAGGTGAGCGGGGTGGTCGACGCCGGAGGTCTCCTCGACGCTCAGCGCGACCAACTTGTCCCCGACAGCCACCGGGCCTCCTGAAACGCGAAACGGGCCGCCCCCCAGCCGGTGTGGCTGGGTGACGACCCGCGGGTCTCTGTCCGCTACTGAGGTTACACCACCGGGGTTACCCGGACATGGACAGGTCCCGCCGCAGGGGGGTGGCGGCGGGACCTGTCGGCCGACCCAGAGGGGCCGAGGAGGTGGCGGGGGCCGGGAGAGCACGACTGTCAGGAAGGGCCCGTCGGCCCCCGCCACGGCGGGGAGTCTACTGCTCGTCCAGCAGGTCGGCGTAGGGCGCCAGGTCGGCGGCCCGGTAGTTCCACTCGTCCATCGCCTCGGCCAGCCCGCGGGCGAACGCCTGGCGCCACGGGGTGCCGCGGTCCTGCTCGTCCTGCACTCGGGTCAGCAGGATCACTACCTCCGCGGTGGCCTGCAGCACCCCGGCCCGGTACAGCGTCTCCACCCCGGTGGCCTCGTTCAGGTCGGCCAGCACCCGGCCGGAGGAGTCGCGCCCCGCCGCTGCCCCCTGCAGGTCGGCCGGCCGCAGCCCGTACCCGGCCAGCAGGTGCCCGATCAGGCAGCCCGGCTCCGTGCCGTGGAAGTAGGCCGGCCGGCGGCGCGGTTCGGGGGTGTAGACCCGGTCCGGGTGCTCCCGGGTCAGGGCGTCCAGGCCGGCCAGGGCCTCGGTCAGGGTCAGGGTGACGCTCACGGGGGTCTCCTCGATCGCGGTGACGGGGCTGGTGAGGGTGGCGTGGCCGTGCTCGGCGTCCCACAGGATCAGCACGGGCTGGCCGACGACGACGTCGCCGATCTGCGCGGCCCGCAGCCAGACCCCGTCGTCGCCCTGGCGGGGAGTGGGCGCGGTGGCCCCGGACAGCCGGCGGATGCGCTCGCCGTCGATCTCGTAGACCGAGTTCACGGTGCGGAAGATCAGTGCGGGCTCCTCAGTTCAGGCCGCTCAGCGGCGGGGCGTAGCGCTGCACGGTCCACACGTCGTCCCAGCGCACGGCCCGGCCGGCGGCCTCCAGGTCGGCGGCGGCGGCGGGGCTGGCCCAGCCCAGGCCGGGCACCCACACGTGGCCGGGGCGGCCGGCGCAGACCGGGCCGCAGTAGATTCCGCCGCAGGTCAGGCAGCCGACCGGCTCGTAGTCCTCCTCGATCACAGGCCCTCCTTCTCGCGGGCCAGGGCGCCAAGGGCGAGCCGGTTGGCCTGCTGGTTGACGCAGGCCAGGTTGACCATGTGGTAGGCGGCCAGCGTCGTGGCCAGCCCGCTGACGAGCACGGCCCGGCAGCCGGAGCAGGTGGCCGCGGAGGTCCGCAGGAGGGCCCGCACATCCTCGACCATCGGGGTCTCGTCGGTCACCGGGTGCTCCGGGCCCAGGCCTGCGGCAGCGTCCCGCCGCGGGACAGCCAGTCGTCCAGGGCCTCGACCCGCTCCAGCAGCACCTCGACCTCACCCCGGTTGACGTAGCCCTGCACGTCGAGGTCGGCGCGGGCCTCGCGGACCGCCTCCCGCAGCAGGCTCAGCGCCTCGTCCGGGTCCATCAGCGGGTCACCAGCCAGGCCAGCCCGGTCCAGAACGGGGTGACCATGACCAGCCCGGTAAGGATGCCGCGGGCCAGTTTGACGTCCATGGGACTCTCCTTCCGCCGGGTCCGCCGCCTGGGGCCACGTGTGAGGCGGTCCCGAAACGGGGTTCCCCCGGGAGTCAGCGGGTGTGCAGGTGGGCGGTGTCGAGCACGTGCACCCGCTCGACGTGGGACTCGGCGCCGCGCCGGAGCAGGATGTCGAGGTGGAACGGGGAGTCCTCGTTCGGCGCCACCCGGACCAGCCGGCCGGTGTGGCCGTGCACGGTGGCGGTGTGGCCGACGCGGTCCAACAGGTCGTAGGCGCGGACCGGGAAGGTGGTGCCGCTGGCCTGGGTGGCGGTCATCGGGTGCTCCTCTCGGGGTGTTCCTTCCTGACACCCCAAGTCTAACCCAACCCAGGTTGGAAGTCAAGCACGGTCAGGAAGCATTCTCAGGTCCGCCACTGGTTCGCCCCGCCGAGCCCGAACGGCGCCACCGCGGGCACCTGGCCCTTAGCCGGCGGCTCGTACAGGGCGAGCATGATCGCCTCGGCCCGGTCCGGGGACGGCAGGCCGCGCTTCTTCATCTCGGCCTTCTTCTCGATCTGCAGCCGGCCGGTGGAGGAGTGCTTGTAGGTCGGCCCGGCCAGTTGCGCCATCGTGCGCCGCTCGGTGCGCGGGTCCAGCGCGAGCGCGACCTGCTGGTGCGGCAGCGCGCCGCGCCGCGGCTGCGGCTGCAGCAGGGTGCGCATCGTCCACCACATCTCGGCCCGCTGGTTCTCGAACTTATCGGCGTTGCCGGCGGTCTCGGAGACCTTCACCTCGACGATCTGCGCGTCGTGGCGGCCCTCCTCGCCCCACTTGGCCAGCAGCCCGGCCACGCCCCAGCCCAGCCCCAGGGAGTCGATCTTGACCCGGACCGGCCTCCAGTCCGCCGACCCGACGACCACCGCGTTACGCCGGGCCGCGGCCACCTGGTCGGCGCAGGCCGCCTGGATGTGCGGCAGGATCTGCCCGGCCACGTCCACGGCGTTGGCGTTGGCCTCCCCGGAGGAGGTGTGCACGATCCGGGCGATCCAGCCGTCGGCCCGGGCCACCACCACCTCGTCGCCGCCGTCTGAGGCCACGTCCACCCCGAGCCGGATCGCCCAGCCGGGGTCCGGCTCGTCGTTGTCGACGGCCATTTCCACCCAGCCCAGCGGGATCGTCTTGTTCGCCACCGCGCGCGGGAACTGGGCCAGGATGCGCGCGGTCCACCAGGCCGAGTCCTCCCCGAACTCCCCGCGGATGTCCTCGACGTAGGTGCCGTCGATCAGGTGCTCGGCGACCGGGTGGGCGCCGACCTCCGCCGGGCAGGAGGTGCAGGTGCCGGCGTCCTCGCCGGTGAAGTTCGGGGTGTCGAACGCGCCGATCCGGATCACGTTGTACAACTCCGACTCGGTGCAGACCCGCTCGAACCAGGTGCCCTCGGCGTCGGTCGGCGGGTTGCCCAGCACCAGCAGCCGGGTGTGCCCGCCGGTCATCAGCGCCTCCAGCGCCCGGCCGAGGATCGGGGAGATGCCGCCGGCCTCGTCGACGACGACCAGCAGGTGCGGGGCGTGCTGGCCCTGCACCGCGGTCTCGTCGTAGTCGTGGGCGGCGAAGCCGTAGGCGGCGATGTCGCCGGCCACCTTCCACTCGGTGGTCAGCACCACCCCGGGCAGGTTGTGCCGGTCCCGCAACTTGCGGATGTGCGGCCACAAGATGTTGCGGACCTGCTTGAAGCCGGACGCGGTGGTCACCACCCGGGCGGTGCCGGGCGGGTGCACCGCGATCCACCAGCCGACGATGCGGGCGGCGATGTGGGTGTTGTGGGTGACCACGAAGTCCTTGGTCACATAGGTCCGAGACGGGTGGTCGACGGCGATGCAGGTCGCCTCGCCGGGCTCGACCTTCTCGATGGAGACGACGAGCCGATCCGTGCAGACGCGCCGCCGATCCGTCATCTCCCGCCACTGTTGGGCCTTGCGGGGAAGGCGGAACGGGCAGGTCGGCATCGTCAGGGAGACACGCCAGGACCGCTGGCCCTCCCCTCCCTGAGAGTGAGCGATCCGCGAGGTCACGGGACGGGTCTGGCCGCCGAGGGAGCGAACAAGGAACACGACGTCCTCGACGAGGCCCCGGCTCGTCGAGGTGAAGGTGAGGTCCCCACTGGCCGAGCGCACCGTCCCATCGGTGTCCATCACGCCTTGCAGGACGGCCAGCCGGACGGCGGTCCGGTTCCACAGGTAGTCGGGGTGGACGCGCTTGGTCTCAGAGCGCCCGACGACCCCTGCGGCTCTGGCCTGCGGGGCGATCCCGAGCAGGGCGTAGTCGTATCGCCCGTAGTGCCGGGTACGGATGCCGGCAGCCCGGACGGCTTCGATGATCTCAGGGTCAGCAGTGGACAGGCGGGGCGTGGACCCGCCGTTCGTCCAGCCGTCGCCGAGCAGGAGGCCAGTCACGTAGGGGTCGAGCGGCACCGCCCTCTCGGCCAGGTCGACAGGAAGGACGGTGGGGATACGGGGCCGCGCCCAGCCGGTCGGCCTCGGTCCGGACCGGGTGAGCATCTGCGCGGTCGTGACGACCTCGCGCTGTCCCCGCCGGGCACCGCGCCGGACGACGGTGACCCACTGGTGGTCGGCGTCGGCGTCGATGGTGGAGCCGTCGTTGAACGTGACCCGGTAGAGAGGTCGGGCGCCCTGCGGGTAGACGCCGGTGACTGTGGTGGGTGTGCCGTCTCCGGCGATCACTCGGTCGCCGGAGCGAAGGGTCTCGATGGGTGCCCAGCCGGCGGGAGTCAGGACGGGAGTACCGTGGCGGAGCGCTTTGCCGGGGGCGTGGCAGGCCGGCACCGCGGTGCGCTTGTGGTCCCGTACCGACTCCAGGATCTCCCGTTGCTTGGACCAGACCCGCTCCCCGAGCCCGACGGTGACGAAGCCGACCGGGTCGTGCTCGAAGCGCCGCCACGGGTTGGCCGCCTCGGCCTCCAGCAGGTCGGCCAGCGCGAGCCGCTCGGCGGTGGTCAGCGCGGTGAACAGCAGCAGGCGCTCCCGGTCCGGGAGCGCCAGCACCGTCTCCAGCAGGTCGGCGCTCACGGCGGCCCAACCCGGTGGGCGGTGTTGACCGCAGCCCGAGCCAGGCCGGCCAGCAGTTCCGGCGGCATCGGCTCGGGCTCGCGCAGCAGCAGGGATGGGCGCACCTCGGTCAGGCCCCGGCCGCGGGGCACCAGCAGCCCCCACCCGGCGGGCAGGTCGTCCCGGACGATGTCCGGGCTGGCGGCGACCAGGTAGAACGCCCGGCAGTACGGCAGGAACACCCCGGCCTTGCTTGGATTACGCAGTTCGGCCAGCCAGTCCGAGCGGGTCGCCTTCACCTCGAAGCCGGCCACCCCGAAACGCCCGGAGCCCCAGGTGTCGATGGCCATCGCGTCCAGCACCCGCTGGCCCCAGTTCGGGTGCCGCCGCACGTGCTCGGCGTACACGTAGCGACGTCCCCGATAGGCGCCGTTACGGTAGGCGCGGCAGTACCGGCGGGCCAGACGGTCCAGGATGTCGCGCTCGGTCATGGCCTGCGCCGCTCCCACCAGCCGTCCACGGCCTGCGCGGCGCGCAGCACCCCGAGCACCGCCCAGGCCAGCAGCCGCCTCACAGCGTCCCCCGGCAGGCGTTGGCGTGGTCGTTGGCGTGCGGGCAGCGGTGGTGTCCGCAGGTCGGGCACACCACCGCGAACCAGAACCAGGTCCGCTCGCCGCGGGCCTCCAGGCAGCGCCAGCAGCGGCACGCCGGTCCGGCAGCCGGGCGTGGAGCCGAAGGTGGCCGGCCGAAGGCGTGGCGGGCGCCGCAGTGGCAGGCGATTACGTCGCAGCGGGGGTCGCGGTGCTCGATCACATCTCCTCCCGGCAGTGGACGCAGCGCGGCCGGGACGGCGGGGGCAGAAGCAGGTACAGGGCAGCCGGCGGCTCCGCGGGTCGGCTGGCCGGCGGCGGTGCCTGGTGCCCAAGCGTCGCGCAGCGGACCGGCGGCAGCCCCCGGCTGGCGCGCATCGCGTTGTGCGAGCGCAGCACCAGGCACTGCCGACACGGGCAGGTGCTCATGCGCTGACCCACCTCCCGGCCCGGACGAAGCCGTGCAGCCCGCAGCAGGACGGCCAGGACACGCTGGGGCTGAGGGTGAGCGGGTCGCGGCTGACGACGTCGTGGGCTCCGACACCGGCGAGCCCCCAGCCGGACTCGGCGTCCGGCCCCCACTCGCGGTGGGAGCACCAGTGCCACAGGTGCGGGTGGGTGGTGTCCTCCGGCAGCCAGGTCACCCACACCGCGGTGTCCCCGGCCAGCCGAGTGAGCCCCATGCCCCAGGCCGGCGGGCGGACCGGGTCGGTCCAGGCGGCCTCGCCTCGCGGGTCGTTCACAGCCGCTCCTTGGCCAGCACCATGTCCCGCACCCGCGGGTAGACGGTGCCGCAGGCCCGGCACCCGACCCGGTCCAGGCTGGTGCAGATGTAGCCGGTGCAGCCCTCACAGGCCAGCACGTGCGGCGGCACCCGGGGGCAGCAGCGGCGCAGGGTGAGCACCCAGGCGGCCGGGCCGGTGCCGTGGATGCCGTGGTAGGTGCGCGGGTCCAGTTCGCAGGGCGGCGCCAGGGACTCCACCAGCGCCGGGTCCAGGTCCACGTCCAGCGCGGCGACCATCACAGCACCGCCAGGACGGTCAGGCAGTCCCGGGGCAGGTCGCGCCGGCCGCAGCGCAGGCAGACCAGGCGCACGCCGGGGGTGGTCATCTGGTCCCAGCCGGACTGGCAGACCAGGTAGCGCAGGTCGAGCAGGCAGCCGGTGCAGACCGCCCGGACCAGGTACTTGGCCGGCTGCCCGGCGACGTGCCGGGCGGAGGGCTCGGAGTGCTCGCAGGCCGTGGCCAGGTCCAGGTCGATGTCGAGCCCGGCCGCGGTCAGGGTGCTCACCGCGCCTCCACCCCCCACACGGTGCTTAGCGCCGGGTGCTTGGGTGGCGGGTCGATGTCCAGGTCGACGGCCAGGTCGGTGGGGTCGCTCACGCCGGCCTGCCCGGGCAGTCGGCCGCCGGGTGGCCCTGGCGGATGGTGGCGCCGGGGTCGTGCTCGGCGCAGTTGGCGTTGACCCGGCGGATGGCGACCAGCCCGCAGGGGGCCTGGACGCAGCAGCAGGCGTCCTCGACGGCGTGCCCGGCCCAGTCCCGGCCGATGTGCACGTCGGGGGCGTCGCCGGCCCGGTTCCAGGACCCGCCGTGCAGGGAGGGGTTCCACCGGGTCCTAGTCGCGGCCACGGGGCCTCCGGGGGCGGGGTACCCAGCGCAGCACCTGGTCGACGAGGGCGGCCCAGGCGGCCAGGGCGAGCAGGGCCAGGGCGGCCAGGACCAGGGCGGTCACGGTTGGCCCCGCAGGCGGGTCACCTCGGCGCGCAGGGCGGCGATGGTGGCCTCCTGCCCGGCGATCACCGACCGCAGCGGGGCGGCGACGTTGTCCTCGGCCTCGGCGCGGCCGAACTCGTACCCGGCGCACCAGGCGGTGCGCTCCACCGAGACCCGCAGCAGGTCTCCGGGGGCGCACACGTGCAGCGGGTCGGCGACGCCGCGGGTGTAGGTGACGTTCGCCTCGCACGCGGTGCAGGCGTGCTCGCCGTGCAGGTAGTGCGCGGCGTGCTCGGTGCAGGCGTGGGCGTCGGGGCACAGCGGGGCCTCGATGCCGGCCATCTCGCTCATCGGGGCAGGACCACCTCTCGGATCGGCTCGGCGCCGCAGTCGGCGCAGACCAGGTGCGGGACCTCGACCAGCCCGGGGGCGCGCTCGGCCAGCGGCAGCGTCCAGACGCGCTCGAACTGGCGGCAGCCGGCGTTGAGGCAGCGCAGCACCACCGCGGCGCTCACCGGTAGTCGTCCTTGTTGACGGTGGCCAGCGCGCTGTCGTGGAAGATGTCCAGGATGCCGATCTTCTCGGCCAGCCCCCAGCCGCGGGAGCAGTGCAGCGAGTAGGTGGCGTCGGTGTTGCCGGGCGCGTAGTGCTTGGTGATCACCATCACCTCCAGCACGGTGTTCTCCTCCGGCGGGGCGTTGACCACCTCCACCCCGAACAGCCGGAACGGCCGGCGGGCGCTCACCAGCGGCCCCCCGAGTCGTCGACGAACGACCAGGTGGCCAGGCAGGCCCAGCAGCGGCAACGGGGCGGCAGGCGGCGCTGCCCGGTGCTCACTTGTGCCGCCCCCGCCCGATGCTCGGGGAGGCCGGGTCGGCCACCGCCCGGGCCGCCAGCACCTGGTCCACTTTGGCGGCCAGGTCCTCGGCCGACACCTGCTCGACCCGGACCGCGCCGCCGTCCGCGCCGGTCACCTCGGTGCGGGTGAACCGGCCGTACTTCTGCGGCTGGGTGCGCTCCAGGTACCAGGCGGCGGCCTGCCAGGTGCCGTCCAGCGCCGCCTTGGTGATCAGGGTGACCGCGCGGGTCTCGGCCTGCGCCTTGGCGCTTTCTACGGCCTCGGCGAAGTCGACGTACTTGGACTGGCTGGCCTTGGGCCGCTCGCCGTTCTCCCGCCGGGTCCGCTCGTCGCGGCCCTTGGCCATCCACTGGTAGTAGGTGGCGGTGGCGATCCCGGCGGCCCGGGCGGCGGTCTCCCCGAAGTTCCCGGCCGCGATGGCCTGCACGATCCGTTCGTGGATCTCCGGCGTCAGCAGGGAGGGACGGCCCGCGGGCTTCATGCCCCTAGGTTACCCCGGTTAGGTAACCCCGGTGGTGGACATGGCGACGCCCCCGGCGGGAGAGAGGGTCACCGGGGGCGTTCGCCGGTCTGTGCTACGGCTCGCAGGTGATGCAGCGGGGCCGGCCGGCCCTGTCGATCACCACGACGTGTCCGGGGTCATGTGTGCGGCGGAACCGGGCGAGTGCCCTCTCCTGCCGGACGAGGCCGGTGAGCCACAGGATCGCGCCGACCGCCAGGATGAGGGCCAGGGTGAAGGCCCAGAACTCGGCCTCCCCGATGGCCGTCATCACGACGGTGAGCGCCATGACGATGACCGTCCACGGCGGGCGTTCGAGGTCCATCACGGCTCCCGCATGATCTGCCAGTCGGTGGACAGTCGGGGGACCCGCATGAAGCCGAGGTCAGGGCGGTAGTCGATCACCTGGTGCTGGCTCGCCAGGTCGTCGAGGAAGCGGTCCAGCCGGTCGTCCAGCCTTGGGCGCAGCGGCTCGCCGCGCCGCCTCATCTGCAGGGCCCGCAGCATCATCGCCGTGTAGTCCCAGCGGTGCTCGGGCCGGACCTCCCACGGCAGCAGCAGGCTGGGCAGGTCCCGGGCGGTCTGCGCGGCCCGGGCGGCGACCTGCTCCGGGGTCAGCATCACCCCGAGTCGGCGCAGTTCGTCGGCGACCTGGCGGGCGATCTCGGGGTCCATCAGCCGGTGGTGAAGATGGCCGGGTCGTACTCGAATCCGGGCGCCACTTGCATCACCAGGTCGGCCGGGTCGGCGACCCCGAAGCCGACCTTGAACACCGCCTCCCGGCCGGGCAGCAGTGGGGTGGCCGGCGGTCCGGCCAGGCCCGCCTCGCCGACGTCGAACACCTGGCTGGCCTCGGTGTTGCCGGACTGCAGGGTCAGGTACAGGACCGCCGGCTCGTACGGCTCGGCGGTACCGTTGACCACCTTGACCTCGAAGGCCAGGTAGGCCGGAGACTCGGTGAACGCGGCGGTTTCGCTGGGGGTGAACGGGGCTGGCGGGCTGACCGTGACGGCCAGGCCGTCGTCCCAGGTGTACGTCTGGCCGAAGGCGGCGTAGGCCGGGGCGGCGGGGGTCGTCTCCGCGGGCGGCTCGGGCTCGCTCTCGGCCGCGGCGGTGGTGGCGGCAGGTGCGTTGGTGCCGGTCGGCTCGGCGTCCCCGGCGCTGCCGCTGGTGCAGCCGGCGAGCAGCAGCGCGCCGAGCGCGAGCGGGATCAGGCGGCTGGGGTTCATCGCGGGTCTCCTATCTGCGGATCGGGTGCGGCAAGTACATCAGCCCGGAGCCTGGCTGCGCAGGCCGTTCCAGGCATCCGGGTCGAAGTGCCTGACCACCCGGATGCCGCGGCTGGCGGCGAGGTCGGCGGTGTGGGCGGCGCCGTGGCTGGGATGCGGGAGCCGGCCGCGGCAGCGGGGAGAGACCTGGGTGCACGGCATCAGGAACGCCAGCACGACGTGCGCGCCGGAGCCGACCATCTCGGCGTTGCGCCGGAATCCGGCGGCCTTGCCGTGCAGGTCCCAGCGGGCCGGGTGGGTCTCCACCTCGATCCCGTGGCGGACCGCCCAGCGGTGGGCCAGGTGGTCAGCCCCGGAGGGGCAGGCGCCGTGCACGACGACACTTGGGGTGGCCTGCTCCAGGGCGGCCTCCAGGACGTCGACGGCGCGCCAGTCCCGGGAGCCGGTGACGAGGACTCTCATGGAGAGTCCTCACCCGAGAGCCCCGTGCCGCCGGACTCCTCGCACTCCCGGTTCAGGGCGGCAGGGAGGGACCACCCCGCTGTTTCGGTCGGGTGCATGTCCCCGGTCCGCGGGGCGCGGTCACCTTCCTCGGTCGGAGCGGTGAAGCGGGCGTCCTCGGCCAGTGCCGCGACCCGCTCGGCCACGATGGCGTCCAGTCGCGGGGCAAGCAGTTCGGCGTAGGTTCGGTCGTCAGTGAGTTCGCAGGGGCACGTCACAAGCGGCTGGTAGGACAGTCGCGCGTAGCAGCCGAGGCCGTTGTGCTCTCCGAGGCCGTGCCCACATTCACAGGCGAGCAGCCTTTCAGCCCGTTCCAGCGCCTCGCGGGCGGTGTCTCGTGCCGTCTCGTTGTTCACGACTTCACGACCTCCAGCAGCGGGTTGTGCTTGTCGGCGGGCCGGATCTCGGCGATCTCGTCGCGGGCCAGCACCTTGGGCCGGCCGCGTCCGGAGTAGACCAGGCAGATGGAGCCGCCCTTGCCGCAGCGCTCCAGGGTGCCCACGTAGACCTCGCCGTCGTGGGTCTCGACGGTGACGAACGGGCTCACGGCTTCCTCCGCGGGTTGCGGATGGCCTCGACGATGCCGGCGATGACGGCCGAGGCGACGAAGGCCACCAGGAGGGTGGCGCCGGACCAGGCGAGGAAGGTCCAGATGCTCACCGGCCCACCCCCTCGGCCCAGGCGCGCAGCGCCGTGTTGGCCCTGTGGTCCAGCACGGCGTGGTGGACGTGGCGGGCGGCGAGGTAGCCGGCCGCGTAACCGGCCACGAAGGCCACTGTCCGTTTCATGGTGAGTCCTCCCGACTCTCGTGGGTCTCCCGCCGGTGGCGGTGTCTAAGATGTCCGGTTCAAGTCGCGGACGAAGTCGTGGCCGCGGGCGGTGCGGTAGGCCCAACGGGCGACCTCCACGTCCCCGGCGGCGGTGTGGAACTGCGCGCCGGCCGGCGGCTGCAGCCCGGTGGTCTCGGCCAGCCGGGTCACGGTGTTCACCAGACTGTCGGCGGTGCGCCAGCCGAGCCGGCCGGCGACGTAGGCCGGGATGTCCAGCGCCCGGTAGTGCCAGACCGCCTGCCCGAACAGCCGGGTCAGGAACGGCAGGTCGAAGGCGAGGTTCGCGCCGGCCAGGGTGGCGTCCCGCAGCACCTCGCGCAGGCCGAGCAGCAGCAGGTGCTCGGCGGCCCCGGGCGGCTCGTACAGGCCACGCTCGTGGTAGCCGTTGACGCTCAGCGCGGCGGGGTCGGCGCTGAGCCCGACGTGCGGCACCCGGACCGAGACCGCCGGGTCCTCACCGTGCAGGTCCGCCCAGGCCACCTCGACGACCTCGTGGATCGCCGGGTCGAGCCCGGTGGTCTCGGTGTCGACGACGATGACCGGCCTGGTCACCGCCCTCCCCCTTCCCGCAGCCCGAGCGCGGCGCGGACCCGCCTGACAGCCTCGGTCAACGCCTCCTCCAGGCCGGTCAGCGGGTCGCCGAGCGAACCGATCACCGGCACCTCGACCTCGACCTCGCGGCGGTCGCCGGTGACCACCCGGATCTGCACGCTCATGCGTCCGCCCCCCGGGTGGTGTCCAGGTCCAGGTAGGCCAGGTCCAGGGCCTCCTCGGCCTCCCGGACCGTGCCGACGGCCGCGTACAGCAGTGCCAGCACGTTCTCCCGGCGCTTGTTCCGGGCGCCGCGGCGGCAGACCTCGGCGACGTCGATGAGGTCGGTGAGGGCCTGGGCCAATACCGCCTGGCAGTCGTGAATGTGCTCCCGGGCGCGCTGCTCGGGGGATTTCGGCGGGGCGCCGATGGCCTTCGCCGGCGGCTTGGTCTTGATCTTCGTTATGGTCTCTCCTCGGTGAGCCAGGTCGCCTGGCGGCCGACGTTGACGCTGGTGCCGTCGGTGAAGGTGACGGCCAGGCAGCAGGCGGCCTGGCCGGGGCCGACCGCGGCCACGGTGCGGGTGGTGTCCCCGGCGTGCCGGCGGACCCTCGCCCCCGGCGCGAGGTCCGTGACGGCGATCGCCCCGGTCATCCGCAGGCGGGGGCGGGCGCTGGGGTAACGACCGGCTTGGCCGGCTGCGGGGCGGGCTCGGCCGGGGCCTTCGGGGCCGGCTGTGGTGCAGGGGCCGGTGCGTGGGCC
>JBMOMH010000055.1:0-12059 GCA_049323135.1 Actinomycetota bacterium
TGGTCGCAGCCGCCGAGACGGTGGTGCGGGGCCCGGGGCCCCTGCCGGCGGCCACCGCCGAGGAGACCGAGTGCGTGCTGCGCTGGCTGGAGCAGCCCGGCGTACGCCTGGTGGCGGTGGCCGGGTCCTGGTGCTCCCCGGCGTACGGTGCCGGGCGGTGGCGACAATGGGTAGCCGCGGCCGCCCCAGGGCAGGAGCCGCTTGGCGACCCGGGCTCCGGTGTCCGACCGGTCCGCGCGGTGCGGGGCCACTGAGGCGGAGGCGCTGCTGGGGACGCCGTGGCGGGCCCGACCGGGTGGGGCGGAGGGAGACGGCACATGGTGATCCCGGTCCACGACGTCAACCCCGTCCGCCGCCCCGCGGTGGTGACCTACCTGATCGTCGCGGTCAACGTGGCGGTGTTCCTCCTCGGCCCGGCCAGCTTCGCCGTCCTCGACGGCACCAGCCCGGCGGAGGCTTGCCGCCAGCAGGCGTACTTCGCCGAGTACGGCGCGGTGCCCCGGGAGCTGCTCGGCGGCCCCCCACCGCAGCGGGTGCCGGGCCCTCCCGCGCGGGACGCCGCCGGCCGGGTGGGCTGCGTCGCCGTGCCACCCGACTACGTGAAGAACCCGCTGCTGTCCGTGCTCACCGCCATGTTCGTGCAGGCCGGCTGGGTGCACCTGCTGGGCAACATGCTCTACCTGCTGATCTTCGGCAACAACGTGGAGGACCGGCTCGGCCGGGTCCGCTTCGGGCTGTTCTACCTGGTCTCCGGCTTCGCCGCGGCGTACGGCTACGCGGTGGTCAACCCCGGCTCGACCACCCCCCTCGTGGGGGCCTCCGGGGCGATCGCAGGCGTGCTCGGTGCCTACCTGATGATGTTCCCGCGCGCCCGGGTCTGGAGCCTGGTACCGGTCCTGTTCTTCCTCCCGCTGCGGCTGCCGGCCTGGCTGGTGCTCGGCCTGTGGTTCCTCCTCCAGTGGCTGTACGCCCAGGGCACCGGGGTCGGCGCGGGTGCCAACGTGGCGTACCTGGCACACGTGGTTGGTTTCGTCGTCGGCCTGCTCGTCGGCGCGGCCATCGGTCCCCCACGGCGCCCCCAACCCGGCCACGCCCTGCCGGGCGGCCCCTACCGTCCCCCGGGCCGCTACGGTTAGCCCTCGGGTAGCCCCCGGGCCGGTCAAACCGGTGCGGTTGGCCCCGCGGCACCAACCGAGGAGGGCACGTGATCACGGCGATCGTGTTCGTGCAGGCCGACGTCGCCCGCATCCCGGAGGTGGCCGAGCGGATCGCCGCGATCGACGGCGTCAGCGAGGTCTACTCCGTCACCGGCGAGATCGACCTGGTCGCGATGGTGCGAGTACGCCGGCACGAGCAGGTCGCCGAGGTGGTGGCCGACCGGCTGAACAAGGTCCCCGGGGTCCTCGCCACCGAGACGCACATCGCGTTCCGCACGTACTCCCAGCACGACCTGGAGGCGGCCTTCGCCCTGGGCTTCGTCGAGCAGGACGCCGAGGAGAACCCGGGCCGGGACGCGGAGTAGCGCTGCTACGCCGGGGGGGCGGCGCGGGATGCCCGCAGGGTCCGACTGGTGTCCACCCACCGCCGCAGCACGTCGGCGGCCGCCCCGGAGTCGAGGGCGGCCCGGGCCCGGTCCAGGGCTGCGGCCAGCTGCTCGAGCAGGCTCCCAGGGCCCGGGCCGAGCGCGACCAGCGCTGCGGCCGCGTTGAGCAGCACCGCGTCGCGCACCGGGCCGGGTCGCCCGGCCAGCACCTCCCGGGCGACCCCCGCGTTGTGGCGGGCGTCCCCGCCGCGCAGCGCGGTCAGCTCCACCCGGGGCAGCCCCAGGTCCCGGGCGTCGACGACGGTCTGCGCCACCTGCCCGTCACGGACCACCCAGACCCGCGAGTCGGCCGTGGTGCTCAGCTCGTCCAGCCCGTCCTCCCCCCGGAAGACCAGGGCCGACGTGCCACGGCGGGCGAGCACCTCGGCGAGGACGCCGGCCATCCGGCGGTCGGCACAGCCCACCGCCTGCGCCGCGGGGCGCGCCGGGTTGGTCAAGGGCCCCAGGAAGTTGAAGGCGGTGGGCACGCCGAGCTCCCGCCGGGGGACCGCGGCGTGTCGCAAGGCGGGGTGGAACAGGGGGGCGAAGCAGAAGCCGATCCCCACCTCCGCGACGCAGGCCGCCACCCCGGACGGGGGCAGCTCGATGGCGACGCCGAGCTCCTCCAGCAGGTCCGCCGAGCCGCACGCGGACGAGGCGGCCCGGTTGCCGTGCTTGACCACCCGGGTCCCGGTGCCCGCGACGACCAGCGCCGCCAGGGTCGACAGGTTCACGGTATGCGCGCGGTCCCCGCCGGTGCCGCAGGTGTCCACGGCCGGACCGGCCACCTGCAGTGGCTGTGCGTAGCCGAGCATCGCCCGGGCCAGGCCGTCGATCTCGGCCGCCGTCTCGCCCTTGGCCCGCAACGCGACGGCGAACCCGGCAATCTGCACCGCGGTGGCGTCCCCGGCCATCACCTGGCTCATCGCCCAGGCGGTGTGCTCGGTGGGCAGGTCCTCGCCGCGCAGCAGCGCGGCCAGCAGCAGCGGCCAGGTCGGTGCCTCACTCACGGGGCCTCCCCCCGGCCCGCCGCCGGCGCGGCACGCGCCGCCGGCAGCTCGGCGGCCAGCGCCGCCGCCCACGCCGCAACGTCCACCCGCAGCAGCGGGGCCACCGCGTCCACCTGGTGCAGGGCGCCGCGCAGGGCGTCCACCGCGCCGAGCGCCTGGCTGACCGCACCGGTCAGCACCACCCCGTAGCCGGGCGCCAGGTCGTCGCCACAGCTCGGGCACCGGCCGGCCGTACCGGGGCGGAGCACCTCGGCCAGCGGAAAGGCCGCCCCGCAGCCCGCGCAGGAGGCGGGCAGGCTCATCGGACCGGCAGCCGCGCCGACCGCTGCCGCATCAGCTCGGCCACCGCGTGGGCGACCGCAGCGGGGTCCAGCGGGTGCGCCACCGCGGCGTCGGCGCGGGACCAGGCGGCCAGCCAGTTGTCGGCTACCCGGCCGGTCAGCACGAGGACCGGGGGGCACTGGTAGACCTCGTCCTTGAGCTGCCGGCACAGGCCCATCCCCCCGGCGGGCACCGCCTCCCCGTCGAGGACGCAGACGTCCACCCCGCCGGCGTCCACGGCCGCCAGGACCGCGGGATGGGTGGCGCACTCCACCCAGTTCACCCGGGGCAGGTCGGGGGCGGGCCGGCGCCCCACCGCCAGCCGCACCCGCTCCCGCGTCGTGGCGTCGTCGCTGTAGACCAGGACGGTCATGGTCGGCTCGGAAGCCTCGGGTGCGCTCATCGGGGCAGCCTCACGGGTCAGGGGGCAGGGTGATCGTAGCGAGCGGCGCCGTGGGCGCCGGCACCGCGGCCGGTCAGCCAGCCGGTCCGGCCCGGCGCAGGGCCTCGGCCTCGAGGCGGTCCAGCCGACGGTCCTCCCGCTCGGCTTCCCGCTGCGCGGCCCGCGACCACTGGGCGAACAGCACCGCCAGCAGCAGCAGGGCGACCAGGTCCCCGGAGGCCCACATGATGCCCCCCGCGGTCCGCTGGTCGGCGAGCGGCGAGGCCCCCCAGGTGCGTCCGAGCTCGGCGTACCAGTCGGCGGCCAGCACCGTCGTACCGCTCATGATCGCGATCCCCAGCCAGGCGTGCAGTGGCAGGGTGACCAGCACGGCGAGCAGCCGCAGCGGGTAGGGCGGTCGGGCCGGCAGGGGGTCCAAGCCCAGCATCGGCCAGAACCACAGGGCACCGACGAGGACGACGTGCAGGTGGCTCAGGTCGTGCAGCCACGGGTTGCGCAGGGTGGCCTCGTACCAGCTGGTCAGGTACAAGGCGAACGGGGTGGCCACGAACAGCGCTCCGGCCACCACCGGGAACGTCAGCACCCGGGCCACCGGGCTATGCACGGCCGCGAGCAGCAGCCGGCGGGGCCGCCCCGACAGCGTCCGCAAGGCGAGCGTGATCGGCGCGCCCAAGGCGAGGAACACCGGGGTCAGCATGGAGAGGACCACGTGCTGGACCATGTGCACGCTGAACAGCGCCAGGGCGTAGGTGTCCAGGGCGGACAGGGTGGCGACCGCCGCGCTGCCCAGCCCCAGCCCGACGAAGGAGACCACCCGCCACCAGGACCAGGCCGCGCCGCGGCGGCGCAGCCGGCGGACCCCCGCCAGGTAGAGCCCGGCCAGCGCCAGCAGCAGGAGCAGCGGCGCCGGCTCCGGCGACCAGGCGGTGAGCAGCCGGCCGACGGTCAGCGGCGGGGGCACCTCGGTCGGCCCCCCCGCGGCGAGCCACCCGACCAGCCCGGCGGGGTTCACCCCGCGAGGATAGGCAGGCCCGGCCGCGACGCGCCCGCCCCCCGGCTGTCCCCGGGACCGGATCGTCGGAATAATGTCGGCCCGTGGCGACAGCAACGGCCGCGGCGCCGGCCTACCCCCAGGCGGACCGGCCCAACATGGTCAGCGTCGGGACGATCGTGTGGTTGTCCTCCGAGCTGATGTTCTTCGCGGCCCTGTTCGCGATCTACTTCACGATCCGGTCGGTGCAGGGCCCGCAGGTGTGGCTGGAAAGCACCCGCCTGCTCAACGTCCCGTTCGCAACCGTGAACACGACCGTGCTCCTGCTGTCGTCGGTGACCTGCCAGATCGGGGTGTTCCGCGCAGAGGCGGGGCTGGTCCGGGCGATGCGGTTCTGGTTCGTCATCACCTTCCTGATGGGCGCCTTCTTCGTCGGCGGCCAGGTCTACGAGTACTCCGCGCTGATCAGGGACGGGCTGACGATCGCCTCCGCGGCGTACGGGTCGGTGTTCTACCTGGCCACCGGCTTTCACGCCATGCACGTGACCGGCGGGCTGCTCGCCTTCCTGCTGGTCCTCGGCCGTACGTTCCTCTCGCGCCGGTTCACCCACCGGCAGGCCACCAGTGCCATCGTCGTCTCCTACTACTGGCACTTCGTCGACGTGGTGTGGATCGGGCTGTTCTCCACCATCTACCTCATCAAGTGATGGGACCGCGCCTGTGACCTCGCTTCCCGCCCGGCGGCGCCACCCGCTCGCCGCGGCCCTGGTCGTGCTCGTGGGCCTGCTGCTCACCGGCGGCGCCTACGCCGCCCTCGCGCCCGCGCAGGCGGCCGCCCCGACGGCCGCGCAGACCCAGGCGCTGGCCGACGGCAAGCGGCTGTTCCTGGCGAACTGCGCGAGCTGCCACGGTCTCAGCGGCCAGGGCGGCAGTTTCGGCGGCGGGGCCTACGCGCCGAGCCTGATTGGGGTAGGTGCGGCGGCGGTGGACTTCCAGGTGGGCACCGGCCGGATGCCGCTGGCCGCACCGGGAGTGCAGGCCCGGCGCGGTCCGGTTATCTTCACCGACCAGGAGATCGCCGCGCTGTCGGCGTACGTCGCCTCCCTCGGTCCCGGGCCCGCGATCCCCGACCAGGCCGCGCTGAACTACCAGGGGGCCAACCTGCAGGAGGGCGGAGAGCTGTTCCGCACCAACTGCTCCCAGTGCCACAACTTCAGCGGCCGAGGGGGAGCCCTCACCGACGGCAAGTTCGCCCCCTCCCTGCAGGGGGTCAGCCCCAAGCACATCTACGAGGCGATGATCACCGGGCCCCAGTCGATGCCCGTCTTCGCCGACACCACCCTGACCCCGGAACAGAAGCAGGCCATCATCAAGTACCTAAAGACCACCCAGGCCGAGCCGAACGTCGGCGGGCTGGGCCTCGGCCGGCTCGGTCCGGTCACCGAGGGCCTCGCCGGCTGGATCATCGGCATCGGCGCCCTCATCGCGGTCGCCGTCTGGATCGGTGCGAAGACGACATGAACCCTCCCAGCAGCAGCGCCCCCGCCGAGACCAGCCGGCCCGAGCACCTGGCGAGCCTCGCCAGCGAGCCGGAGATCCACCCGAGCGGGCTGCCCGTCCACCGCCGGCTCACCGACCTCGACCCCGTCGCGGCCCGCCGCGCCGAGCGCCAGGTGGCGGCCCTGTTCGCGCTCTCCGCGCTGGGCACCGTGATCTTCCTCGTGGGGTACGTCGCGTTCCCGCTCGGGCAGGGTACGAAGGACCCGGCCAGCCTGGTCTGGTCCAACCGGCTGCTCGGCGGTGGGCTGGCGCTGTCGCTGTTCTGCCTGGGGGCCGGGGCCATCCACTGGGCCCGCAAGCTGATGCCCGTCGAGGAGCTCGTCGAGGAGCGCCACCCGCTGCACTCCAGCGCCGCGCAGCGGGCGGGGCTGGTGGAGCAGCTCGCCGCGTCCGGCGAGTCCACCGGGTTCACCCGCCGCAAGCTGATCAAGCGCGCGCTGCTGCCGGCGGCGGGCCTGCTCGCCCTCCCCCCGCTGGTGCTGCTGCGGGACCTCGGGCCCCTCCCCGGGCGGGTGCTGCGCGAGACCTTGTGGGCCGCCGGCGTACGGGTGCACAGCGACGTCACCAACCAGCCGCTGCGACCGGAGGACATCCCGATCGGGGGAATGGTCCCGGCGATCCCGGCTAACCTCAAGGACGTCCCCACCGAGAACGGCGCCCAGCTCAACGCGCGGGCCAAGGCCGCGCTGCTGCTGGTCCGGATGGAGCCCCGCCAGATCGTCTCCCAGCAGGGTGCGCAGTGGGACTACCAGGGGATCCTCGCCTTCTCCAAGATCTGCACCCACGTGGGGTGTCCCCTGGGGCTGTACGAACAGCAGACGCACAAGATGATGTGCCCCTGCCATCAGTCCACCTTCAACCTGGCCGACTCGGCGAAGGTGGTCTTCGGTCCCGCCAAACGCCACCTGCCACAGTTGCCCCTCACCGTGGACGCCGAGGGCTACCTGGTCGCCGCGGCCGGTTTCGCCGAGCCCGTCGGTCCCAGCTTCTGGGAGCGGGGGGGAGCCTGAGATGAGCGGGCTCGCCAACGGCGTCGAAGGCGCCGTGACCTACGTCGACGACCGCACCGGCGTCACCAAGGTCGTCAAGAAGGGGATGAGCAAGGTCTTCCCGGACCACTGGTCGTTCATGCTCGGGGAGATCGCGCTCTACAGCTTCATCATCCTGCTGCTGTCCGGCACGTTCCTCAGCCTGTTCTTCAAGCCCTCCCAGGTGGAGGTCATCTACAACGGCTCCTACGTGCCACTGCAAGGCATCTCCATGTCGGAGGCGTACGCGTCGACGGTGCGACTGTCCTGGGACATCCGGGGCGGTCTGGTCATGCGCCAGATCCACCACTGGGCGGCCCTCATCTTCGTCGCCGCCATCGCGGTGCACATGATGCGCATCTTCTTCACCGGGGCGTTCCGCAAGCCGCGCGAGCTGAACTGGCTCATCGGCGTGGGGCTGCTCACCCTGGCGCTGCTCGAGGGGTTCGCCGGCTACTCGCTGCCCGACGACCTGCTCTCCGGCACCGGCCTGCGGATCGCCGAGGGCGTGCTGCTGTCCATCCCCGTGGTGGGGACCTACCTGTCGTTCTTCGCGTTCGGCGGCGAGTTCCCCGGCGCCGACTTCATCTCCCGCCTGTACATCGTGCACGTGCTGCTCGTGCCCGGGATCATCCTCGCCCTCATCACCGTGCACCTCATGCTCCTAGTCCTGCAGAAGCACACCCAGTGGCCGGGACCGGGGCGGACGGAGAGCAACGTTGTCGGCTACCCCCTCTACCCGGTGTACACCGCCAAAGCCGGCGGGTTCTTCTTCGTCGTGTTCGGGGTGACCGCGCTGATGGGCGGCTTCGTGCAGATCAACCCCATCTGGCTGTACGGCCCCTACATCCCCTCACAGATCACCGCCGGTGCCCAGCCCGACTGGTACATCGGGTTTCTTGAGGGTGGCCTGCGCATGTTCCCCAACTGGGAGTTCTCCCTCTGGGGGTACACGCTGACCCTGAACCCGCTGATGGCCGGACTGATCATTCCAGGGGTGATGTTCACCGCGCTGGGGCTCTACCCGTTCCTCGAGGCCTGGGTCACCGGGGACCGACGTGAGCATCACCTCCTGGACCGCCCCCGCAACCACCCAGTCCGCACCGGTCTCGGCGTGATGGGCGCGACCTTCTACGCGATCCTGCTGGTGGGAGGAGGAAACGACCTGATAGCGGTCGCCTTCGGCCTGTCGGTGCAGTCCATCACCTGGGCGCTGCGGATCCTCATCTTCGTGCTGCCCGTGCTGACGTTCATCGTCACCAAGCGGATCTGCCTCGGGCTGCAGCGACGGGACCGGGACCTGCTCCTGCACGGTCGGGAAACCGGGGTCGTCCAGCGGCTGCCCAACGGCGAGTACCTCGAGGTGCACGCCCCGATCTCCGCGGAGGAGCGGGCGGCGCTGCTCGCCCACGAGGTGCAGCGGCCGGCGGAGCTGCCCCCGGCGTACGACGAGACGGGGATCCCGCGGCGGACCCGCCGGCTGGATCGGGTGCGGGTCCGGCTGAACCGGTGGTACTTCGGGGACCTGGTTGCCAAGCCCAGCCCGGCCGAGCTCGAGGCTGCTCAGGCGCATGCCGTCGGCCATGGCCCGGAGGCGACACGAACCACCCCCGAGCTCGAGCCTGGCCGCGCCCCCTCCTCCCCCGAATGACGGCGCCCGTCAGGTCCAGCACGGTCGCAGCGACGGCGTACCCTGTGTCAGGGGGTCAGCAGCCCGCTCTGCCCGGCCCTTACCGAACCGGCAACCTGGGCGAGGCACCTCCCCCCAGGAGCGGGGCCCACCTGGGCCCGCCCGCTCAGTGCTCGGCGTCGGCGAACGGCCCTCGGTAGTACTCGAAGACCCAGCCCATGACGGTCGCCGCCAGCAGGAAGGCGCCCACGATGACCAGCCAGACGGCGAACACCAGCCCAAGGGTGACCACCGCGGCCGAGGCCGCCGTGGCCACCGGCCACCAACTGTGCGGGCTGTAGAAGCCCAGTTCCCCGGCGCCCTCCTCTACCTCGGCGTCGAGCCGGTCCTCCGGTCGCGGGGCGGCGAGCCGGCGCCCCGCGAAGACCAGGTAGAAGCTGATCAGTGCTGCCAGGCCAAAGGTCAGCGCCAGCGCCGTGGTCCCCGTCGGGTCGCGGGAGAAGTACCAGTAGATGGGCGTGACGACCGCAAAGAACACTGCCCCTGCGGCGAAGAGGTAGCCTTCGACCTTCACCGGCGACCCTCCAGGTCGGCCTCGCCGTACACCTTGTCCAGCAGGTTGCGGCCCGGCGTGGCCCGGTCGTGCGTCCGCGCCGTCGCCGGATGGTGCAGGTCGAACGCGGGCCGCTCCGAGCGGATCCGCGGCAGCGAGGTGAAGTTGTGCCGCGGCGGCGGGCACGAGGTGGCCCATTCCAGGGACGCCCCGAAGCCCCAGGGGTCGTCCATGCGCACCAGCGGCGCGTGCCGCCAGGTCTTGTACACGTTCCACAGGAACGGCAGCGTGGACGCTCCCAGGAGGAAGGCCCCGATCGTGGACACCGTGTTGAGCGTGGTGAAGCCGTCGCTGGGCAGGTAGTCCGCGATCCGCCGCGGCATCCCCATCGCACCCAACCAGTGCTGGACCAGGAAGGTGGTGTGGAAGCCGACGAAAAGCGTCCAGAAGTGCAGCTTGCCCAACCGCTCGTCCAACATCCGACCGGTGAACTTCGGCCACCAGAAGTAGAACCCGCCGAACATGGCGAAGGCGACGGTGCCGAACAGGACGTAGTGGAAGTGCGCGACCACGAAGTACGTGTCGGAGACCTGGAAGTCCAGAGGTGGCGAGGCGAGCAGCACCCCGGTCAGCCCGCCGAACAAGAAGGTCACCAGGAACCCGATCGCAAACATCATGGGCGTTTCAAACGTGAGCTGACCCCGCCACATCGTGCCCACCCAGTTGAAGAACTTCACCCCGGTGGGTACGGCGATAAGGAAGCTCATGAAGGAGAAGAAGGGCAGCAGCACCGCCCCGGTGACGAACATGTGGTGCGCCCAGACCGTCATGGACAGCCCGGCGATGGTGATGGTGGCGAAGACCAGGCCCTTGTAGCCGAAGACGGGCTTGCGGCTGAACACCGGCAGGATCTCGGTGACGATGCCGAAGAACGGCAGCGCCAGGATGTAGACCTCCGGGTGACCGAAGAACCAGAACAGGTGCTGCCAGAGGATCGGTCCTCCGTTCTCGGCATCGAAGACGTGGGCACCGAGCTTGCGGTCCGCCTCGAGGGCGAACAGGGCCGCGGCCAAGACGGGAAACGCCATGAGCACGAGCACGCTGGTCAGCAGGATGTTCCACGTGAAGATGGGCATCCGGAACATGGTCATGCCCGGAGCCCGCATCGTCACGATGGTCGTGATGAAGTTGACCGCGCCCAGGATGGTGCCGAGTCCGGACAGGGCCAGCCCCATCACCCACAGGTCGTTCCCGATGCCCGGGGAGTTCACCGGGTTGTTCAGCGGAGCGTACGCGAACCACCCGAAGGCGGCTGCCCCGCCGGGTGTGAAGAACCCGCTGACGGTGATGAGCCCACCGAAGAGAAACAGGAAGTAGCTGAACATGTTCAGTCGTGGGAACGCCACGTCCGGCGCGCCGATCTGCAGCGGCACGATGACGTTGGCGAACCCGATGAACAGGGGCGTGGCGAAGAGCAGCAGCATGATGGTGCCATGCATGGTGAACAGCTGGTTGTACTGGTCATTCGTCACCAGCTGGAGGCCGGGACGGGCCAGCTCGGCCCGCATGACCAGGGCCATCAGGCCCGCGATCAGGAAGAAGCCGAACGAGGTGATGAGGTAGAGGTAGCCGATCACCTTGTGGTCGGTGGAGGTCACCCAGCGGACCACGGTGCGGCCGAGCCGGTGGCGCGGCTCCGTGGCTGACAGGGTGGGAGCCAGCGGCTCCTGCAAGGTCGTCACGTCCTACCACTCCCCGAGCTGCTCTGGGCCAGTGCCGGCGCCTCCGGCCCCAGGCCCTGCGGCGTACTCCCCTGAAGCGTCTGGCCCCGGCGCCTCAGGTCCTCGATGTGCGCCTGAAACTCCTGTTGCGTGACGACCTTCACCGTAAGGAGCATGCGAGCGTGGTCGACACCACAGAACTCGGCGCATCGACCGGTGAACTCGCCAACCGTCGTGGGTACCACCTGGAACTTGTTCTGGCGACCGGGAATCACGTCCATCTTGAACAGGAACGCCGGCACCCAGAAGGAGTGGATGACGTCCGGCGAGGTGAGAATGAACTCCACCCGCTGCCCCTGGACCAACCAGAGAGTGGGGGGCGCAGCCGGCGTCCCGGTGTCGTAGACGCCCTGGTCGAGGTAGTTGAAGTCCCAGGTCCACTTCTTGCCGACGACATTGACTGTCTGGTCGGGCTTCCTCGACGTGTCCACCAGGATTGACTCGTCCCGGGCGGTGAAGAAGAACAGCACGGCGATGATGACGAAGGGCAGGACCGTGTAGAGCACTTCGATGGGCACGTTGTAGCGGACCTGAGGTGGCAGCTCCTCCGTCCGCTTCCGATGGAAGATCGAGGCCCAGATGATCAGGGCCCAGACCACCAGGCCCACCAGGATCGCGGCCACCCAGGACCCCTGCCACAGCGAGAGCGTGCGCAGCCCCTCCTGGGTAATCGGCGTGGGGAAGCCGAGCCGGGGCCGGTCGGTGGCCTGGCAGCCGGCGGTAAGCAGGGCCACCACGATGAACAGGGGCCAGGCCCCGGTGAGACCACCGAGGCCTCGCCGGGCGCCGCGGAAACGGCCGGGGCCGGCACGGTGCGCGTCACTCACGAAGGCGCCTCTCCCCACTCCATGCCCGCACCACCCGCGGACCCTGTCGTCCGGGACTTCGGGCACGGGCAGCCGACGTGTTCTCACCGGACCGCACCTTACCGCCCCCGCCCGCGCCGGGGGGTGGCAGCCCGGTCGGCCCGTGCCGGCGCGCCGAGGTCGGCTCACCCGGTGAACGCGGGTGGCGCCGGCAGGGCGAGGGCGGTCCGCAGCAGCGCCAGGTAGCGGTCCCGCGGCACGGCGACCGCCCCGAGGGAGGCCAGGTGAGGGGTCAGCCACTGCACGTCGAGCAGCCGGCCGTCGACCCCGTCGGACCGGAGCAGCCCGACCAGGCCGACCAGGGCCACCTTCGAGGCGTCGCGCTCCCGGTGGA
>JBMOMH010000055.1:12069-14277 GCA_049323135.1 Actinomycetota bacterium
TCGCCAGCGAACAGGCCACCCACCGCCACGCCGTACAGGCCCCCGGCCAGCCGGCCTTCGCCGGTCCACGCCTCCACGCTGTGCGCCCAACCGAGCCGGTGCAGGCGTCCGTACGCCGCCCGCATCTCCGGGGTGATCCAGCCGTGGGGGCGGCGGGGGTCGGCGCATCCGGCGACCACGTCGTCGAAGGCCGTGTCCACCCGGACCTGGAACCGGCGTCGAGCCGCCCGCAGGGACCGGCTGACCGCCAGCCGGTCCAGGGGGAGCACCGCCCGGGGGTCGGGGGACCACCAGGCGAGGGGACCGCGCCGCCAGGTGGGCATGGGGAAGACGCCGTGCCGGTAGGCCGCCAGCAGCGTGCCGGGCTCGAGGTCACCGCCGAGGGCCACCACGCCGTCCGGGCCGGCGCGGTCGACCGGTGGAAAGCGCCACGTGGTCGGTGCGGGTTCGACGGGCACGGCCAACGGGGGCGGCTCAGGGATGCGGGCAGGTCAGGTGGGGGGCGACGTCGGCGGCGGCCTGGTCGCCGTACGCGCCGGCCAGCCGGTCGAGGAAGCCGACGCGGGACAACTGGTACTCCTGGGTGCCGACGGTCTCGATGACGTAGGTGGCCAGCATCGAGCCGACCTCGGCGCAGCGCTGCAGCGACAGCCCCCAGGCCAGCCCGGCGAGGAAGCCGGCGCGGAAGCCGTCCCCCACCCCGGTGGGGTCCGCCCGGCCGTCCTCCGGGGGGCAGCCGACCAGCACGGGCGGGACGCCGCGGCGTTCGACCCGCACCCCCCGAGGGCCCAGGGTGGTGACCCGGACGCCCACCCGGTCGAGCACCTCGGCGGCCGACCACCCGGTCTTCTGCTCGGTCAGGGCCGCCTCGTACTCGTTGGTGAACAGGTAGGCGGCCCCGTCGACGAGCAGCCGGATCTGCTCCCCGTGCATCCAGGCCAGCTGCTGGGAGGGGTCGGCGGCGAAGGGGAACCCCCGGGCCCGGCACTCGTCGGTGTGCCGCAGCATCGCCTCCGGGTCGTTGGCGCTGACCACCACCAGGTCCAGGTCCCCGCTGCGGGCGGCCACCGGTCCCAGCTCGATCTCCCGGGCCTCGCTCATCGCCCCGGCGTAGAAGGAGGCGATCTGCGCGTGCGCAGTGTCCGTGGTGCAGATGAACCGGGCGGTGTGCCGCAGGTCCGACACGTGCACCGGGCTGCAGTCCACCCCGTGCCGCTCCAGCCAGGACCGGTAGTCGACGAAGTCTCGGCCGACCGCGCCGACCAGCAGCGGCCGCAGCCCCAGGCAGCCCAGACCGAAGGCGATGTTGGCGGCCACGCCACCCCGGCGGACCTCGAGGTCCTCCACGAGGAACGACAGCGAGATCTTGTCGAGCTGGTCGACGACCAGCGAGTCGGCAAACCGGCCCTCGAAGCGCATCAGGTGGTCGGTGGCGATGGAGCCGGTGACCGCGATCCGCAACGACCTGGCTCCTCGACCTCGGGAGGGCCCCGCCGCGGGGCCGCCTGCGCAGACTACCCGCCGGTACCCCTTCCGCTCCGCGCACACCCGGCCTAGCGTCACCAGGGTGGGGATCCACCTGCACCCAGCCGACGTCGACCCGGAGAGCCTCGCCGACCTGGTGGCGGACTGCCGGGCGCTACGCGGTGCCGTGCCCCCGGTGCCCGGTCCGGTTCGGGGTCCGGGCGGCGGGGCGGCCGGGCCGCTGGTCGGGCCGGGCCGTCCGGCGACCCCACCGGCGCGTCCGTGGACGATCGGCGAGGACGCCCGGGCGCTGGTCGCCGGCCTCCCCGACTACGGCAGCTGACGCTCCGCCGCCTCCTGGGTCGGCGTACCGCTTCCTGGGTGGTGGTATCGCCTGGTGGGTGGTGGACGGCCCAGGAAGGGACACGATGACCAGGTTTCCTGATCATCGTCGCGGCGGGCCCGCGGGGGTGGTGGAACCGGGGGCGGTCCGGGGGCGTCCAAGCAGGCGTCTCGTCGTCCGCCACCGGGGAGGTCCCCGTGCCGCCCGAGGTCGCACCGCCCGCACCCGGAGCGCGCCGCCTGGTGCGCCCCCTGGTTGCCGCGCTGGCGGTCCTGGCGGTCCTGTCCGGAAGCGCCGGCACCCTCCTGGCCGTCAGCCGGACGCTCCCACCCCCGCCCCTGCGCCTGGCCGGCCCCCTGAACCTGGCCGGCGAGGCGGCCGGGCCGGCTGCCCTGGGGGTG
>JBMOMH010000056.1:0-1307 GCA_049323135.1 Actinomycetota bacterium
ACAGGCTCGCCGCCAGCCGGTCCAGCAGCCACGCCGGCGGCGCCGGGCGGGCGACGTTCACGGCCAGGTCCACCAGGCCCGCGGCGAGGTCGGCGTCGCCGTGGTGGCGCAGGTCGACGTCAGCGTCCGTGGTCGCCGGCATGCGCATGCTCGTGCGGGTGCTCGTGCGGGTGCTCGTGCGGGTGCTCGTGCGGGGGCTCGTGCGGGTGCTCGTGCGGGTGGTGGTGGGGGCGCTGTGGCGCGCCGAGCTTGTCCTCGACACCGGGCAGCGCCACCCGGTAGGCGCAGGTGTCACAGTTCATCCGGATGTCCCCGTGCAGCGCCTCCCGGTAGCGCTCGACGACCAGGTCGGCCAGCTCGTCGCCGTCGCCGAGCAGGTCCGCCACGCGGATGTCCAGGTCGGGGTGCGCCGCGGCGTACGCCGCCGCCTGGGCGACGATCCGGTCCGGCAGCACCCCGGGGAACAGGAAGTACGGCGCCACCACGATCCGGGCCGCGCCCAGCCGGCGGGCCCGCTCCAGCCCGGCCGGCACCCCGGGGGCGGCCAGCGAGACGAACGCCGTCTCCACCCCGTCGTAGCCGCGGCCCTCCCAGAGCAGCCGGGCCACCTTGGCCACCTCCGCGTTGCCGTCCGGGTCGGTGCTGCCCCGCCCGACCAGCAGCACCGTGCTGCCCGCGGCCGGGGCCGCCCCCAGGGCGGCGGCGACCCGACGCTCCAGCAGGGCGAGCAGCGCCGGGTGCGGGCCGAGGGGCCGGCCGTAGGCGTAGGACAGCCCGGGGTGGCGGGCCCGCTCCCGGACCACGGCGGCGGGGATGTCCCCCTTGCCGTGGCCGGCGGAGACCAGGACCAGCGGGACGACGGCCAGCCGCCGGTGCCCGAGGGCGACCAGCTCGGCCACCGCCGCTGACACCGGCGGGGGAGCCAGCTCGATCAGCCCCCCGGCGACGTCCACGCCCAGCCCGTCGAGGCGCTTGCGCACCCGGTCGACCAGCGCCCCGAACGCGGCCACCCCCTCCGGGCTGCGGGTGCCATGGCCGGCGACCAGCAGCGGCACCGGCCGGCCGCCCGGGACAGCGACCGGGCGGCTCATGGTGTCCCCTCGTGGTAGAGCAGCGCGTTGAGGGCGGCGGCGGCGACCGCCGAGCCCCCCTTCTCCGAGCGGTTGCTCACCGCCGGCAGCCCGGCGGCCCGCAACGCGGCCTTGACCTCGGCCGCCCCGACGAACCCCACCGGCAGCCCGACGACGAACGCGGGGGCCGCGGCGCCGGCCAGGGCCAGCAGCTCGGCCAGCGCGGTCGGGGCGCAG
>JBMOMH010000057.1:0-1294 GCA_049323135.1 Actinomycetota bacterium
CGGCGTGCACGGCGCCCTCGCGGGCCTTCTCGGCGGCCGGCGCCACCTTCTCCTTGATGACGGCAGCGGACCCGCGCACGTGGTCGGCGGCGCGGTCCTTGCGGCTTGCGGTCCGGAACACGCAATCCTCCCCTCGGGCCCGGGTCGGCCGGGCCGGTGATCTCCTGCCGCCATCCTGCCGCGCCGGGCAGGCGCTCGCCTGCCGGAACGGCCGCGGAGGCAGCAGCGTGACAGGATGAGCCGCATGTTCGCGACGCTGCACACCAACCACGGCGACATCCGGGTCGAGCTGTTCGAGAACCACGCTCCCAAGACGGTGCGGAACTTCGTCGGACTGGCCGAGGGCACCCAGGAGTGGACGGACCCGAGGTCCGGGGCGGCGAGCACCGAGCCGTTCTACGACGGGCTGACCTTCCACCGGGTGATCTCCGGTTTCATGATCCAGGGTGGGTGCCCGCTCGGCACCGGGACCGGCGGCCCCGGCTACACCTTCGACGACGAGATCCACCCCGAGCTCGCCTTCACCCGCCCCTACCTGCTGGCGATGGCGAACGCCGGCACCCGGGGCGGCAAGGGCACCAACGGCTCACAGTTCTTCATCACCGTGGCACCGACCACCTGGCTGACCGGCAAGCACACCATCTTCGGCGAGGTGGCCGACGCGCCCAGCCGCGAGGTGGTCGACACGATCGCCGCCGTCCCGACCGGCGCCTCCGACAAGCCGCGCCAGGACGTCGTGATCGAGCGGGTGACCGTCGACCGCGACGAGCGGTAACCGGGCGAGCCGGAGTGACCGACCCGTTCCCCCCGCCGGGCCCCGCCGCCGCCCCACCGGTCTGCCCCCGGCACCCCGGCCGGGAGTCCTACGTCCGCTGCCAGCGCTGCGACCGCCCGGTCTGCCCGGAGTGCCAGCGGCCGGCCGCCGTCGGGGTGCAGTGCGTCGACTGCGTGCGGGAGCAGGCCCGGGGAGTCCGGGAGGCGCGGACGGCGTTCGGCGGCCGCCCGGTCGACGGGCGCCCGGTCGTCACGCTCACCCTCATCGCGGCGAGCGTCCTGGCCTATCTCGCCCAGCAGGCGGTCCCGGGGTTCAGCGGCCGGTTCGCCTTCTACCCGGTGCTCGCGGCCACGGAGCCGTGGCGCTTCCTCACCGCGGCGTTCCTGCACTCGCCCAGCTGGGTCCTGCACATCGCGTTCAACATGTACGCGCTGTGGCTGCTCGGTCCGTACCTGGAGAGCCTGCTCGGCCGGCTGCGGTTCGCCGTCCTGTACCTCGTCGCCGCCTTCGGCGGCTCGG
>JBMOMH010000058.1:0-13857 GCA_049323135.1 Actinomycetota bacterium
TGCTGCCCGGCCTGGGCCACCTGGCGCTGCGCCGGCGCACCGGGGCGCTGCTCGTCGCAGCGGTGCTGCTCACGGCCGTGCTGGGCGTCGTCCTGCTGCTCGCCACCCCCCGGGAGGCGCTGCTGCGCTACGCGCTGAGCCCGTCGACCCTCCTGCTGGTCACCCTGGGTGCCGTGGCCGCAGCGGTCGGCTGGGTGCTGGTCATCCTGCGCACCTTCACCCTGGCCCGGCCGACCGGGATCACCGGCGGCGCGCAGGTGCTGTCCCTGGTCGTGGTCCTCGGGCTCGGGGCCGGGGTGGCCGTGCCGCTGGGCTTCCTCGCCCGTACCGCGTACACCCAGCGCGACCTGCTCACCAGCGTCTTCCAGGCGGCGGGGCCGGCCGCGAACAAGGCCCGGCCGCTGGGCAGCAGTGGCACCCTGGCCAGCACCTGGACCAAGCCGCGGGTCAACATCGCCCTGCTCGGCGGCGACGGGGGCCCGGACCGGGTGGGCATCCGTACCGACAGCATGGTGGTGGCCAGCGTGGACACCGCCACCGGGCGCACCGTGCTGTTCAGCCTCCCCCGCAACCTGGAGCGGGCGCAGTTCCCACCCGGCTCGGGGGCGGCCAAGGCCTGGCCGCGCGGGTTCTACTCGGCGAACAGCCTCAACGACACCCTGCTCAACGCGGTGTACAAGTACGGCCAGGACAACCCGTCACAGGTGCCCGGGCCGCGCACCCGTTACCCGGGGGCGGAGCTGCTCAAGGCCACGCTGGGCAACATGCTGGGCCTGGAGGTGGACTACTTCGTCCTGGTCAACCTGCAGGGCTTCGCCGACATCGTCGACGCCCTCGGCGGGATAACCGTCTACGTCCCCGAGCGGCTGCCCATCGGCGGCATCACCGCCAACGGGACCAAGGTCAAGCCGGTCGGCTACATCGAACCCGGCGTGCAGCACCTCGACGGCGACCGGGCCCTGTGGTTCGCCCGGTCCCGGCTCACCGGCGACGACTACATCCGGATGGGCCGGCAGCGCTGCCTGCTCAACGCCATCGTCAAGCAGGCCCAGCCGCTCACGGTGCTGCAGAAGTTCCAGCAGATCGCGTCGGCGACGAAGAGCAACGTGGCCACCGACATCCCCCAGTCGGCGCTGCCCGCACTGACCGAGCTCGCCGTCAAGGGCAAGCGGCAGCCGATCAGCGGCGTCTCGTTCACCCCGGACCTGCCCGACCCGAACAACCGCAGCCGCCGCTTCGACGTGACCAACCCCGACGTGGGGTTCATGCGGACGCTGGTGGCCCAGGCGATCGCGGCCAGTACGGCGGCCCCGAGCCCCCCCCCGACCGCCACCGATCCGGTCGGTCCCGGGCGCGGGGCGACCGGCGGCCCGTCCCCGGCGGCGACCCCCGCCCCGGTGTCGCTGGACGAGGCGTGTCAGCCGCCGCGCTGAGGACGGCGGCGCCGTAGCCCGGCCGCGCGCAGGCGCGCCACGAGCTCGCGGGCCGGCACCGGCACCGCCCCGCGCTGCACGGCGACCGCCCGCAGGTCCGCCGGCACGTCGTAGTGGTCGCCCTGGAAGGCCTCCCGGGGGACACCGAGGGCGGCCGCGAACGCGTGCAGCTCGGCGTACGACGTGTCGCTGACCAGGTGCGCCCACAGCCGCCCGCGCCACGGCCAGACGGCCGGGTCCACGAGCACCGCCACGAGTCCCGCCGCCGGGCTCAGCCGGCCCGTTCGGCGCGGCCGGTGGGCGCCAGGAGGAGCTCGCCCACCCGCTCGGCGAGCGCCTCGCGGGCCGGCTCGGCCAGCAGGTCGTCGGTGACGAGCACGTCGGCCTCGTCGAGCCGGACGATGGAGGCCAGCCCGACGACCCCCCACTTGGAGTGGTCGGCCACCACGGCGAGCCGCCGGGCCGCGGCGGCCAGCGCCTGGTTGGTCTCGGCCTCCATGAGGTTGGGCGTGGTGAAGCCGGCCGCCGGGTCCATGCCGTGCACCCCCATGAACAGCAGGTCCAGGTGCAAGGCGCGCACGGCGGCGACGGCGACGGGGCCGACCAGTGCGTCGGACGGGGTGCGGATCCCGCCGGTGAGCACGACGGTCTGGTCGGCCCGCCCCGCCTGGTGGAACACGTCGGCGACCCGGATGGAGTTGGTCACCACGGTGAGGGCGGGGACCTCGACCAGCCGCCGGGCCAGGGCCCAGGTGGTGGTCCCGGCGGTGAGCCCGATCGCCGTGCCGGGGCGCACCAGCTGGGCGGCCCGCTCGGCGACGGCCTCCTTCTCGACCCGGGCCCGGAAGGACTTCGCCTCGAACCCGGGCTCGTCCGTGCTGTGCTCCTCGACGAGGGTCGCCCCGCCGTGCACCTTCTCCACGAGTCCGGCGGCCGCCAGGGCGTCCAGGTCGCGCCGGATGGTCATGTCCGAGACCGACAGCAGGTCGGTGAGGGCGCTCACCCGCACCCAGCCGTGGCGGCGCAGCTCGTCGAGGATGGCCGCCTGCCGCTGTCTGGCGAGCATCCGCCTCTCCCACCTGCTGCCGGCGTTTCACCGCATGCTCCCGGCCGGCCCGCCACCGAGTCAACATTTCACCACATCCCCACCCTCACCGGCCCGGCTCGTGGCGGGTCTCGGTCGCGCAACGATTCGCCGGGGCCGGCAGCCGCCACCCTTGACAGGCGGCGGGGGGAGCAGTGTCATTGAGCGATCCTGAGTGTTCTCGTTGGAAGTTGAGGGCACTCCCGCTTGCCGGTGGCGGCCCGCCCCCGCCCCCGCCCGCCCTGGAGGCACGATGACCCCGCACGCCCAGCGCTCTCCCTCCCCCAGCGCCGTCGGCCTCCCCCTGCTGGGCCGCCGTACCGTGCTGCGCGGCATGCTCGCGGGGGCCGGCGCCCTCGCCGCCGGCAACGTCCTGGCCGCCTGCGGGTCCTCCTCGGGCGGGGGTGGCACAGCCGGCAAGACGGTGACCTTCGGGTCGAACTACTCGGACGCGGTGCCCAAGCAGGCCCTGGCCGCCGTGTTCGACGCCTTCCAGAAGAGCTCCGGCATCACGGTCAAGGTCAACACCGTCGACCACAACACCTTCCAGGAGCAGATCAACAGCTACCTGCAGGGCAAGCCCGACGACGTGTTCACCTGGTTCGCCGGGTACCGGATGCAGTTCTTCGCCCAGCGGGGACTCGCCTCGGACATCTCCGACGTCTGGTCCAAGGTCGGCGGGAACTTCTCCCCCGCCCTGAAGAAGGCGTCCACCGGCGCGGACGGCAAGCAGTACTTCGTGCCGTTCTACTACTACCCGTGGGCAGTCTTCTACCGGAAGAGCGTCTTCGCCCAGCGCGGCTACCAGATCCCCAAGACCTTGGACCAGCTCACCGCCTTGGCCCAGCAGATGAAGAAGGACGGCCTGACCCCGATCGCGTTCGCCGACAAGGACGGCTGGCCGGCCATGGGCACGTTCGACATCCTCAACATGCGCATCAACGGCTACGACTTCCACATCAACCTGATGGCGGGCAGGGAGTCCTGGGAGAGCAGCCAGGTGCAGCAGGTGTTCGACACCTGGCGGGGCCTGCTGCCCTACCACGCCGACGGAGCGCTGGGCCGCACATGGCAGGAGGCGGCGCAGACCCTGGCCCAGAAGCAGACGGGCATGTACCTGCTCGGCATGTTCGTCGGGCAGCAGTTCCAGGGAGCCGACCGCGACGACCTCGACTTCTTCGCCTACCCCGAGGTGAACCCGACGTACGGACAGGACTCCATCGACGCACCCATCGACGGGTTCATGCTCAGCAAGAAGCCGACCAACGCCACCGGGGCGAAGCAGCTGCTGGAGTACCTGGCCAGCGCGGAGGCGGAGAACACCTACCTCAAGAGTGACCCGAACAACATCGCGGCGAACACGAAGGCGGACACCAGCGGCTACAGTCCCCTGCAGAAGAAGGCCGTCGAGCTGATCGGGCAGGTCAAGAACATCGCCCAGTTCCTCGACCGGGACACCCGGCCCGACTTCGCCTCCACGGTGATGATCCCGTCGCTGCAGGACTTCATCCGAAACCCGAACGACGTCGCCGGGCTGACCAAGAAGATCGAGCAGCAGAAGAAGTCCATCTTCACGGGGTGAGGCAGCCGATGGCCGTGGCCACGCCGACACCCGTCGGTCGGGCGGCGGCGCGCCGGGGCCGGGCGCGCCGCCGCAGCACGCGGCTGTCCCGCCGCGACAAGCTCGTCCTGGGCGCCATGGTCGGCGTGCCCGCGCTGGTCCACGTGGCCCTGGTCTGGGTGCCCGCCTTGGCGTCGGTGGCCCTGTCCTTCACCCGGTGGGACGGCATCGGCGGGTTCGACACGATCCAGTGGATCGGCACCAAGAACTACCGGGACATCATCGACATCTACCCGCCGTTCTGGCCGGCGGTGCGGCACAACCTCATCTGGCTGGTGTTCTTCCTGCTCATCCCCACCACCGTGGGCCTGTTCCTCGCCGTGCTGCTGGACAAGCAGATCCGGTTCACCCGGATCTACCAGGGCACCATCTACCTGCCCGTGGTGCTGTCCCTCGCGCTGGTCGGCTTCATCTGGCAGCTGGTGTACTCCCCCGAGCAGGGGCTGCTGAACAACCTGCTCGGCCGCACCGGGCAGGGCAACCTCATCGACTGGCTAGGCAACCCAAACCTCAACCTGTGGGCGGTCCTGGTCGCCGCCAGCTGGCGGCACGTCGGCTACATCATGATCCTGTACCTGGCGGGGCTGAAGAGCGTGGACCCCTCGTTGCGCGAGGCCGCGGCCATCGACGGCGCCAACGAGGTTCAGGCCTTCTTCCGCGTGGTGTTCCCGGCCCTGCGCCCGGTCAACATCATCGTGCTCGTCGTCACCGTCATCGAGTCGCTGCGGGCCTTCGACATCGTCTACATCATCAACAAGGGCACCAACGGCCTGGAGCTGCTCTCCGTGCTGGTCACCAACAACATCATCGGTGAGGCGAGCCGGATCGGCTTCGGCTCGGCCCTGGCCGTGATCCTGCTGCTCATCTCCCTCGGCTTCATCATCACCTACCTGTTCAACGTCTTCCGCCGGGAGGGGGCGCCATGACCACGACGGCGGTGGACCTCTCCCGGGCCTCCGGTGCGCCCGCCCCAGTCCGGGCCGGGCGGCGGGGGCTGCGGCCGGCCCGCGTGCTGCTGCACGCGTTCCTCGTCCTTACCGCCCTGTCGTTCCTCGCGCCCCTGGTCTGGACGGTCTACACCTCGCTGCGCCCGTACGCCGACACCGCACGGCGGGGCTACTTCTCGCTACCGGGCACGCTCAACCTGCAGAACTACGTCAACGCCTGGCAGCAGGCCGACCTGCCGAAGTACTACCTGAACACCATCATCATCACGGTCCCGGCGCTGGTCCTGACCCTGCTGTTGTCCTCGTTCGTCGCGTTCGCGGTGGCCCGGCACAGCTGGCGCTTCAACCTCTCGGTGCTCATGCTGTTCACCGCGGGCAACCTGCTGCCCCAGCAGGTCATCATCACCCCGCTGTACCGGCTGTACCTGCTGCTCCCGGTACCCACCTGGATCTCCGACACCGGGTCGCTGTACGACTCGTACGCCGGCATCATCCTCATCCACGTGGCCTTCCAGACCGGCTTCTGCACCTTCGTGCTGAGCAACTACATGAAGACGCTGCCCGGCGAGCTCACCGAGGCGGCCCTCGTCGACGGCGCCTCGGTGTGGCGGCAGTTCTGGAACATCACCCTGCCCCTGTGCCGGCCCCCCCTGGCCGCGCTGGCCACGCTGGAGTTCACCTGGATCTACAACGACTTCTTCTGGGCCCTGGTCCTCATGCAGTCCGGCGACAAGCGACCCATCACCTCGGCGCTGGCGAACCTCAAGGGCGTCTACTTCACCGACAACAACCTGATCGCGGCGGGGGCCCTGCTGGCGGCGCTGCCGACGCTCGTCGTCTACTTCGCCCTGCAACGCCAGTTCGTCAGCGGCCTGACCCTCGGGGCGAGCAAGGGGTGAGCCGCGGGCTGGGTCAGCCCAGGGTCTTGGCGAAGTGGTGGCTGCTCAGGCGCATCCGGCGCGCCAGGTAGAAGCGGTGGGCGTCGAACCGCTGCACCCCGGAGTCCAGGTCGAGCACGGCGCAACCGGCTTCCCGGGCGCGTTGCTCAAGGTGGTCGAACAACAGCGCCCCGACCCCGCCGGACCGCAGCGCGGCCGTCGTCACCAGGTCATCGACATACATCTTGCGCAGCACCGACGTCGTCGCGACCACACGCCAACCGGCCACCGCTAGGCACCGTTCGTCCTCGCCCAGCACCGCGGTGAAGCGCAGCCCCTGGGGCCAGCCCTCGGCGTACACCTGGGCCAGCGCCGCCGGGTCGAGGTGCGGGCGCAGCTCGCGCAGCACCGGCAGTACCGAGGGCCACCGGGGGTCCCCGGGCTCGAGGTCGACGATGCGCACCGGACGATGCTAGGCGGGTACGGCGGCGTGCCGCCCGGAGGCCGCACCGCGGCTCACCGCAGGCACCTCCGGCCCCACCGCGGGAACCCCGCCCCACCGCAGGCGCCTCGGGTGCTGCCCCCGACCGGTCTCTCCAGCCCCAGGGGACCTGGTGGCACCGTCAGCACCAGTGGTCGGCCCGGATTCGGGAGAGATGGAACTCTGTGGTAAGAAAAGTGGGCTATGTGACGATTTCCTTACTACACTACACTCTCCCATCCTCCCTCCGATCGCCGTGACGGCTGGGGCACCAGAAGACTCCAGGGGCCAGCGTGAACTAGCCGCTGCCCTAGCCCGTCGGCCGAGGTGGCCGACTGGCTAGCAGCCGGCGCGGAGGCGGCTCCGGAACACCGAGAGCGACCCCTACACGCCGAGTGGGCGGCTCCGGCACAGCGAGAGGCGGCCCCTAACGCCGAGGGGGCGGCTCCGGCACGCCGTAAGGCGACCCCTACACGCCGAGAGGCGGCCCCCACGAAGGGGGCCGCCTCTCGGTCGCCGTGCCCGCCGGGGTCGGCCGGCGCCGTGGGGACCTAGAAGTCCATGTCCCCGCCGCCGGGGGCGGCCGGCGCCTTCTCCTTCTCCGGCTTGTCCGCGATGACCGCCTCCGTGGTCAGGAACAGGGCGGCGATCGACGCGGCGTTCTGCAGGGCGGAGCGGGTGACCTTGGCCGGGTCGATGATGCCCGCCTTGATCAGGTCGACGTACTCGCCGGTCGCGGCGTCCAGTCCCCAGCCGTTCTCCAGGCCACGGACCTTCTCCACGACGACGCCGCCCTCGAGCCCGGCGTTCACCGCGATCTGCTTGAGCGGAGCGTCGAGCGCCACCCGGACGATCTGCGCCCCGGTCGCCTCGTCACCCTCGAGCTCGAGCTTCTCGAAGGCCGACCGGCCGGCCTGCAGCAGCGCGACGCCGCCACCGGCGACGATGCCCTCCTCGACGGCTGCCTTCGCGTTGCGCACGGCGTCCTCGATGCGGTGCTTGCGCTCCTTCAGCTCGACCTCGGTGGCCGCGCCGGCCTTGATGACCGCCACGCCGCCGGCCAGCTTGGCCAGCCGCTCCTGCAGCTTCTCCCGGTCGTAGTCGCTGTCGCTCTTCTCGATCTCGGCCCGGATCTGGTTGACCCGGCCGGAGATCTGCTCCGCGTCGCCCGCGCCCTCGACGATGGTGGTCTCGTCCTTGGTCACGACGACCTTGCGAGCCCGGCCGAGCAGGTCCAGCCCCACGTTCTCCAGCTTGAGGCCGACCTCCTCGCTGATGACCTGGCCGCCGGTGAGGATCGCGATGTCCTGGAGCATGGCCTTGCGCCGGTCACCGAAGCCGGGGGCCTTGACGGCCACCGAACGGAAGGTGCCACGGATCTTGTTGACCACCAGGGTGGCCAGGGCCTCGCCCTCCACGTCCTCGGCGATGATCACCAGCGGCTTGCCCGCCTGCATGACCTTCTCCAGGACCGGAAGCAGGTCCTTGACCGCCGAGATCTTCTGGTTGACGACGAGCAGGTAGGGGTCCTCGAGGACGGCCTCCATGCGCTCGGGGTCGGTGACGAAGTACGGCGAGATGTAGCCCTTGTCGAAGCGCATGCCCTCGGTGAGCTCCAGCTCCAGGCCGAAGGTGTTGCTCTCCTCGACGGTGATGACGCCTTCCTTGCCGACCTTGTCCATCGCCTCGGCGATCATCTCGCCGATCTGGGTGTCGGCCGCGGAGATGCTCGCCGTCGAGGCGATCTGCTCCTTGGTCTCGACGTCCTTGGCCAGCTTGGACAGCTCCTCGCTGACCCGCTCGACGGCCTTCTCGATGCCCCGCTTGAGCGACATCGGGTTGGCGCCGGCGGCCACGTTGCGCAGCCCCTCGCGGACCAGCGCCTGGGCCAGGACGGTCGCCGTCGTCGTGCCGTCACCGGCCACGTCGTCGGTCTTCTTGGCGACCTCCTTGACCAGCTCGGCCCCGATCTTCTCCCAGGGGTCCTCGAGCTCGATCTCCTTGGCGATGCTCACACCGTCGTTCGTGATCGTGGGGGCGCCCCACTTCTTCTCCAGGACCACGTTGCGGCCCTTGGGGCCCAGGGTCACCTTGACGGCGTCGGCGAGGATGTTCATCCCCCGCTCGAGGCCGCGCCGGGCGTCCTCCTGGAATGCGATGATCTTTGCCATGCGGTGGGTCCTCCCGGTTCCGGGGTGGTGGTGGCCGATCCGACGCCCGCGACGGACGGCCCCCGTGACCGGGGCGATCGGTCCCGCCCCGGGGCCGGAGGCCTCGCCGGCCGGCCCGCTTGCTGTCACTCTCATGTGCGGAGTGCTAACGACATGATTAGCACTCGACCGGCCTCAGTGCAAGCCAGGCCCGCCGCCCCCGTTTCGGGCGGCGACCCCGGCGCCCGAAACGGACGACGGCCCCGGTCCCCCCACGGGGGCCGGGGCCGTCCGAAGTGGGCGCGACCCTCAGATGGTCCGCACGGCGTCGGCCTGCGGCCCCTTCTGACCCTGCGAGATCTCGAACTCCACCCGCTGCCCCTCTTCGAGGCTCTTGTAGCCGGGCATGTCGATCGCGCTGTAGTGGACGAAGACGTCCGCGCCACCGTCGACCGCGATGAAGCCGTAGCCCTTCTCCGCGTTGAACCACTTGACGGTGCCCTGAGCCATTCCTTCTCTCCTGCTGCTGGGCGGGCGGGCACGCACCTCGCGGGCCCGGGTCGCACTCGCTGTCCCGGTCCCTACTCGAGGGACTGGACGATCGTTCGGGGGCGTGGTCGTCACGCTGAACAGTCCGACCGCGCACCAGGCTACCGCGCCGGACCGGCCGGCAACAGGCCGTCCCGGCGAAGCTGGGGACACCCGGCGAGCGGTCAGCCGCCGGCCACCGCGGGGATCACCGAGACCTGCGCGCCGCCGGCGGCTGGCGTGTCCAGCCCGGCGGCGAACCGCACGTCCTCGTCGTCGACGTAGACGTTGACGAAGCGGCGCAGCCGGCCCGCCTCGTCGACCACCCGGCCGCGGATGCCCGGGTAGGCGGCGTCCAGGGCGGCCAGCACATCGGCGAGGGTGCCCCCCGCGGCGACCGGCACCGACACCTGGGCCGCCCCGCCGGTGTAGCTGCGCAGGATGGTCGGCACCCGCACCGCGACCACGCCGTCACCGGCCATCAGCGCAGCACCTCCAGCCCGGCAGCCGGCAACCCGGCCGGCGACCCAGCGAGCAACCCGGCGGGGAACGCGGCCAGGAACGCGGGCAGCGTGGGGGCGATGGTGGCCTGGGGACCGACGGCCCCGGTCACCGCGTCGAGCGTCTTCAGCCCGTCCCCGGTGTTGAACACGACCGTCTCCGCCGCCGGGTCCAGCCGGCCTTCGGCCAGCAGCCGGGCCAGGACGCCGACCGTCACCCCGCCCGCGGTCTCGCCGAAGATGCCCTCGGTCCGGGCCAGCAGCCGGATGCCCTCGACGATCCGCTCGTCGTCGACGTCCGCCACCGCCCCGCCGGTCCGCCGGCAGGTGTCCAGCACGTACGGCCCGTCCGCCGGGTTGCCGATGGCCAGCGACTTGGCGATGGTGTCCGGACGGACCGGGGCCACCACGTCGCGACCCTCCTGGAACGCCCGGGCCACCGGGGCGCACCCGCTGGCCTGGGCCCCGAAGATCCGGTACGGGGTGTCCGGGACCAGTCCGAGCGCCACCAGCTCCCGGAAGGCCTTGTCCACCTTGGTCAGCTGCGAGCCGCTGGCCACGGGGATGACCACCTGCTCGGGCAGCCGCCAGCCCAGCTGCTCGGCGACCTCGTAGCCGAGCGTCTTGGACCCCTCGGCGTAGTAGGGGCGGACGTTGACGTTGACGAACGCCCAGTCCTCGCGTTCCCCGGCCAGCTCGGAGGCCAGCCGGTTCACGTCGTCGTAGGTGCCCTCAACCGCGACCAGCGTCCCGCCGTACACCGCGGTGGTGACGATCTTCTGCTGCTCCAGGTCGGCGGGGACGAGCACCACCGAGGCGATGCCGGCGCGGGCGGCGGCCGCGGCCACCGCGTTGGCCAGGTTCCCCGTCGACGGGCAGGCCAGGACGCGGAACCCCAGCTCCCGGGCGGCGGCGAGCGCCACCGCGACGACCCGGTCCTTGAAGGAGTGCGTGGGGTTGCCGCTGTCGTCCTTCACCCACAGCCGGCGCATCCCCAGCTCCCCGGCCAGCCGGTCCGCGCGCACCAGCCGGGTCCAGCCCGGTTCGATGTTCGGCAGGTCGGCCACGTGCGGGGGGACCGGCAGCAGGTCCTTGTACCGCCACAGGTTGGGCGGCCCCGCGGCGATGGACTCGCGGGTCACCGGGCCGAAGTCGTAGGCCACCTCGAGCGGGCCGAAGCAGTCGTCGCAGGCGTAGTGCGCCGCCAGCTCGTAACGCTGGCCACACTCCCGACAGGACAGGGCGGTGGCCGGCCCGAAACTGGTTGCGGTAGGTGAGAGCACCACGGCGAGGCCTTTCTCCTCATCTTCCCCCGCGGTCCCTCCGCGAGGCCGGACTTGGCACCTGACCGAGGCGGGCCTCGCCGAAGCGAGCACGTCGGATGGTTGCCGGGGCTTCACCGGGCCGTTCCCTCTGCCCCTCTGGATGAGCAATCTGCAGTTGTAGCTGGTGACGATAGCGGACGGCGCGGGCGCGGCGCGAACCGCCCCCGCCCGGCACCGGCCGCCGCCGTGGGCCTGGCTAGGCTCGGGCCCGTGCCCGACCTGCACCGTGCGGGGATCGTCGTCGCCTCCAACCGCGGCCCCGTGTCCTTCCAGCAGCGGGACGACGGCCGCCTGGTGCTGCAGCGGGGGGGCGGCGGCCTGGTGTCCGGGCTGTCGGCGGCGGCCCGCGGCGGCGAGGCGGTGTGGGTGTGCGCGGCGCTGTCCGAGGCGGACCGGTCCGCCGCGCGGCTGGCCCCCGACGGCCGCCTCGACCTGGCCGGCCACGACACCGCCGAAGTCGCCGTACGCATGCTCGAGGTCGACCGCGGCACCTTCCACCGGGCGTACAACGCCGTGGCCAACTCGACCCTGTGGTTCGTCCACCACATGCTCTACGACACCGCCCGGCAGCCCAGCTTCGACGCCACCTTCCGCAAAGAGTGGGAGTCCTACGTCGCGTACAACCAGCTGTTCGCGGCGGGCATCGCCGAGGTCGCCGCGCCGGGCGCCACGGTGCTGGTGCAGGACTACCACCTGTCGCTGGCCCCGCTGCTGTTGCGCCGGCTCCGCGGCGACCTGCGGATCGGGCACTTCTCGCACACCCCGTGGGCGCCGCCGGACTACTTCCGGATGCTCCCCGACGACATCGCCGCCTCGCTGCTGGAGGGCATCCTCGGCGCGGACCGGGCCGGCTTCCTCGCCGAGCGCTGGGCGGCGGCCTTCCTCGCCTGCTGCCGCGACGTGCTGGGCGCCTCGACGGACCCGGACACGGGGACCGTCTGGTACCAGGGCCGGGGGATCCGTACGGCGGTGCACCCGCTGGGCACCGACAGCGCGGCGCTGCGCTCCCGGGCCGCGCAGCCCGACGTGGACACCCGGGTGCGCGCCCTCCGGTCGGTCGTCGGCGACCGGCAGCTGGTGGTCCGGGTGGACCGCACCGAGCTGTCGAAGAACATCGTGCGCGGCCTGGCGGCGTACCGGGAGCTGCTGCGCACCCGTCCGGAGTGGCGCGGCCGGGTGGTGCACCTCGCCTTCGCCTACCCGAGCCGGCACGACCTCCCGGAGTACCGGGAGTACACCGCCGACGTGCAGCGCATCGCCCGGGAGATCGAGGACGAGTTCGGTACGTCGGACTGGCAGCCGCTGCTGCTCGCCGTCGACGACGACTTCCCCCGCTCACTGGCCGCGTTCCGGCTGGCCGACGTGCTGGTGGTCAACCCGATCCGGGACGGGATGAACCTGGTGGCCAAGGAAGGGCCGGTGGTCTCCGAGCGGGGCTGCGCGCTGGTGCTGTCCCGGGAGGCGGGCGCCGTCGCCGACCTCGGCGCCGACGCCCTCGTCGTCGACCCGTTCGACGTGAGCGGGACCGCCGAGGCGCTGCACCGGGCGCTGGCCATGCCGGTCCCCGAGCGCCAGGCGCGCTGCGCCCGGCTGGCCGCCGCCGCCGGCGCGCTGCCCCCGCAGCAGTGGCTGGCCGACCAGCTGACCGCGCTGGGGACGGACGGCGGCTAACCCCCGCGGCTAATCGGGCGCCCGCCGGGCCTCCAGGTCGGCGGCCAGGGCGCGCAGGAAGGCCAGCACGCCGGCCGGCCCCTCGAGGACCAGGTCCGCGCGGGCCGCGACCGCCCCGGCCTCGGCCGACCCGCTGCACACGGTGAGCCCCTGCCCGCCCCGCGCCCGCAGCCGGTCCACTGCGTCGTACGCCGCCAGGTCGCCGAGGTCGTCCCCGGCGAACAGCGCCGTACCCGCCCCCGTCTCGGCGACCAGCCGGTCGAGGGCCTGTCCCTTGTCCGTGCCCGGCGGGCGCAGCTCGAGGACCAGCCGGCCGGGCTCCACCACCAGGCCGTGCCGGGCCGCCAGCGCCCGCAACGGCTCGCCGAGCACCGCCAGGGCCGCCGCCGGGTCGCCGGTCCGCCGCAGGTGCACCGCCAGGCCGGCCGGCTTGTCCTCGACGTGCACCCCGGCGGTGACCGCCGAGCGCAGCGCGGCCAGCAGCCCGGGCAGCTCGGCGCGCGCGGCGTGCAGGCCCGGCCCCGGGTCGGGGGCGGGGGCCGCCCCCGAGACCGGGTCCCAGCGCTCCCGGCCGTACTGGCCGAGGACGACCAGCCGGCCGGGGACCGGCGCGGGGGCAGGGTCCAGTCCGGCGTACCGGGCGGCCTGCCGCGCCGGACGGCCGGTGACCACGGCCACCCCTGCGGTCGCCGCGGCAAGCCGCCACAGCACCGCGGCCGTGCCGGGCAGGGCACGGGCGGCCGCCGGGTCGGCGACGATGGGGGCCAGGGTTCCGTCGAAGTCGGTGGCCAGCAGGGCGGCGTCCGGGGCAGCGCGTAGCGCGGCCAGCCCGGCCCGGCCCGCGGCGGTGACCGGCTCGGGCAGCCGCTGGTCCGTCCCGGTCACCCGCCACCCGGCGCGCCAGCCGCGACATCACTGGGGAAGTCACTGGGGAAGTCACTGGTCAGCACCACGGTCAGCGCGGTGGTGGACAGGCCGGGGAAGCGGGGGCGGGTCCGGTCCGGCCCGGGCAGGGCGGCGGCGAGCGCCGCCGCGGCGGCCGCCTGGCCGTCCGGGTAGTACACGGTCGTCGCCGGGACCACGCCCCGGAACGTGCCCACCCCCTGGACCTGCCAACCCGCGGCTCGCAGCCGGGCGGCGACGGCCGCGGCCAGCCCCTGGCGGGTCGTCTGGTTGAACACCACCACCGGCACCTGGGGGACGGGCCGGGGGGCCGGGCCGGCCGGGGGCCCCTGCCCG